>NZ_JACNAC010000001.1:0-343811 GCF_017349775.1 Pseudomonas sp. GW460-12-10-14-TSB1
GTGGGGCTAGTTAGAAGAGGCGGGCGAGAAGGGCGGTGACGGCGGTTTCGACCCGCAGGATGCGTTCGCCGAGCTGTACCGGTTGCAGGCCGGACTTGCCCAGCAACTCGATCTCGTAGGGGATCCAGCCGCCTTCCGGGCCGATGGCCAGGGTCACCGGCTCATCCAGGCCACGAGGGCAGGCCGGGTACCGGCCGGGATGACCGACCAGGCCGAGGGTGCCCTCGACCAGCGCTGGCAGACGGTCTTCGACGAAGGGTTTGAAGCGCTTTTCGATGACCACTTCCGGCAGCACGCTGTCGCGGGCCTGTTCCAGGCCGAGGATCAATTGCTCGCGAATCGCCTCGGGTTCGAGGAAGGGGGTTTGCCAGAAGCTTTTCTCGACCCGGTAGCTGTTCACCAGCACCAGCCGGGGCACGCCCATGGCTGCGACGGTTTGCAGCACCCGCCGGAGCATTTTCGGGCGGGGCAGGGCCAGCACCAGGGTCAGGGGCAGCTTGGTCGGCGGTGGCTGGTCGAGGCTGACTTGCAGTTCGGCCTCCCCGGGCTCCAGGCGCAGCAGTTCGGCCGAGCCCATCAGGCCGCCGATACGGCCGACCCGCAGGCTGTCGCCCACCGCGGCACGATGGACTTCCTGCATGTGGGTCAGGCGGCGATCGCGCAGGATCACCCGGTCGGCCGCGATGAAGTCGGCCTCTTCCAGAAGCAGCAGGTTCACGCTTGGGTCGCTGGCGGCTGGTCGTTGTGGTCTTCCGCCGGCTGGTCGTCCGGATGGTCGCCACGCTTGCTGATCAGGCTGCCGAACAGGATGCCGATCTCGAACAGCAGCCACATCGGTACGGCTAACAAGGTCTGGGAGAAGATGTCCGGCGGGGTCAGGATCATGCCGACCACGAAGCAGCCGATGATCACGTACGGGCGGATCTTCTTCAGGTAGGCGACGTCGACCACGCCGATCCACACCAGCAGCACCACCGCCACCGGGATCTCGAACGCCACGCCGAAGGCGAAGAACAGGGTCATGACGAAGTCGAGGTAGCTGGTGATGTCGGTCATCATTTCCACGCCGGCTGGGGTGGCTGCGGCGAAGAACTTGAAGATCAGCGGGAACACCAGGAAGTAGGCGAAGGCCATGCCGATGTAGAACAGCAGGATGCTGGAGACCAGCAGCGGTACGGCAATGCGCTTTTCATGCTTGTACAGGCCGGGGGCGATGAAACCCCAGATCTGGTGCAGGATCACCGGGATCGCCAGAAACAGCGAGACCATCATTGTCAGCTTGAGCGGGGTCAGGAACGGTGACGCCACGTCGGTGGCGATCATCGTTGCGCCCGCCGGCAGGTACTGGCGCAGCGGCGTGGAGACGATGGTGTAAATCTGCTGGGTGAAGGCGAACAGCCCGGCGAAGATCAGGAAGATCGCCGCCACGCAGCGCAGCAACCGGGTGCGCAACTCGGTGAGGTGCGACACCAGCGGCATATGTTGGTCGTTTTCCGGAATATCGCTCATGGGGCTCGCGGCGGCAAAGTAGGGTCGTGGGGGGCTGGCGTGACAGGCGTTGTCACGGGCGCAGCCGGTTCGGCCGGTGCAGTTGCGGCAGTGGGGCTCGCCGTGGTCGCGCTGGCTGGCGCTTCAGGGGCCGCGGCGGGGGCATGAATGCTCTGCTCGGCCACGGGCTCGACCGGTGTCGGCTGTTGTTGGGTCGGATTGAGGATCTTCCGCGCTTCCTGTTCCAGCGACAGAATGTGTTCGTTGTGCAGTTGCCGACGAATTTCATCGGCACCGATTTCCCGTTCAACTTCCTGTTTGATCGCATTGAAGCTGCGCTTCAATCGGCCGACCCACAGGCCTGCCGTGCGCGCGGCGCCCGGCAGGCGCTCGGGGCCGAGCACCAGCAGGGCCACCAGGCCGACGAGCAGCAGTTCAGAGAAGCTGATACCAAACATTATTCAGTGCTCACGAGTCTTTGCGGGTCGGCTCTTCGACTTTTTGCGCCTGCACGTCGATGGTGTGCGGCTGGTTCAGCGGAGCGCTTTGCGGCTGGACCGGCGGAGCAGGCTGGGCGGTCGGTGGCACGCCAGGCTCGGCGGGTTTTTCGTCGTCGTTCATGGCCTTGCGAAAGCCCTTGATCGATTCGCCGACGTCGGTGCCGAGGTTTTTCAGTTTCTTGGTGCCGAACACCAGCACTACGACAACCAGGATGACGATCCAGTGTTTCCAGTCAAAAATGCCCATGCTGCGTTTCCTCTCTAAATAATGTTCAGGCGGACGGACGCGAGGCTTTCTCGGCGTGTCCGGACAAACCGAAGCGCCGGTCCAGTTCATCGAGAACGGCCTGCGGGTGCTGCCCCAGCTGGGCGAGCATGACCATGGTGTGGAACCACAGGTCGGCGGTTTCGTAGATCACATCGCTGCAGTCGCCGCTGTTGGCGGCGTCCTTGGCGGCGATGATGGTTTCCACCGATTCCTCGCCGACTTTTTCCAGAATCTTGTTCAGGCCCTTGTGGTACAGGCTGGCGACATAGGAAGTGTCGGCGGCGGCGCCTTTGCGCTCTTCCAGCACCTGGGCCAGACGGGTCAGGGTATCGCTCATGCTCAGTGTCCTGCTTGATATATTGCATGCGGGTCTTTGAGTACCGGATCGACCGTTTTCCAGTCGCCGTTTTCATAGACACGGTAGAAACAGCTCTGGCGGCCTGTATGGCAGGCAATGTCGCCGATCTGTTCGACCATCAGGATGATGACGTCGGCATCACAGTCCAGGCGCATTTCATGAAGCTTTTGTACATGCCCGGACTCTTCTCCCTTGCGCCATAGCTTGCCACGCGAACGTGACCAGTAGATGGCACGGTTTTCGGCAGCAGTCAGGCTCAGCGCCTCGCGGTTCATCCAGGCCATCATCAGCACTCGCCCGGTCTTGTGATCCTGGGCGATGGCTGGCACCAGGCCGTCAGCGTCCCATTTGATCTCGTCCAGCCAATCTTTCATCTTCGACTCCGACAACAGGGCTCGACGCGCTCGTCGAGCCTCGGCGATGAGAAACAGTGTGCCAGCCGCTAGCCCGGCTGGCTATCGGCGCACGACCAGATACAAGCCCACGGCCATCATGATGCCGGCCGGCCAGTGACCCAGTTCGTTCAGCGGTCCGCCGGCCGCGAGGATAGCGCCACCGCCCAAGTGCGCCGCGCCGAGAAGACGCAGGAACCAGTCGTCCTTGCGCCGTTTCCAGGATGGCGAAGGGTCCTGGGCATGGGGCTGGGACATGCGTTCGAGCAGGTCGCGGGTCATGTTGGCCAGGTGCGGCAGTTGCTCGACCTGGCTGTGCAGGTTGCCCAGCAAGGCTTTCGGGCTGACGCGATCGCGCATCCAGCGTTCGAGGAACGGCTGGGCGGTGTTCCACAGGTCCAGCTCCGGGTACAGCTGGCGGCCCAGGCCTTCGATGTTCAGCAGGGTCTTTTGCAGCAGCACCAGCTGCGGCTGCACTTCCATGTTGAAGCGGCGAGCGGTCTGGAACAGGCGCATCAGCACCTGGCCGAAGGAAATATCTTTTAACGGTTTTTCGAAGATCGGCTCGCACACGGTACGGATCGCCGCTTCGAATTCGTTGAGTTTGGTCTCTGCCGGCACCCAGCCCGAGTCGATGTGCAACTGCGCCACGCGCCGGTAATCGCGCTTGAAGAACGCGAACAGGTTGCGGGCCAGGTAGTCCTGGTCTTCCGGGGTCAGGCTGCCGACGATGCCGCAGTCGATGGCAATGTACTGCGGGCTCCAGGGCTGCACGGTGCTGACGAAGATGTTGCCCGGGTGCATGTCGGCGTGGAAGAAACTGTCGCGGAACACCTGGGTGAAGAAGATCTCCACGCCGCGCTCGGCGAGCATTTTCATGTCGGTGCGCTGGTCGGCCAGGGTGGCCAGGTCGGTCACCTGGATCCCGTAGATACGCTCCATGACCAGCACTTTCGGTCGGCACCAGTCCCAGTAGACCTGCGGCACGTAGAGCAGCGGCGAACCGTCGAAGTTGCGCTTGAGCTGGCTGGCGTTGGCCGCTTCGCGCAGCAGGTCGAGTTCGTCGTAGATGGTCTTTTCGTAATCGCTGACCACATCCACCGGGTGCAACAGGCGGGCGTCGGCCGAGACCTTTTCGGCGGCGCGGGCAAGGATGAACAGCCAGGCCAGGTCCTGGGCGATGACCGGCTTGAGGCCCGGGCGGATGACCTTGACCACCACTTCTTCGCCGCTCTTGAGCTGGGCGGCGTGGACTTGCGCCACCGAAGCGGAGGCCAGGGGCTCGATATCGAAGCGGCTGAACACATCGCTGATCTTCTTGCCCAGTTGCTCCTCGATCAGCGCCACCGACTTCTTCGAATCGAAGGGCGGCACGCGGTCCTGCAGCAGCATCAGCTCGTCGGCGATGTCTTCGGGCAGCAGGTCGCGACGGGTCGAGAGGATCTGCCCGAACTTGATGAAGATTGGCCCCAGGTCCTGCAAGGCTAGGCGCAGACGGGCGCCGCGGGTCAGTTCCAGTTGCTTGCGCGGGAACCAGCGCCAGGGCAAGGCGTAGCGCAGTGCCAAGAGGAACCAGGGCAGGGGCAGGGCGAACAGCAGGTCATCGAGGCGGTAGCGGATCACGACGCGCTGGATGCGCAACAAACGGCGGACGGCAAGCAGCTTCATGCGTTATCGCTTGGGTCAAGGGATCGGGAAAGGCGCTCGAAGCGCGCCTCGAGACGTTCCAGGTCGAGCTTGACCCGGTCCAGTTCGCTGAAACGGGCTTCGGCCTCGCGTTGGCCCACCAGGGTGCGCGACTCTTCGGCCAGGTACTCGGCGAGGTTCTGGTTCAGGCTGGCGAAACCCTGGCGATACCAGCGTGCGCGGCTGCGTATATGGCCACTGAACAGCTGGGTGGCCACCGGACCGAGCCAGCGCGAGAGTTCGTACTCCCAGTCCAGCTCCAGGTCCTGGAGGATGGCTGCCAGTTCCAGCAGCACGCCGCTGTCGCCTTCCAGCTCGACTTCGGGGCTGTGCAGCACCGAAGTCTTGTCCTGGCTCAGGGCCAGGCGCACCAAGCTCGAAGCCGGCGCCCGCAGGGTGCAGTCGGCGTCGGCAGCCCAATGCGTGGCGAGGGTCAGGCCCTCATCGCTGGGAATGACGAACAGCTGCACGCTCGGGCTGCGGCAATCGACGGCGATGACCTTGCCGTTCAAATGCTGCAAGCGTGGCAAAGCCGTGCTGTCGAGACGCAGTACACGGTTGAGGCCGTGTTCGACGCTGGCAAGCAGGCCGCTGAACAACATCAGGGCTTGATGCCGCGGTGCAGGGCAACGATGCCCGCAGTCATGTTGTGGTAGGTCACGCGATCGAAACCGGCCTCGACCATCATCGACTTCAGGGTTTCCTGGTTCGGGTGCATGCGGATCGATTCGGCCAGGTAGCGATAGCTTTCCGAGTCGTTGGTGATCAGCTTGCCGGCCAGCGGCATGAAGGCGAACGAGTAGGCGTCGTAGACCTTGGACATCAGGGCGTTGGTCGGTTTGGAGAATTCCAGCACCAGCAGGCGGCCACCGGGCTTGAGCACCCGCAGCATCGAGCGCAGGGCGTCTTCCTTGTGGGTCACGTTACGCAGGCCGAAGGCGATGGTCACGACGTCGAAATGGTTGTCCGGGAACGGCAGCTTTTCCGCGTCGGCCTGAACGAACTCGATGTTGCCGGCCACGCCCTTGTCGAGCAGACGGTCGCGACCGACCTTGAGCATGGAGGCGTTGATGTCCGCCAGCACTACCTGGCCGGTAGGGCCTACCAGATGGGAAAACTTGCGGGTCAGGTCACCGGTGCCGCCGGCGATGTCCAGCACGCGATTGCCAGGGCGAACGCCGGACAATTCGATCGTGAAGCGTTTCCACAGGCGGTGCATGCCACCGGACAGTACGTCGTTCATCAGGTCGTACTTGGCGGCTACCGAGTGGAACACCTCAGCGACTTTTTCCGCCTTTTGGCTTTCCGGAACGTTTTTGAAGCCGAAGTGAGTGGTGGGTTCGGCATCGCTGCCTTTGCGCTGATCAGTCATATCGCTGTCACCAAAAGAGAATGCGGGACATTCTAATCCCGGTGGCGGTCTTTGTCTTGGCAAGGCTGAATGTAAGATAGTGAAGCGCCGGGGCGTTTTGACGCAGCGCAGCTCAAGACGCTTCAGGCAAGTCCCGATAAAACAGGAGTCATTCAATGGCCCGTATTAGTGTTGAGCGTGCCCACGGCCTGGGTAAGGAAGCAGCCCGCGAAAAGGCTGACCAGTTGGCGCAGAAACTGGCCGATCAGTATGGCCTGGAGCCGCAGTGGTCGGGCGATACCCTGAACCTCAAGCGTTCGGGGGTCAAAGGTGCGGTGCAGGTGGGCGACGATTCGATCAGGGTGGATGTCGAGCTGGGCCTGTTGATGTCTGCGATGAGCGGCATGATCAAGTCGGAAATCGAAAAGGCGCTGGATAAAGCCCTGGTCTGAGCCGCTTTCACAGAAGTCGGCTTGCCGGTGATTTCGGGTGTGGTCATGACGCCTGGAAAAACATCGCTGGCGAGCCGGTTATCTCCAATAACCCCTCCACCTTTTTATGACATTGGTTAGGGTGCCGATTCTAATTTTTCTCACTACTTTGTGCATGAGCCCACTTTCCTGCGGGCAGTTCCTCAAACCTTCTGCGCGTGAGGTGCACCATGGCCAAAGCAATTCTGAAGAAAAAAGTTGATGCTGCATCAACCACCCTGAGTGAAGTCAAATCCTATGCCCGCAAGATCTGGCTGGCAGGCCTGGGTGCCTACACCAAGGTCGGCCAGGAGGGCAGCGAGTACTTTCAAGAGCTCGTTAAAGCCGGTCAAACTGTTGAAAAGAAAGGCAAAAAAGTTGTGACTGAACAACTTGAGGCCGCCAACAGTCAGATTGATAGCGTGAAGGGGGATGTCACCAGTCTCAAAGGCAAAGTCGAAGTGCAGCTGGATAAAGTCGAGAAGGCTTTTGACACGCGCGTCGCAAGTGCCTTGAATCGCATCGGCATTCCGTCTAAACATGACGTTGAGACACTCTCTGCTAAGCTCGATGAGCTGACGGCATTGCTCGAACGTGTCGCGCGTAAACATTAAGGAGAACGGGATGGCTGGTAAAAAGAATACTGAAAAAGAAGGCAGCTCGTGGATCGGGAAGGTCGAAGACTACTCCCGTAAAATCTGGCTTGCTGGTTTAGGCGTGTACTCGAAAATCGACACTGACGGCAGCAAGCTTTTCGAGTCGCTGGTCAAGGATGGCGAGAAAGCCGAGAAGCTCACCAAAAGCGCTGTCGGCAAAACCGTCGACGCCGCCAAGGACTCCGCGAGCTCGGCTAAATCGCGCATCAGTGGTGTCAAGGACCGCGCGCTGGGCAAGTGGGACGAGCTGGAGGGTGCATTCGACAAGCGCTTGAACAGTGCCATTTCGCGTCTGGGCGTGCCTAGCCGCAATGAAGTGAAGGCGCTGCACAGCAAGGTCGACACCCTGACCAAACAGATCGAAAAACTCACAGGCGCCAAGGTGACTCCGATCGCGGCCAAGACTGCAGCGGCCAAACCGGCGGCCAAGCCTCTGGCTAAAGCAGCAGCCAAACCGGCAGCCAAGGCTCCGGTCAAAGCAGCAGCCAAGCCTGCCGCGAAACCGGCAGCCAAAACTGCGGCGGCCAAGCCGGCTGCAAAACCTGCCGCCAAGCCAGTAGCCGCCAAGCCAGCGGCAAAACCAGCGGCCAAGCCCGCTGCGAAACCGGCGGCGAAAAAACCAGCAGTGAAAAAACCGGTAGCACCCAAGGCCGCAGCACCGAAGCCAGTGGTTGCCGCCAAGCCGGCAGCACCGGTCAGCCCTGCGAACTCCGCAGTGGCGCCAACCCCTGCTGTCACCCCGACTGCCGCGCCAGCACCAGCGACGCCAACCAGTCAGTCCTGAGTTTTTCGGGACATACAAAAACGCCCGGCCTGCAAAGGTCGGGCGTTTTTGTTTGTGGGGTTCTTGTGGGGCCGATCAATCGTGCTCGTCGAGGTAACGCAGGGCCATCTGTTCGGTGGCCAGTTTTGCCGGTGGCAGCAAATGTGGCGCCACCAGCATCATGATCTGGTAGACCACCACCCGTACCTCGCCCTCGCGATCGAGAATGCGCTGATAGTCCAGCGAGAACAGCAGGGTCATGGTGATCTGTTCCACCAGTTGCCCCAGCGCCTGGGTGTCGCTGACCAGTTGCCCCGAAGCCTTGAGCCTGGCCAGCAGCGAGGCCAGGGTGCGCTTCAGGGCGTTGAGCAGGTTGCGAATTCCCTTGGCCAGCTTCGGCAGGCGTCCGGCCAGGTTGGACAGGTCCTGGAACAGGAAGCGGTAGTGCGCCAGGCGCTCGACGATCAGGTGCAGGAACAGCCAGTAGTCTTCGGGAGCCAGGTGTACATCGGCGGGTGGATCGAGCAGGGGCGTCAGCTCATTCTGGAAGCGCTCGAACAGCCCGAGGACCAGCGGCTCCTTGCCGTGGAAGTGGTAGTAGAGGTTGCCGGGGCTGATCCCCATTTCGTTGGCAACTTCCATGGTCGAGACATTGGGTTCGCCCTTGTGATTGAACAGCTGCAGGGCACATTCGAGTATCCGGTCGCGGGTCTTCATCCAGTCTTCTTGGTTGTTCAGTCAGGCCGCGACCCTCGGGCCGCGGCGCGGGGAAATTCAGCGGACGCGCACGTAGGTGCCAGGCGCCGCCTCCATCGGTGGGTAATTCTGGTTGCCCAGAGTCATCAGGGTTTCGCGCTGGGCGCCGGAACGCTCCTGGATCCACTCCAGCCATTGCGTCCACCAGCTGCCGTCGACGTGCTTGGCGTCGTAGTACCAGGCTCGCGGGTCGCTGCTGAGCTTGCCGTTCTCGACGTAGTTGGCCTTGGGGTTGCTCGGCGGGTTGAGGATGCTCTGCACGTGTCCGCTGTTGGACAGCACGAAGCGCTTTTCGCCGCCCAGCAGCAGGGTCGAGCGATACACCGCATCCCAGGGGGTGATGTGGTCGTTGATCCCGGCGACGCTGAAGCTGTCGACCGTGACTTTTTGCAGGTCGATTGGCGTGCCGCACACTTCCAGGCCACCGGGATGACCCATAGGGTTGTGCTTGAAGAAGTCCAGCAGATCGCCATGAAAGGCAGCCGGTAGCCGGGTGTTGTCGTTGTTCCAGTAGAGGATGTCGAACGCCGGCGGCTCCTTGCCCAGCAGGTAGTTGTTGACCCAGTAGTTCCAGATCAGGTCGTTGGGCCGCATCCAGGCGAACACCTTGGCCATGTCGCGACCGTCGAGCACGCCCCGTTGATAGGAGCGGCGCTTGGCTGCCTCCAGGGTCTGTTCGTCGGCGAACAGGGTCGCCGGGCTGTCCAGTTGGCTATCGAGCAGGCTGACCAGGTAAGTGGCGCTGGAGATTCGGCGCAGTTGTCGCTTGGCTTGCAGGTGGCCTTGCAGGGCGGCAATGGTCAGGCCGCCGGCACAGGCACCCATCAGGTTCACGTCACGACTGCCGGTGATCGCCCGGCAGACATTCATGGCTTCCTCCACGGCCTCGACATAGCTCGACAGGCCCCATTCGCGATGCCGGACATCGGGATTGCGCCAGCTGATCATGAAGGCCTGCAGGCCGTTTTTCAGGGCGAACTGCACGAAGCTGTTGGCGGGGCTGAGGTCGAAGATATAGAACTTGTTGATCTGCGGCGGCACTATCAGCAGGGGCCGGGCGTACTGTTTCTCGCTCATCGGCTTGTACTGGATCAGTTCCAGTAGCTCGTTGCGAAACACCACCGAACCGGGGGAGGTGGCCAGGTTCCTGCCGACCTCGAAGGCTTGTTTGGTGACTTGGCTGGGCAGGCCATTGTTATGCAGCAGGTCGTCGACCAGATGACCGATGCCACGGATCACGCTGCTGCCGCCGGAGTTGAAGATTTCCTTGATCGCCAGCGGATTGAGCAGGGTGTTGGACGGTGCCACCGCATCGTTGAGCAGGTTGAAGGCAAAGTGCGCGCGGGCCCGGTCGTCCAGGCTCATGCCGCTGTCGTCGATCCAGCTTTTGATTTGCTTCTGCCAGCTGAGGTAGGCCTGCAGGCCGCGTCGGTAAAACGGGTTCAGGCTCCAGGTCGGATCGGAGAACCGGCTGTCCTGGGGGTTGGGTTTGTGCAGTGTTTCACCCAGCAGTACACGGCCCAACTGGCCACCCAGCGCCACGGCATGGCGGGCGCTGTGCACCGGGTTGCGCAGGCCGTAGGTGGCCACGCTGCGTAGAGTCGACAGCAAGTCACGGCCACGCAGGCCGGTGATGGCACTCTGAGCAGTGATGTAGGTGGCGGGCGTGGGCAACGAGCCCGCCGTTGGTTTGTCTCGCATGCTTCAACACTCCTTCGTCAAGCCATCAACAAGCACACCAAGACAAACACCATAGTCGGTCCTGAACCATCCTGCGCGCGCGACGATCCTGTCGGCAGACGCTTTTTGCTACGCACCGCTGAACGGTGTCGGATGCGGGTGCATCACTGCCCGTTGTCGTTCTTCCTCGAGGAATTTCATGATGATCGGCGCGACGGCTTCGGCCCGGGTAATCAGGAACAGATGCCCGTCGTCGATGATGTGTAGCTGGGCGTTGGGAATTCGCCACGCCAGCATGCGCATGTTGATCAGCGGGATCAGCGGGTCGTCGTCGCCGGCCAGCACCAGGGTCGGCTGATGGATCTTGTGCAGCCAGTGGATGCTGGTCCAGCCGAGGCCGGCGAACAGCTGCCAGTAGTAGCCCAGCTTGCCCGCTGAGCGGACCTTGCTGGCATGCTCGGCGGCGAGGTTGGGATCGCGGCGGAACGAGCCGCCGTAGATCAGGGGGGCGATGCGGATCACATGGGAGGGCTGGATGTAGCGCCGCGGGCTGGCCATCATCCACAGCACCTTGGGTTTGCCCGGCACCATGAAGGCGCCTGCGGCGGTGGCGGCCAGCACCAGTTTCTTGCAGCGTTCGGGGTAGTCGTAGGCGAACTGCTGGGCCAGTGCCCCGCCCCAGGACACACCCACCACATTGACCTGCCCATAGTCGAGGTAGTCGAGCATGCGCGCGGTCAGCTTGGCCAGGCCGGGAAACCGGTAGGGGTGGCTCGGCGTCGAGGAGCCGCCAACGCCCGGTACGTCGAAGGCGATGACTTCCAGGTCCGGGTCCAGAGCCTGGACGAACGGGAACACCAACTCCAGGTTGGCGCCGATACCATTGAAGATCAGCAAGGGCGTCAAGTGAGGCTTGCCGGGGCGTACCGCGGTGCGGATGGTCTGGCCATCCAGGTCGACGGTGCGGAAGATGAACGGTTGAGGCATGCCTTGGCCCTGTCGGTGGAATCGTTGCCTGCAGGAGAGAGTCGCTTGCGCAGCAGCGTTACCGCAAGCGACTCGCGTTCCTACAGGCCTGCTATCGGTTAACGTTCATGGACATAAGTACCCGGCGCCGCCTCGGCCGCTGGGTACGCCTTGTTGCCGAGAATACTCGGCGTCTTTTTCAGTTTGCCCGAGCGCTCCGCCTGCCAGGCCTGCCAGTGCAGCCACCAGGAGTCAGTGTGCTTGGTCGAGTTTTCCTGCCAGTCGTCGGCGTTGGCCGGCATCTCCTCGCTGGTCATGTAGCGCGCCTTGGGGTTGCCCGGCGGGTTGAGGATGCTCTGGATATGCCCGCTGTTGGACAGCAGGAACTCGATCTTGCCGCCGAACAGTTGGGCCGACTTGTAGCAGGACTTCCACGGGGTGATGTGGTCGTTGGTGCCGGCCACGGAGAAGATGTCGGCGGTGACCTGCTTCAGGTCGATCGGCGTGCCGCACACTTCCAGGGCGTTGGCGCGGATCAGTGGATTGTTTTTGAACATTTCGATCAGGTCGCCGTGGAAGGCCGCGGGCAACCGGGTGGTGTCGTTGTTCCAGAACAGGATGTCGAACACCGGCGGTTCGTTACCCAGCAGGTAGTTGTTCACCCAGTAGTTCCAGATCAGGTCGTTGGGCCGCATCCAGGCGAAGACCTTGGCCATGTCCCGGCCTTCCAGCACGCCAGCCTGATAGGAGTGACGCTTGGCGGCCTCCAGGGTCTGCTCGTCGACGAACAGCGCCACCTGGGTATCGAGGGTAGTGTCGAGCACGCTGACCAGCAGGGTCAGGGCGTTGACCTTCTTCTCGCCCAGGGCCGCGTAGTGCCCCAGCAGTGCGGTGCAGGTGATGCCGCCGGAGCAGGCGCCGAGCATGTTCAAGTCCTTGCTGCCGGTGATGGCGATGACCACGTCGACCGCTTCTTTCAGCGCTTCGATGTAGGTCGACAGACCCCACTCGCGCTGCGCCTTGGTCGGGTTGCGCCAACTGACAATAAAGGTCTGCACACTGTTGCGCAGGCAGAAACGCGCCAGGCTCTTGTCCGGGCTGAGGTCGAAGACGTAGAACTTGTTGATCTGTGGCGGGACCACCAGCAGCGGGCGTTCGTGCACCTGCTCGGTCACCGGGCGGTACTGGATCAGTTCCAGCACGTCGTTGCGAAACACCACCGCGCCTTCACTGGTGCCCAGGTTCTTGCCGATCTCGAAGGCGTCCATGTTGACCTGGCTCGGCATGCCGCCGTTGTGCACCAGGTCCTTGGCCAGATGGGAGAGGCCATCGAGCAGGCTTTTACCGCCGGTCTCGAAGAAGCGTTTGACTGCTGCCGGGTTGGCGGCGGTGTTGGTCGGCGCCATGGCTTCGGTCATCAGGTTGATGACGAAGTGGGCGCGACTGATGTCCTGTTCGGAGAGGTTGCTGTGGCCGATCCAGTCGTGAAGCTCCTTGCGCCACGCCAGGTAGGTTTGCAGATAACGCTTGTACAGTGGGTTCTGGCTCCAGGCCGGATCGTTGAAGCGACGGTCATCGCTCTCCGGTTGCAGCGTCGATTTGCCGAACATCACGTTCTTCAATTCGACGCCGAAATGGGCCACATGTTTGGCGCTGTGCAGCGGTTGTTTGATGGCCTGGGTCAGCACCATACGAGCAGAGGTAAGCAGATCTTTCCGACGTAAACCGATGACAGGATTCAGGCCCAGAGTGTTTTCCGAGGCTTGGCGTTTCAGGTCATCGTTATTCTTGTTACTCATCTACGACGCTCCATTGTCCTGAGACGAGTACCGGACCTGCTGTGTAGTCACACAGCAAAGATGCCAGGTACTACTGCTCGGGTGACCGTTGATTCTGCATTACTGCTTTTTTGTTCAGAGAACACTGCAGGGAACTTGCCAGCTCCATTGGTTACCCGAGTTTAATTTTTTTCGCAAGCAGGCCAATCGTTGGCCATGCAGCCCAGCATTCAAACAGATGAATCTAGAAAATGCCCTCTAAAGCGTCAGAGGTCCGATCTAGAGCATCAGCTTGACGATAGACTCATTTGGGTCGCGGGACTTTCCGGCGGCTTGAAGTTCAGCAAGATAATCCTTCCACAGATCGTCCTGACGCACCGCCAACTGGTACAGGTAGTCCCAGGTGAACAGGCCGCTGTCATGCCCGTCGTCGAAGGTCAGTTTCAGTGCGTACTGACCGGCCGGTTCGACCTTGGTCAGGCCGACGTCGATCTTGCCAAATTGCAGGATGGGTTTGCCGTGGCCCTGGACCTCGGCGGAGGGGGAGTGCACCCGCAGGAACTCGGCGGGCAGGTGATAGACCTCGTCTGGCGCGTAAGTCAGCGTCAGGGTCTTCGAGGCTTTGTGCAGGTTGATGGCGGTGGGAAGTCGAGTGGTCATGGGGCAGCCTGCGGTCCGTCTGTACAAGGAATCCCCACGGCAGCGAGCAAGCTCGCGGCCGTGGGGACGTGCTCGTTACAGGATATAACGGGACAGGTCTTCGTTCTGCGCCAATTCGCCCAGGTGGCTGTTGACGTAGGCGGCGTCGATGCGGATCGGCTCTTCGTTGTGGGCGCTGGCCAGATCGCCGGCGCTGAACGACACCTCTTCGAGCAAGCGCTCGAGCAGGGTGTGCAGGCGACGGGCACCGATGTTCTCGGTCTTCTCGTTGACCTGCCAGGCGATCTCCGCCAGGCGCTTGATACCGTCCGCCTGGAACTCGATGACCAGGCCTTCGGTTTTCAGCAGCTCGCGGTATTGCTCGGTCAGGGAGGCGTGAGGCTCGCTGAGAATGCGCTCGAAGTCTTCCGGCGACAGCGCCTTGAGTTCGACGCGGATCGGCAGGCGGCCTTGCAGCTCGGGCACCAGGTCGCTCGGCTTGCTCAGATGGAACGCGCCGGAAGCGATGAACAGGATGTGGTCGGTCTTGACCATGCCCAGCTTGGTGTTGACGGTGCAGCCTTCGATCAGCGGCAGCAGGTCGCGCTGCACGCCTTCGCGAGAGACGTCGACGCCACCGGAGTTGCCACGCTTGGCAACCTTGTCGATTTCGTCGATGAACACGATGCCGTGCTGTTCGACCGCTTCCAGGGCCTTGGCCTTGAGTTCTTCATCGTTGACCAGGCGGCTGGCTTCTTCATCGCGAATCAGCTTGAGCGCGTCCTTGATCTTGAGCTTGCGGTTCTTGCGCTGGCCTTTGCCCATGTTGGCGAAGAGGCTCTGCAGCTGGTTGGTCATCTCTTCCATGCCCGGTGGAGCCGAGATGTCGACGCCGCTGATTTCAGCCACTTCGATCTCGATTTCCTTGTCGTCCAGCTGGCCTTCGCGCAGGCGCTTGCGGAACAGCTGGCGGGTGTTGGAGTCCTGGGCCGGGGCGGCGTCCTCGTTGCTGAAACCCATGCGCGCCGGTGGCAGCAGGGCGTCGAGGATGCGTTCTTCGGCAGCGTCTTCGGCGCGGTGGCGGACGCGGGTCATTTCCTGTTCGCGGAACAGTTTGATCGCAGCGTCGGCCAGGTCGCGGATGATGGATTCAACGTCACGGCCGACATAACCGACTTCGGTGAACTTGGTCGCTTCGACCTTGATGAACGGAGCGTTGGCCAGCTTGGCCAGGCGCCGGGCGATCTCGGTCTTGCCGACGCCGGTCGGGCCGATCATCAGGATGTTCTTCGGGGTCACTTCGACACGCAGCTCTTCAGGCAGCTGCATGCGGCGCCAGCGGTTACGCAGCGCGATGGCGACGGCGCGCTTGGCATCGTCCTGGCCGATGATATGGCGGTTGAGTTCGTGGACGATTTCGCGGGGAGTCATGGGCATAGTAATTGGCGGTCCTCAAGCAAGAATGAATGCCGTGGCGCGATGGCCGAAACAGGCTTATTCCGCGAGATCCTGCTCCTCAATGGTCTGGGTGTGGTTGGTGAATACGCAGATGTCGGCGGCGATGCCCAAGGCGGTTTCGACGATTTCGCGGGCCGACAGGTCGGTTTTCTTCAGCAGGGCGCTGGCCGCGGCCTGGGCGTAGGCGCCGCCGGAACCCATGGCGATCAGGCCGTCTTCCGGCTCGACCACGTCACCGTTGCCGGTGATGATCAAGGATGCGTCCTTGTTGGCGACCGCGAGCATGGCTTCGAGGCGGCTGAGGGAGCGGTCGGTGCGCCATTCTTTGGCCAGTTCGACGGCGGCGCGTACCAGATGCCCCTGATGCTTCTCCAGCTGGCCTTCGAAACGTTCGAACAGGGTGAAGGCGTCAGCCGTGGCCCCGGCAAAGCCGGCGATGACCTGGCCGTGATACAGGCGACGAACCTTTTTCGCGTTGCCTTTCATCACGGTGTTGCCGAGGGAAACCTGGCCGTCGCCGCCCATGACGACTTTGCCGTGGCGGCGGACTGAAACGATGGTGGTCAAGGGGAGAGTCTCCACGCTGCGGGGCGAAAATGCCCTGATGGAAACTCATATGGGGGTGACGTGGGGTTTTTCAACTGCAGCGGGGGCTGTGGGACGAGTGGTCTTTGCTGTTGGGGGAGGCGGTGCCAGTGAGGACGCCATCGCGAGCAAGCTCGCTCCTACAGGTTTGGCACAGGCCTTGTAGGAGCGAGCTTGCTCGCGATCAGCCGCTTTAGCGGCTCTGGCGCTGTTGTAACAGCAGGTTGCTGAAACCGGCGCCGGACAATTGCTTCTGCGCGGTGGTCAGCTGTTCGCGGTTGCTGAACGGGCCCACCAGTACGCGGTACCAGGTCTCGTCCTTGACGGTGCCGGACTCGACGGACACCGATTGCCCCAGCAGGATGATCTGCGCGCGGACCTTGTCGGCATCGGCCTGCTTGCGGAACGAACCGGCCTGCAGGAAGAACTTGGTCACCGGCGCGGCCTTCGCCACCTGCGCCACCGGTGGCGCGGGCGGCGGGGTGATACCGGCCAGGGCTGCCTGGGCCCGTGCGGTGTCGATCTTCGCCGCTTCCGCCGGGGTCACCGGCGTGGTCGGAACCACTGGCGCGGTCTGCGGCGTTGGCAGGGTTTTTTCCGGCACGGCTTCCGGCGGCACTATCACTTCCGATTCCGGCAACAGGGTGTAGAAGTCGTATTTCGGCTTCACCGGTTGCTGCGGACTCGGCGGGGTCTTGTTGGCCTCGGCGATCTTGGTGGTTTTCTGTTGCTCCAGCCGCTCGCGCTTGACGCTGTCACCGCCCTTGCCTGGCTCCAGCTTCATCAGGAACACGATGAAGGCACCCACGGCCAGACCGATGGCCATCCACAACCAACCCGGGATCGGTTGCTTTGCAGGAGCTTGGTAACGGCTGGCGCCACGCTTGGGTGCAGGTTTCTTCTTGGCAGCCAACTTACATTTGCTCCAGAACTTTCAGGCCCAGCAACTCCAGACCTTGCTTGAGGGTACGACGGGTCAGCTCGGTGAGGCGCAAGCGGCTCTGCATCTGCGTCGGCGATTCGGCACTGAGGATCGGGCAGTTCTCGTAGAAGCTGGAGAACAGCCCGGCCACGTCGTACAGGTAGGTGCACAGGATGTGCGGCGTACCCTTGTCGGCCACACCGTTCAGCACTTCGCCGAACTGCGCCAGCTTGGCCGCCAGTTCCAGCTCATGGGCGGCTTCGAGGGTGATCTGGCCCTGTACTTCGCTGAAGTCCTTGCCCAGCTTGCGGAACACACCGGCGGCGCGGGTGTAGGCGTACAGCAGGTAAGGCGCGGTGTTGCCTTCGAAGTTCAGCATCAGGTCGAAGTTGAAGCTGTAGTCGCTGGTGCGGTGCTTGGACAGGTCGGCGTATTTCACCGAGTCGATGCCCACTACCTTGGCGATGTTGCGCAGATCGGTCTCGGCCAGTTCCGGGTTCTTTTCCTTGACCAGGCTGTAGGCGCGCTCCTCGGCTTCGGTCAGCAGGTCGATCAGCTTCACGGTGCCGCCATCGCGGGTCTTGAACGGACGGCCGTCGGCGCCGTTCATGGTGCCGAAGCCCATGTGTTCCATTTCCATCGGATGGGTCACGAAGCCGGCCTTGCGGGCCACTGCGAACACTTGCTGGAAGTGCAGGGCCTGACGCTGGTCGACGAAGTACAGCGCGCGGTCGGCCTTGAGCTTGCCGCTGCGGTAGCGCACGGCGGCCAGGTCGGTGGTGGCGTACAGGTAGCCGCCATCGGCCTTGACGATGATCACCGGCAGCGGCTCGCCTTCGGCGTTCTTGAACTCGTCGAGGAACACGCACTGGGCGCCGTTGCTCTCGACCAGCAGGCCCTTGGCCTTGAGATCGTTGACCACATTGATCAGGTCGTCGTTGTAGGCGCTTTCGCCCATCACGTCGGCCATGGTCAGTTTGACGTTCAGCAGTTCGTAGATCTTCTGGCAGTGGGACAGGGAGATGTCCTTGAACTTGGTCCACAGCTCCAGGCAGTCCGCGTCACCGGCCTGCAGCTTGACCACCAGACCGCGGGCGCGGTCAGCGAACTCTTCGGATTCGTCGAAGCGCTGCTTGGCGGCGCGGTAGAAGTTCTCCAGGTCCGACAGTTCGTCGCTGGTGATCGGGTTTTCCTGCAGGTAGGCCATCAGCATGCCGAACTGGGTGCCCCAGTCGCCGACGTGGTTCTGACGGATCACGGTATCGCCGAGGAACTCCAGGACCCGTGCCACGCCGTCGCCAATGATGGTCGAGCGCAGGTGGCCGACGTGCATCTCTTTGGCCAGGTTCGGTGCCGACAGGTCGACCACGGTGCGCTGTAACGCGCCGGCCTTGCGCACGCCGAGGTGGGCGTCGGCCAGGGCGGCGTCCAGGCGGGTGGCCAGGGCCTGGGTGTTCTGGAAGAAGTTGATGAAGCCGGGGCCGGCGATCTCGGCCTTGCTGACCTGCTCGTCGGCGGGCAGGGCGGCGATGATTTTTTCCGCCAGGTCGCGTGGTTTCATGCCGGCCGGCTTGGCCAGCATCATGGCGATGTTGCTGGCGAAGTCGCCGTGGGTCTTGTCGCGGGAGTTTTCTACCTGGATCGCCGGCGTCAGGCCTTCTGGCAACACACCTTCGGTGACGAGTTGGGTGATGGCTTGCTGGATGAGCTGGCGAATGGTGTCTTTCATGGTCTTCTCTTTCAACCGCTGGCGCGGCGGCGCTTCGATGCGCAGGTGGAAAAACTGGGCATTATCCGTTGCGAAGACGGGCTTGCCAACTATAGCGGGCCGCTTGTGGATATGCGGTGGCTATTCGGGCCATATCGCGGGCAAGCCTCGCTCCTGCAGAAGCGTGCTGGCCCGAGATGGCGGTTTTTCTATCAATACAGGTCCACAGGGTCAACATCCAGCGACCAGCGTACCTGGCGCCCGCTGGGCATCTGTTCCAGCACCAGCAGCCAGTGACTCAGCAGCTTGTGCAGCGGCGCCCGGGCATTGGCCTGTAACAGCAGTTGCGCGCGGTAACGCCCGGCCCGACGCTCCATGGGCGCCGGTACCGGTCCCAGCAACTCGATGCCGCCCAGGTTCATCTGGGCCAGCAAACGCTCGGCCTCGCTGCAGGCTTCGTCGAGGAAACCTTCGGCCTGCCCCGGCTTGTGGGCCTCGGCGCGCAGCAGCGCCAGATGGGCGAACGGCGGCAGGCCGGCGGCGCGTCGTTCGCTCAAGGCCTGTTCGGCAAAGGCGAAGTAGCCCTGTTCGGTCAGCTGCACCAGCAGCGGATGGTCGGCCAGGTGAGTCTGGATGATCACCTTGCCCGGCTCTTCGGCCCGCCCGGCCCGGCCGGCGACTTGGACGATCAACTGCGCCATGCGTTCGCTGGCGCGGAAGTCGCCGGAGAACAGGCCGCCGTCGGCATCGAGGATCGAGACCAGGGTCACCCGCGGGAAGTGGTGCCCCTTGGCGAGCATCTGGGTGCCGACGAGGATGCAGGGCTGGCCCTTCTGGATGGTGGCGAACAACTGGTTCATCGCGTCCTTGCGCGAAGTGCTGTCGCGGTCGACCCGCAGTACCGGGTAGTCCGGGAACAGGATCGCCAGCCGTTCTTCGGCGCGCTCGGTACCGGCGCCGACCGGGCGCAGGTCGACCTTGCCGCATTTCGGGCAATGCCGCGGCACGCGTTCGGAGTGACCGCAATGGTGGCAGCGCAGCTCGCCGTAGCGTTGGTGCACGGTCATTCGCGCGTCGCAGCGTTCGCACTCGGACATCCAGCCGCAGTCGTGGCACAGCAGGGTCGGCGCGAAGCCGCGGCGGTTGAGGAACACCAGCACCTGCTGGCCTGCCGCCAGGGTTTGACCGATGGCTTGTTGCATGGGGCCGGAAATGCCGCTGTCCAATGGTCGGCTTTTCACGTCCAGGCGCAGGAAGCGCGGCTGCTTGGCGCCGCCGGCCCGCTCGTTCAGGCGCAACAGGCCATAGCGGCCGGTGTAGGCGTTGTGCAGGCTTTCCATCGACGGGGTGGCGGAGCCCAGCACGATGGGGATGTTTTCCTGGCGGGCGCGGACCAGGGCCAGGTCGCGGGCGTGGTAGCGCAGGCCTTCCTGCTGTTTATAGGAGCCGTCGTGCTCTTCATCGATGATGATCAGCCCGGGGTTCTTCATCGGCGTGAACAGCGCCGAGCGGGTGCCGATAATAATGTCGGCCTCGCCGTCGCGGGCTGCCAGCCAGGCATCCAGGCGCTCGCGGTCGTTGACCGCCGAGTGCAGCAGGGCGATGCGTGCATTGAAGCGTTGCTCGAAGCGCGCCAGGGTTTGCGGACCGAGGTTGATTTCCGGGATCAGCACCAGCGCTTGCTTGCCGGCTTCCAGGGTTTCGCGGATCAGTTGCAGATAGACCTCGGTCTTGCCGCTGCCGGTGACCCCGGCCAGCAGGAAGGCGTGATAGCTGTCGAAGCCGGAGCGGATCGCCTCATAGGCGGCGCGCTGTTCGCTGTTGAGCGGCAGTTCCGGCTGGGCCAGCCAATGTTCGTGGCGTTCGCCCGGGGCGTGCCGGCGGACTTCCACCTGTACCAGGTCCTTGGCCAGCAACAGGTCCAGGCTGTCCTTGCTCAGCATCAGCTTGCTTAGCAACTGATGGGCGACGCCGTGAGGGTGCTGGGCCAGGGTCGCCAGGGCTTCGCGCTGGCGCGGGGCGCGGGCGATGCGTGGGTCGTCGAGGCGGGCGCCAGGGCTGACCGACCAGAAGCGTTCCTGCCGGGCCTCGGCCGGTTCGCCCTGGCGTAGCAGGACCGGGAGCGCCCAGCTTAGGGTGTCGCCGAGGCTGTGCTGGTAGTACTGCGCGGTCCACAGGCACAGCTTGAACAGCGCGGGCGGCAGCGGTGGGGTGGCGTCCAGCAGGGCCAAGGCCGGTTTGAGTTTCTCGGCGGGGACTTCGCTGCTGTCCGTGACTTCGACCAGGATGCCAATCATCTCCCGGCGACCGAACGGCACTCGCAGGCGCATGCCCGGATGCAACCGGGCACGCAGTACGCCGGCAGGGGCTCGGTAATCGAACAGGCGGCGCAGGGGCGAGGGCAGGGCGAGGCGCAAAATGGCGTCGGGCACGCGGGGAAATCTCATTGAACAGGCGCTGAAGAAGGCCCGGAGCCTAGCAGACGGTCGGTGCGAGGGACAGCTTGCGTGATTGCAAAGGTCTGGTAGAATCCGCGGCCTAATTACGTGCGGTATTCAACAATAGTGTTGGGTGGCGGCACGCTAGCCTGAGGAAGACACCATGAAAGCCGATATCCATCCAGAATACCCAGCAGTTGCCGTAACCTGCAGCTGCGGCAACAAGTTCGAAACTCGTTCGACCTACGCTAAGCCGCTGGCGATCGACGTTTGCAACGAGTGCCACCCGTTCTACACCGGTAAGCAGAAGACTCTGGATACCGGCGGCCGCGTTCAGAAGTTCGCCGACCGTTTCGGCGCTTTCGGCGCGAAAAAGGCCTAAGGCTGATCGGTCTGGAAAGCTGTTTCAGCTTCTCCTCGCTGATGAAAAAGGCGTCCCTTGCGGGCGCCTTTTTTATGTCCGCGATTTGGCTCTCCAGTGCCCAGGCATTCTGCCCGGCGCCGGTTGGGCTGGCCTCCGTGCAGGTCCAGCGGGTGGTCGATGGCGACACCTTGCGCCTCACCGATGGCCGCAGCGTGCGCATGATTGGCCTCAATGCGCCGGAACTGGGTAAAAAAGGCCGCACCGACGAGCCCTTCGCGGTTGCCGCCCGCCAGCGCCTGCAGGCACTGGTGAAGGCCAGCAACGGCCGGGTTGGCCTGCTCCCCGGTCGGGAAAGCAAAGATCACTATGGGCGGACCCTGGCCCATGTCTATGGCGCCGATGGCGCCAACCTTGAAGCGCAATTGCTTGCCGAAGGCCTGGGATATCAGGTGGCGGTAGCGCCGAACGTCGATTTGTTCAGCTGTCAGCAAGCCGCCGAGAGTAGCGCTCGTCAGGCCCGGCTGGGGCTGTGGCGGCAATCGTCTGTACTGAAAGCAGATCAGATAAAGACCTCCGGGTTTGCGCTGCTCAGTGGCCGGGTGAGCAAGGTGCAACGCAATCGGGGCGGCGTCTGGATCGAATTGCAGGATTCGGTTGTATTGCGCATTGCACCCAATCTGCTTGGCCAATTCGATGTTGCGCAGCTGGATCGCCTGCCGGGGCAGCAGATCGAGGCACGCGGCTGGGTGCTCGACCGTTCACGCAAGGGCGGTTTGAAATCGGGTCAGGCACGCTGGATGTTGCCATTGACCCATCCCGGAATGTTCCAGCTGGTTCAATAAATAAAAAATTGTAGACATTTTTTATTTGGATTGTGAACAGTCCACCCCTTGTGTTCCGTGGCTCTTGGCCCAAAGTCGTAGCCCGCGGGCCTTGACAGGGGTGACTGGTCAGTCTTGTAGGGACTTTGCGACACGCGTATCCTCGGCGGTCCGTCTGTCCAACAGTAAAAAGCGGAATGCCCACATGTCTGATCTGAAAACTGCCGCTCTCGAATATCACGCCAATCCCCGTCCAGGGAAACTGAGTGTCGAGCTCACCAAGGCCACCGCTACCGCCCGCGACCTGTCGCTGGCCTACAGCCCCGGCGTAGCCGAACCAGTACGCGAAATCGCCCGCGATCCTGAACTGGCCTACAAATACACCGGCAAGGGCAACCTGGTTGCAGTCATTTCTGATGGCACCGCGATTCTCGGCCTGGGTAACCTCGGCCCTCTGGCTTCCAAGCCGGTAATGGAAGGCAAGGGTGTGCTGTTCAAGCGCTTCGCCGGCATCGACGTATTCGACATCGAAGTCGACTCCGAAAGCCCGCAAGCCTTCATCGACACCGTCAAGCGCATCTCCATCACCTTCGGTGGCATCAACCTGGAAGACATCAAGGCGCCAGAGTGCTTCGAGATCGAGCGCGCCCTGATCGAACAGTGCGACATTCCGGTATTCCACGATGACCAGCACGGTACCGCTATCGTAACCGCGGCCGGCATGATCAACGCCCTGGAAATCGCTGGCAAAACCCTGCCGGACGCGAAGATCGTCTGCCTGGGCGCCGGTGCTGCGGCCATCTCCTGCATGAAGCTGCTGGTGAGCATGGGCGCGCGGATCGAAAACATCTTCATGGTCGACCGTACCGGCGTGATCCACTCCGGCCGCGACGACCTGAACCAGTACAAGGCGGTCTTCGCCCACACCACCGACAAGCGCACCCTGGCTGACGCCCTGAAAGGTGCAGACGTGTTCGTTGGCCTGTCCGGTCCGAACCTGCTGAGCGCCGAAGGCCTGAGCTCCATGGCTGCCAACCCGATCGTGTTCGCTTGCTCGAACCCTGATCCGGAAATCGCCCCGGAGCTGGCGCACGCCACCCGTAGCGACGTGATCATGGCCACCGGCCGTTCGGACTACCCGAACCAGGTCAACAACGTGCTGGGCTTCCCGTTCATCTTCCGCGGTGCCCTGGACGTTCGCGCCAAGCGCATCAACGAAGAAATGAAAGTGGCCGCGGCCAACGCCCTGCGCGAACTGGCCAAGCTGCCGGTGCCTCAGGAAGTGTGCGACGCCTACGGCGGCATCAAGCTGGAATTCGGCCGTGAGTACATCATTCCGAAGCCAATGGATGCCCGTCTGATCACCGTGATCTCCGACGCCGTGGCCAAGGCCGCGATCGAGACCGGCGTGGCGACCCTGCCGTATCCGAAGAACTACCCGCTGAAAAGCGTGGATGACGTGTTCAACGGCTAAGCCGAAGACGCGTTGAACAAAAAAGCCCCGGCTCGTGAGAGTCGGGGCTTTTTTGTGGGTATTGCCGTAGATCGGAGTGATCCATGGCGGCCTCATCGCGGGCAAGCCTCGCTCCTACAGTAGGAGCGAGCGGGCGGCGATCCGACTTGCCCGCGATTGGCTGTGCTGCGGTTATCAGGCGGTCAGAACAGATCGATCGGCGCTGACTCGTCTGCCGGCAGCGGGCTGCCAGGCGCGTAGCCATTGCCCAATTCGTTGACCGAAGGCGGTGTGTCTTCGCTCTTGAACAGTTCGAAGTAGGCGTTCGGCGTGCCCGGTGTCGCGGCGCGGCCGCTGACCGGATCGACCCGCAGGCTGAGAATGCCTTCCGGCTCGGCCTGGGTATGGGCTGGCTTGTCCTTGAGGGCGGCGCCCATGTAGTTCATCCAGATCGGCAGGGCCACAGTGCCGCCGTATTCGCGGCGGCCCAGGCTTTCCGGCTGGTCGAAACCGGTCCAGACCGTGGTCACGTAGTCGGCGTTGTAGCCGGAGAACCAGGCGTCCTTGGATTCGTTGGTGGTCCCGGTCTTGCCGGCCAGGTCGGTGCGGCCCAGGGCCAGGGCGCGCCGCCCGGTACCGAGCTTGATCACGTCTTCCAGCATGCTGTTGAGGATGTAGGTGGTGCGGCCGTCGATGATGCGTTCGGCCACCGCGGGCGCCTGCACGGGGGCCTGGCTCGGGGTTTCGCCAGGGACGCTGTTCACCGTGAAGCTCTGTTCTGTCGGTACCGCGATCCCGCTGCTGGCCGTGTCGCCAGCCGGTACGCTCGGCGGGTTGGCGGTGAACAGGGTTTCGCCGTTGCGGCTTTCGATCTTGTCGATGATGTACGGCGTGACCTTGTAGCCGCCGTTGGCGAACACGCTCCAGCCGGTGGCGATTTCCATCGGGGTCAGGGTCGCGGTGCCCAGGGCCAGCGACAGGTTGCGCGGCAGGTCCTGTTTGTTGAAGCCGAACTTGCTGATGTAGTCGATGGTGCGATCCACGCCCAGGCTTTGCAGGAGGCGGATCGAAACCAGGTTGCGCGACTTGTACAGCGCCTCGCGCATGCGGATCGGGCCGAGGAAGGTGTTGGTGTCGTTTTTCGGACGCCAGACCTTGTCCAGGTACTCGTCGACGAACACGATCGGTGCATCGTTCACCAGGCTGGCGGCGGTGTAGCCATTGTCCAGCGCGGCGCTATAGACGAACGGCTTGAAGCTCGAACCGGGTTGGCGCTTGGCCTGCAGCGCCCGGTTGTAGTTGCTCTGCTCGAAGGCGAAACCGCCCACCAGCGAGCGAATGGCACCGTTTTGCGGATCGAGGGACACCAGCGCGCCTTGGACGACCGGGATCTGGCGGAACTTGAGCGAGTTGTCCGCCTGGCGCTGCACGCGAATCAGGTCGCCGACCTGGGCGACATCACTCGGCTGCTTGGGCGCTGCGCCCATGCTGTTGGTGTTCAGGAACGGGCGCGCCCATTTCATGCTGTCCCAGCCCACGTGCTCTTCGCCGGTGCGGGTCAGTACCTGCAGGCCATTCTTGTCGACCTGGGTGACGATCGCCGGCTCCAGGCCGCTGATGCTGCGCTGCTTGGTCAGTTCCTGGGCCCAGGCGGCGTGGGTCTTACCGGGCAGGCGCGATTCGGGGCCGCGGTAGCCATGGCGCTGGTCGTAGGTGATCAGACCTTCATGGACGGCGGTGTTGGCCAGTTCCTGCAGGTCGCTCGGGACCGTGGTGGTGACGCGGAAACCTTCGGTGTAGGCGTCGCTGCCATAACGGCCGACCATCTCGGCACGGGCCATTTCGGCGATGTATGGCGCGCTCACTTCCGGCGTCGGTACGTGATAGCTGGCATTCAAGGGTTCGGCTACGGCGGCCTGGTAATCGGCCTCGCTGATCTTGCCGAGCTTGTACATGCGCCCGAGGATCCAGTCGCGACGCTCCTTGCTGCGCGCCGGGTTGGCCAGCGGGTTGAAGCGCGACGGGGCCTTCGGCAGGCCGGCGATCATGGCCATCTGCGCCAGGCTGACATCGCGAATCGACTTGCCGTAGTACACCTGCGCCGCGGCCTCGATGCCGTAGGCGCGGTTACCCAGGTAGATCTTGTTGACGTACAGCTCGAGGATCTCGTCCTTGGTCAGTTGGCGCTCGATTTGCAGGGCCAGGAGGATCTCGGTGGTCTTGCGCGAGAAGCTGCGTTCGCTGCTCAGGAAGAAGTTCTTCGCCACCTGCATGGTGATGGTGCTGCCGCCGGACTGGATGTGCCCGCTCTTGACCAGTTGGGTCGCGGCCCGCATCAGGCTGCTGGGATCGACGCCGTAGTGGTTGGCGAAATTGTCGTCTTCAGCACTTAGTAACGCATTGATGAAGTTGGGGGGAATGTCGGCGAAACGGATCGGAGTACGGCGCATTTCGCCAAATTCTGCGATCAACTTGCCGTCGCTGCTGTACACCCGCAGGGGAATCTGCAACTGGATACTTCTGAGCGCCTCTACCGACGGTAACCCAGGACTAAGATAGAGAAACGCGCCGGAGAGAGCGAGGAGCAGCCCGCAGAACACAGCGACGATGGACCACCCGAAAAACTTCAGCAGACGAATCAAGGCTTTTGGATTTCCAGAGAAAGGAATGAATTAGGCGTCAGGTATTCACAGTCAGGAATCGGCTCACGCAGCAGATAAATCGCGGAAAAATCGCTGGGCATTATAAGCATTTTTCCGTCGAGGGCGTCATTTGCCCGTCTGTCAAGACGTGGTGATTGAACGCAATGGATATTCCAGAGTCCGTAAGTCACGGATAGTCATAGGGAATTGGTAGTGCTAGGACTCTTCAGCAAAAAGGCGAGTTCCCTTCTGGGGATCGATATCAGCTCCACCTCGGTCAAGCTTCTTGAGTTGAGCCGGGCCGGCAACCGCTTTCGGGTCGAGGCCTATGGGGTGGAGCCGTTGCCGGCCAACGCCGTGGTCGAAAAAAACATCGTCGAGCCCGAAGGGGTGGGGCATGCCCTGTCTCGCCTGCTGGCCAGGGCCCGGCCGGGGGCGAAGCATGCGGCGCTGGCGATGGCCGGCTCGGCGGTGATCAGCAAGGTCATCGAGATGGAGGCCGGACTTTCCGATGACGATCGGGAGAGCCAGCTCAAGGTCGACGCCGACCAGTACATTCCCTATCCACTGGACGAGGCGGCCATCGATTTCGACGTCCTCGGCTATTCGGCGCGCAATCCCGAGCGGGTCGATGTGCTGTTGGCGGCCTGCCGCAAGGAACACATCGAAGTTCGCGAGGCGGCGCTCGAAATGGCGGGATTGACGGCGCGGGTGGTGGACCTGGAAGCCTGCGCGCTGGAGCGGTCGTTCGCCCTGGCGGCCGGGTCATCGGTTGCCCGGGCCGTGGCGCTGATCGATATCGGCGCCACCCTGACCACCCTGAGCGTTGTGCATGAAGGGCAGATCATCTATTCCCGCGAGCAGTTGTTTGGCGGGTACCAGTTGACCGAGCACATCCAGCGTCGCTACAGGCTGTCGAAAGAAGAGGCCGGCCTGGCGAAAAAGCAGGGCGGCCTGCCGGACGACTACGCCAGTGAGGTGCTGCAACCCTTTCAGGAGGCGGTGGTACAGCAGGTTTCGCGCTCGTTGCAGCTTTTCCAGGCCTCCGGCCCGCAGCGCCAGGTCGATTCCATCCTGTTGGCGGGCGGCAGCGCCTCGGTTCCGGGGCTTGCGCCGTTGATCGAGCAGCGCCTGGGCTTGCCCGTGCTGATCGCCAACCCCTTCGCTGGCATGAGCATTGGCGGCAAGGTCGATGCCGCGGCCCTGGCCAGCGAGGCTCCGTCCCTGATGATCGCCTGTGGCCTGGCCTTGCGGAGTTTCGACTGATGGCGCGGATCAATCTTCTTCCTTGGCGCGAGGCGCGGCGTGAACAGCGGCGTCGGCACTTTCTCCTGGCCCTGGCGGCAGCTGCGGCGGTGGCCTTGGGCGCACTGTTTGCGGGCGACAGGATCATCGACCGGGCGATCGACAGGCAACTGGCGCGCAACAACCACGTAGGGGCACAGATCACCTTGCTCGATCAGCGAATCGCCAAGATCGGCGAACTGAAGCTGCATCGCGAGCAACTGGTGGAGCGGATGAAGATCATCCAGGACCTGCAAGGCAATCGTTCTACCAGTGCGCGGGTGTTCGACCAGTTGGCCCGCACCCTGCCGGACGGGGTGTATTTCACCGATGTGAGGATGAGCGGGCAGACCCTCTCCATCACCGGGGCGGCCGAATCGAACCATCGTGTTTCGGACCTGATGCGCAACCTGGACGCCTCCGCCTGGTTCGACGCGCCGAGCCTCACGGAGGTCAAGGCCGCCGGGGCGGACAACGCCGACCAGGTCAATGTGTTTCAACTGACCGTCCATCAGACCCGGCCCGCCATGGGCGAGGGCGGGCAATGAGCCTGTCCGGCGGGTGGGCGCAAATGCGCCGGATCGATCTCGGCGAGCTGGAAATGAGCAACATGGGGGCGTGGCCGGCGCTGGTCAAAGGCGTGATCGCGGCGCTGGTCATGCTGCTGGTGCTGGCCCTCGGCTACAACCTGTACCTCAAGGATCTGTTGCTGCAACTCGACCAGCGCCGGGCGGACGAGGCTGTGCTGAAACAGCAGTTCGCCAGCAAGGCGCGCCTGGTGGCCAACCTGGGGCCCTACACCGAACAGATGAAGGCCATGGAAACCGCCTTTGACCTCATGCTGCGTCAGCTGCCCAGCGATACCGAAGTGCCAGGCCTGCTTGAGGACATCAGTCGCACCGGGCTTGGCAGCGGGCTGGAATTCGAAGAGATCAAGTTGTTGCCGGAGCTGGTCCAGCCGTTTTACGTCGAATTGCCAATCCAGATCACGGTCACCGGTGGCTATCACGAGCTGGCGACTTTCGTCAGCGGCGTGGCCGGTTTGCCGCGAATCGTCACCCTGCATGATTTCGAGATCAAACCGGTCACGCCGGAAGTCGGTCCCAAGCTGCGCATGAACATTCTGGCCCGGACTTACCGCTACAAGGTGCCCCGTCCATGAAGCGCCTTCGCGGCTTGTCGCTTGGGCTGATCCTTGTCGGGTTGGCCGGTTGTGGCGGCGATGACGACTTCGGCGATCTTGATGCCTACATGAACGAGGTGCGGTTACGGCCGCCGGGTGAGATTGAACCAATGCCGGCATTCGGGTCTTACCCAACGTTCACCTATAACGCCGCACCCTTGCGCAGCCCGTTTCAGCCTGCGGTCCGGGTGGACCTGGCGGGGCGCCTGGCAGGCTCGCCCGCGGTCAAGCCGGATCCGAACCGCAGCAAGCAGTATCTCGAGGGCTTCAGCATCGAGCAGTTCGAGATGGTGGGCACTCTTTCCAATGCCTCCGGCTTCTTTGCGCTGTTGCGCGGTGCCGGTGGCGTGCATCGGCTGAAGGTCGGCGACTACCTGGGGCGTAACGATGGGCGGATTGTCGCGATCAGCGATTCACAGGTCGAGGTGGTCGAGATTGTTCCCGATGGAGCGGGAGCGTGGCTGGAGCGACCACGGACCATTCCATTAAAAGAACACACATAGTGGAACTCGCATCATGAACAGGATCTTTTCAGCCTTCGGTATTGCGCTATGGATGGCGCTGCTTTCACCGATGGCCATGGCGGCCAGCCTCAAGGCCCTGGATGTCGCGGCACTGCCGGGGGATCGCCTGGAGTTGAAACTCACCTTCGATGGCCCGGTGCCCGAGCCGCGGGGTTATACCACCGACCAGCCGGCGCGGATTGCCCTCGATCTGCCGGGTGTCGTCAGCCAGCTGGCGAACAAGAGCCGCGATCTGGGCAATGGCAATGCGCGCAGCGTGACGGTGGTCGAATCGGGGCAGCGTACCCGGGTGGTGGTCAACCTGGTCGCGCTGGCGCCCTACAGCACCCGGGTCGCCGGCAATCAGCTGTTTGTGGTGATCGGCCAGGGGGCGACGGCGGCGCAGAGTGCACCGGGGCTGCCTGCTGTCGCGTCCGGGCCGGCCAAGGCCGCGGCTTCCGCGGGGCGGTCGATTCGTAGCGTGGATTTCCAGCGCGGCGAGCAGGGCGAGGGCAATGTACTGATCGACCTCTCCGATTCGGGAATGAGCCCGGATATACAGGAGCGCGACGGCAAGCTCGTCCTCGCCTTCGCCAAGGCCCGCCTGCCAGAGCCCTTGCGGGTCAGGCTCGACGTCAAGGATTTCGCCACGCCGGTGCAGTTCGTCAGTGCCCGGGCGGAGACCGGCAAGGCCATCATCACCATCGAACCTGGCGGCACCTTCGATTACTCGACCTACCAGACGGACAACAAGCTTACGGTGAGCGTCAGGCCGATGACCTCGGGCGATCTGCAGAAGCGCAACGTCGAGCGCTCGGCCTACAACGGCGAAAAGCTCTCGCTGAACTTCCAGGACATCGAGGTTCGCTCGGTGCTGCAACTGATCGCCGACTTCACCAACCTCAACCTGGTGGCCAGCGATACGGTGCAGGGCGGCATTACCTTGCGCCTGCAGAATGTGCCGTGGGACCAGGCTCTCGATCTGGTGCTCAAGACCAAGGGGCTGGACAAGCGCCAGGTGGGTAATGTGTTGCTGGTGGCGCCGGCCGATGAAATCGCCGCTCGCGAACGCCAGGAGCTGGAGTCACAGAAGCAGATAGCCGACCTGGAGCCGCTGCGGCGCGAACTGCTACAGGTCAACTACGCCAAGGCCGCGGAAATCGCCAAGTTGTTCCAGTCGGTCACCCGCGCCGAGGACAAGTCCGATGAGCGTGGTTCGATCACCGTCGATGAACGGACCAACAACATCATTGCCTACCAGACCCGGGAGCGCCTGGACGAGCTGCGGCGGATTGTCAGCCAGCTGGATATCCCGGTGCGCCAGGTGATGATCGAGGCACGGATCGTCGAGGCCAACGTCGACTACGACAAAAGCCTGGGCGTGCGCTGGGGCGGTTCGATCCAGAACCAGGGCAACTGGAATGCCTCGGGAGTCAGCAACGGCACCAACGGCTCTTCCACCATAGGCACGCCGGGCAGTACCAGCAGCAATTCACCCTTCGTCGACCTGGGCACCACCGCCAATACCTCCGGCCTGGGTATCGCCTTCATCACCGACAACGTGTTGCTGGACCTTGAACTGACGGCCATGGAAAAGACCGGTAACGGTGAAATCGTCTCCCAGCCCAAGGTCGTCACGTCCGACAAGGAGACGGCGAAGATCCTCAAGGGCACGGAAATCCCTTATCAGGAAGCGGCCTCCAGCGGAGCGACCTCGGTGTCCTTCAAGGAGGCCTCGCTGTCCCTGGAGGTGACGCCGCAAATTACCCCGGATAATCGCATCATCATGGAGGTCAAGGTCACCAAGGACGAGCCGGACTACCTGAACAAGGTCCAGGACGTGCCGCCGATCAAGAAAAACGAGGTCAACGCCAAGGTCCTGATCAACGACGGAGAAACCATCGTTATCGGTGGGGTTTTCTCCAATACGCAAAGCAAGGTTGTAGATAAGGTGCCATTTCTCGGCGATGTGCCGTATCTTGGCCGACTTTTCCGGCGTGACGTGGTGTCGGAGAAAAAATCCGAGCTGCTGGTATTTCTCACTCCGCGTATCATGAACAACCAGGCGATTGCTGTGAGTCATTGATTCTGTGCGAAATTTGATTCTTGTTGGGCCAATGGGGGCTGGAAAAAGCACCATTGGTCGCTTGCTGGCCAAAGAGCTGCGTCTGCCATTCAAAGATTCCGATAAGGAAATTGAGTTGCGCACGGGCGCCAATATCCCGTGGATCTTCGATAAGGAAGGCGAACCGGGCTTTCGTGATCGGGAACAGGCCATGATCGCCGAGCTGTGCTCCGCCGATGGCGTGGTCCTGGCGACCGGCGGCGGCGCGGTGATGCGTGAAGCCAACCGTCTGGCGCTGCATGCCGGGGGGCGCGTGGTCTATCTGCATGCCTCGGTGGAGCAGCAGGTCGGTCGTACCGCCCGGGATCGCAATCGGCCGCTGCTGCGCACGGCCGATCCGGCGAAGACCCTGCGGGACCTGTTGGCGATTCGCGATCCGCTTTATCGGGAAATCGCTGACCTGGTGGTTGAAACCGATGAACGGCCACCGCGCATGGTGGTGCTGGACATACTGGACCGCCTGCAGCAACTGCCTCCCCGTTAATGCGCAGCGCGAAATGCGCTATCCTCGGCGCCTTGCCATGATCGCTTGCGGTTGTGGCGCATGGCTATTGCGCGGCGTCAGAAAGCCAGGCGATGCCAGTCGTTAACGTAAGGCAGGACACCAGCTTCCATCTTCACTGTGGGGACACATGCAGACACTTAAGGTCGATCTAGGCGAGCGCAGCTACCCGATTCATATTGGCGAAGGTTTGTTGGACTGGCCCGAGTTGCTGGTTCCCCACATCGCCGGGCGGCAAGTGGCGATCGTTTCCAATGAAACCGTAGCGCCGCTGTACCTTGAGCGTCTGAAACGCAGCCTTGCGCAGTTCTCGGTGATCTCGGTAGTTCTGCCCGACGGCGAAGCGTTCAAGAACTGGGAAACCCTGCAGCTCATTTTCGATGGCCTGCTGGCCGCGCGGCACGACCGCCGGACCACGATCATCGCCCTCGGTGGCGGTGTGATCGGCGACATGGCCGGTTTTGCCGCGGCCTGCTACCAGCGCGGCGTCGATTTCATCCAGATTCCTACCACCTTGCTGTCCCAGGTCGATTCGTCGGTGGGTGGCAAGACCGGTATCAACCATCCGCTGGGCAAAAACATGGTCGGCGCCTTCTATCAGCCGAACGTGGTGCTGATCGATACCGCCTCGCTCAATACCCTGCCGGCTCGCGAGCTGTCGGCTGGCCTGGCGGAAGTCATCAAGTACGGTCTGATCTGCGACGAGCCCTTCCTTACCTGGCTCGAAGACAACGTCGACCGCTTGCGAGCCCTGGACCAGCAGGCGCTGACCTACGCCATCGAACGCTCCTGCGCGGCCAAGGCGGCCGTGGTCGGCGCCGACGAGCGTGAGTCCGGCGTACGCGCCACGCTGAACCTGGGGCATACCTTCGGCCACGCCATCGAAACCCACATGGGCTATGGTGTCTGGCTGCATGGTGAAGCGGTCGCTGCTGGCACCGTAATGGCGCTGGAGATGTCCGCACGCCTTGGCTGGATCACCGCCGAGGAGCGTGACCGCGGTATTCGCCTGTTCCAGCGCGCAGGCTTGCCGGTCATTCCGCCCGAGGAAATGACCGAAGCGGATTTTCTCGAACACATGGCAATTGACAAGAAAGTGATCGATGGTCGTTTGCGTCTGGTGCTGTTGCGCCGCATGGGCGAAGCCGTAGTGACCGACGATTATCCGAAAGAGGTTTTACAGGCCACGCTGGGAGCGGATTACCGCGCCCTGGCTCAGCTTAAAGGTTAATAAGATCCCCATGACTAGTTTGCATGCCGACGAGGCCTTCCTCGGCCATTATCAGTTGAGCCATGACCCTTTCGCTCCACGGGTGCCTGGCTTCAAGTTTTTCCCTGCCCAGCGCAAGCCGGTGCTGGGGCAGCTGCACCACCTGGCGCGCTACAGCCAACTGCTGCTGGTGGTGACCGGCCCGCAGGGCAGCGGCAAGACGCTGCTGCGCCAGGCGCTGGTCGCCAGCACCAACAAACAGTCGGTACAGAGCGTGGTGGTTTCCGCCCGTGGTGCAGGCGACGCGGCAGGTGTGCTGCGGCAGGTAGCCCAGGCGCTGAACGTCGAGCAGGCCGAGATCGGCCCGATCCTGGCGCAAGTGGTGCAACTGGCGCTGACCGGCCAGGAAGTCTATCTGCTGGTGGATGACGCCGAGCAGCTCGACGAGTCGGCGCTCGAGGCGCTGCTGGCGCTCGCGGCTGGCGCACCGGAAGGTCGTCCGCACGTGTTCCTGTTCGGCGAGTCGTCGCTGATTGCCGGCCTGGAGCTGCTGAGCGCGGAAGAAGAGCGCTTCCATGTCATCGAACTGCAGCCCTACACCGAAGAAGAAACCCGTGAATACCTGGCGCAGCGTCTCGAAGGCGCAGGGCGCGGTATCGAACTTTTCTCCGCGGATCAGATCAGTGATATTCACGAAGGCTCCGATGGCTGGCCTGGCAACATCAACCAGGTCGCCCGGGATGCAATGATCGAAGCCATGATTGCCAGCCGCTTAGCGGTCAAGCGTCCAAGTATGGGGTTCAATATGCCGAAGAAACACGTATTGGCGATATCCGCAGTCGTAGTGGTAGCCGTTGCCGCTGCCTGGCTGATGCCGGGTCGCAGCAAGGCACCAAGTACTGCTGGTGCGCCAGCGAACGAACAGGCCCAGCTGCCACTGGGCCAGACGCCGCAACCGAACAGCAATGGCAGCCCGGCTGTCGAGTTCGCCGGTTCTTCCCAGCCAATGCCGCTGCCATTGGTCGGCCAATCGCAACCGGTGATGCGCGGCCCTCTGGCTGAAGCGGCCGGTGGGATCACCGAGGGTGACGATGGCGTACCGGTGGAAGGCTCCAGCGCCACGCCGCCGACCGTGACCACCATCGCGCCGCCAGCGGGCGTGCCGGCCGGCCCGGCGCCGACCCCTGAGGCTCGTCCGACCCCAGCACCGACCCAGGTCGCTGCCGCCAAGCCGGCTCCGGTGGTCAAGCCTGCTCCTGCTCCGGTCAGCAAGCCGGCTGCACCGGCTGCCAAGCCAGTCGAGAAGCCTGTCACCGTGGCCAAGGCCGCTACCGGCGGTAGCTGGTACGCCGGTCAGGCGCCAGGCAACTACGTCGTGCAGATCCTTGGCACCAGTTCCGAAGCCACGGCGCAGAACTTCGTCAAGGAGCAGGGCGCTCAGTACCGTTATTTCAAGAAAGTCCTCAACGGCAAACCGCTGTATGTGATCACTTATGGCAGCTTCAGCAGCCGTGATGCAGCCGTTACCGCTATCAAGGCCTTGCCAGCGAAGGTTCAGGCTGGTAAACCTTGGCCTCGCACTGTCGCCAGCGTCCAACAGGAACTGGCAGCAACTCGCTGAAGATTCGGCGGCCTTACCCAGGCCGCCTCTCCCAGCACCTCAAAAAAATCCGCATGCGCATGCTGCCTTCAAGGCCGCGTGCCTTGTGGTGTCTGCGTCACAGTAGCTTTTGAGTCGTCGCGGTCCGAACTAAAAAAGTTTTGACTAGCACAGCATATCGCTTTAAACCTTTCATGAATGCGACATAGATTTGCGACATTTCGTCGTCAAATTTGTGGGCGTCTATGTCGGTGTGTACAATGACCTCCCTTTTGCCCCCGCAAAGCCGGCGTACGTTCGGCGTGGATGGTAACTGGTTGAATTGAAAAGAAATTTGTCTCGATAAGAGGCAGCCTGGTGAGAAAGTGTCTATGAAAGCAGGTCTGTACCAACCAGATGAATTCAAGGATAACTGCGGTTTCGGTCTGATAGCCCATATGCAGGGCGAACCCAGTCATACCCTTTTGCAAACGGCCATCGAGGCCCTGACCTGCATGACCCACCGCGGTGGGATCAACGCGGACGGCAAGACCGGCGACGGTTGCGGTCTGCTGATTCAGAAGCCTGACGCGTTCCTGCGAGCCATTGCCCAGGAAACCTTCAGTGTCGAATTGCCCAAGCAATATGCCGTGGGCATGGTCTTCTTCAACCAGGATCCGGCCAAGGCCGAAGCCGCTCGCGAGAACATGAACCGCGAGATCCTGGCCGAAGGCCTGCAACTGATCGGCTGGCGCAAAGTGCCGATCGATACCAGCGTTCTCGGCCGCCTGGCCCTGGAGCGCCTGCCGCAGATCGAACAGATCTACATTGGCGGTGAAGGCCTGAGCGATCAGGACATGGCGGTCAAGCTGTTCAGTGCCCGTCGTCGTTCGTCGGTGGCCAACGCCGCCGATACCGACCACTACATCTGCAGCTTTTCCCACAAGACCATCATCTATAAAGGCCTGATGATGCCGGCCGACCTGGCCGCCTTCTATCCGGACCTGGGTGACCCGCGCCTGCAAACCGCGATCTGCGTGTTCCACCAGCGCTTCTCCACCAACACCCTGCCGAAATGGCCGCTGGCGCAGCCGTTCCGCTTCCTCGCCCACAACGGCGAGATCAACACCATCACCGGCAACCGTAACTGGGCCCAGGCCCGGCGCACCAAGTTCACCAACGATCTGATGGATCTGGAAGAACTCGGCCCGCTGGTCAACCGCGTGGGTTCCGACTCCTCGAGCATGGACAACATGCTGGAGCTGATGGTCACCGGTGGCATCGACCTGTTCCGTGGCGTGCGGATGATCATTCCGCCAGCGTGGCAGAACGTCGAAACCATGGACGCCGACCTGCGCGCGTTCTACGAATACAACTCGATGCACATGGAGCCGTGGGACGGTCCCGCAGGCGTGGTCATGACCGACGGCCGCTACGCCGTCTGCCTGCTCGACCGTAACGGCCTGCGCCCGGCGCGCTGGGTCACCACCAAGAACGGCTTCATCACCCTGGCTTCGGAAATCGGCGTCTGGAACTACCAGCCCGAAGACGTGATCGCCAAGGGCCGGGTCGGCCCGGGCCAGATCTTCGCCGTGGACACCGAAACCGGGCAGATCCTCGATACCGACGCTATCGACAACCGCCTGAAGTCTCGTCATCCGTACAAGCAATGGCTGCGCAAGAATGCCCTGCGCATCCAGGCGACCATGGAAGATAACGACCACGGTTCGGCGTTCTACGACGTCGACCAGCTCAAGCAGTACATGAAGATGTACCAGGTCACCTTCGAGGAGCGTGATCAGGTGCTGCGTCCTCTGGGCGAGCAAGGCTACGAGGCGGTCGGCTCCATGGGCGACGACACGCCGATGGCCGTGCTGTCCCAGCGTGTGCGCACGCCGTACGACTACTTCCGCCAACAGTTCGCCCAGGTCACCAACCCGCCGATCGACCCGCTGCGCGAAGCTATCGTCATGTCCCTGGAGATCTGCCTCGGTGCCGAGCGCAACATCTTCCAGGAATCGCCTGAGCACGCTTCCCGCGTGATCCTCAGCTCGCCAGTGATCTCGCCCGCCAAGTGGCGCTCGCTGATGAACCTCGACCGTCCGGGCTTCGAGCGTCAGGTCATTGACCTGAACTACGACGAAAGCCTCGGCCTGGAAGCGGCGATCCGCAACGTGGCCGACCAGGCCGAAGAAGCCGTGCGCGCCGGTCGCACCCAGATCGTGCTCAGCGACCGCCATATCGCCCCGGGCAAGTTGCCGATCCACGCTTCCCTGGCCACCGGCGCGGTGCACCACCGCCTGACCGAGAAGGGCCTGCGCTGCGACTCCAACATCCTGGTGGAAACCGCCACCGCACGCGATCCGCATCACTTCGCGGTGCTGATCGGTTTCGGCGCCTCGGCGGTCTATCCGTTCCTGGCCTACGAAGTGCTGGGCGACCTGATCCGTACCGGTGAAGTGCTGGGCGACCTCTACGAGGTGTTCAAGAACTATCGCAAGGGCATCACCAAGGGCCTGCTGAAGATCCTGTCGAAGATGGGCATCTCGACCATCGCGTCCTACCGCGGTGCGCAGCTGTTCGAGGCCATCGGCCTGTCCGAGGAAGTCTGCGAGCTGAGCTTCCGTGGCGTGCCGAGCCGCATCAAGGGCGCGCGTTTCGTCGACATTGAAGCCGAGCAGAAAGCCCTGGCGACCGAAGCCTGGAGCCCGCGCAAGCCGATCCAGCAAGGCGGCCTGCTGAAGTTCGTCCACGGTGGCGAATACCACGCCTACAACCCGGACGTGGTCAACACCCTGCAAGCCGCCGTGCAGCAGGGTGACTACGCCAAGTTCAAGGAATACACCGCGCTGGTGGATAACCGCCCGGTGTCGATGATCCGCGACCTGTTCAAGGTGAAGACCCTGGACACGCCGATGGACATCAGCGAAGTCGAGCCGCTGGAATCGATCCTCAAGCGTTTCGACTCCGCCGGTATCTCCTTGGGCGCGCTGTCGCCGGAAGCCCACGAAGCCCTGGCCGAAGCCATGAACCGCCTGGGCGCGCGTTCCAACTCCGGCGAAGGCGGCGAAGACCCGGCGCGCTACGGCACCATCAAGAGCTCGAAGATCAAGCAGGTGGCCACCGGCCGTTTCGGCGTGACCCCGGAATACCTGGTCAACGCTGAAGTGCTGCAGATCAAGGTGGCCCAGGGCGCCAAGCCCGGTGAAGGCGGCCAACTGCCTGGCGGCAAGGTCAACGGCCTGATCGCCAAGCTGCGTTACGCGGTACCTGGCGTGACCCTGATTTCGCCACCGCCGCACCACGACATCTATTCCATCGAAGACTTGTCGCAACTGATCTTCGATCTGAAGCAGGTCAACCCGCAGGCGCTGGTCTCGGTAAAACTGGTGGCGGAAGCCGGCGTTGGCACCATCGCCGCTGGCGTGGCCAAGGCCTATGCCGACCTGATCACCATCTCCGGCTACGACGGTGGTACCGGCGCCTCGCCGCTGACCTCGATCAAGTACGCCGGTGCGCCGTGGGAACTGGGCCTGGCGGAAACCCACCAGACCCTGCGCGGCAACGACTTGCGCGGCAAGGTCCGGGTGCAGACCGACGGCGGCCTGAAAACCGGCCTCGACGTGATCAAGGCGGCAATCCTCGGCGCCGAAAGCTTCGGCTTCGGCACCGCGCCGATGATTGCCCTGGGTTGCAAATACCTGCGTATCTGCCATCTGAACAACTGCGCCACCGGCGTCGCAACTCAGAATGAGAAGCTGCGCAAGGACCACTACATCGGTACCGTGGAAATGGTGGTGAACTTCTTCACCTACGTCGCCGAAGAAACCCGTGAGTGGCTGGCCAAGCTGGGCGTGCGTTCGCTGGAAGAGCTGATCGGTCGCACCGATCTCTTGGAAATCCTCGAAGGCCAGACCGCCAAGCAGCATCACCTAGACCTGACCCCGCTGCTGGGCAGTGACCATATTCCGGCGGACAAGCCGCAGTTCTGCCAGGTCGATCGCAATCCGCCGTTCGACCAGGGCCTGCTGGCCGAGAAAATGGTCGCCATGGCCCTGCCTGCGATCAACGACCTCAGCGGTGCCGAGTTCGCGCTCGACATCTGCAACTGCGACCGTTCCATCGGTGCGCGGATCTCCGGCGAAATCGCCAAGGTCCACGGCAACCAGGGCATGGCCAAGGCGCCGATCACCTTCCGCTTCAAGGGCACTGCCGGTCAGAGCTTTGGTGTGTGGAACGCCGGCGGCCTGAACCTCTACCTCGAAGGCGACGCCAACGACTACGTGGGCAAGGGTATGACCGGCGGCAAGCTGGTGATAGTTCCGCCGAAAGGTAGCGCCTACAAGACTCAGGACAGTGCGATTATCGGCAACACCTGCCTGTACGGCGCCACAGGCGGCAAGCTGTTCGCCGCCGGCACCGCGGGCGAGCGTTTCGCCGTGCGTAACTCCGGTGCCCACACCGTGGTGGAAGGCACTGGCGATCACTGCTGCGAATACATGACCGGTGGTTTCGTCTGCGTGCTGGGCAAGACCGGTTACAACTTCGGCTCAGGCATGACCGGCGGTTTCGCCTACGTGCTCGACCAGGACAACACCTTCGTTGACCGGGTCAACCACGAGCTGGTGGAAATCCAGCGGATCAGCGGCGAAGCGATGGAAGCCTATCGCAGCCACCTGCAGCGCGTGCTGGACGAATACGTCGAGGAAACCGGTAGCGAGTGGGGCCGTAACCTGGCCGAGAACCTCGATGACTACCTGCGTCGTTTCTGGTTGGTCAAGCCGAAGGCTGCCAGCTTGAAATCGTTGCTTTCCAGCACCCGTGCCAACCCGCAGTGATATGCGCCTGAAGAGTTTGATGAGGTTTTAACTATGGCTGAACGTCTGAATAATGACTTCCAGTTCATCGAGGTCGGGCGCAAGGATCCGAAGAAGAAACTGTTGCGTCAACGCAAGAAAGAGTTCGTGGAAATCTACGAACCCTTCAAACCCCAGCAGTCGGCCGACCAGGCCCACCGCTGCCTGGGTTGCGGTAACCCGTACTGCGAATGGAAGTGCCCGGTGCACAACTTCATTCCCAACTGGCTCAAGCTGGTGGCTGAGGGCAACATCCTCGCCGCCGCCGAGCTGTCGCACCAGACCAACACCCTGCCGGAAGTCTGCGGCCGGGTGTGCCCGCAGGACCGTCTGTGCGAGGGTGCCTGTACCCTCAACGATGGCTTCGGCGCGGTGACCATCGGTTCGGTGGAGAAGTACATCACCGACACCGCCTTCGCCATGGGCTGGCGTCCGGACATGTCCAAGGTCAAGCCGACCGGCAAGCGTGTCGCGGTGATCGGCGCGGGCCCGGCGGGCCTGGGCTGTGCCGACGTGCTGGTACGTGGCGGCGTGACCCCGGTGGTGTTCGACAAGAACCCGGAAATCGGCGGCCTGCTGACCTTCGGCATCCCCGAGTTCAAGCTGGAAAAGACCGTGTTGAGCAATCGTCGCGAAGTCTTCAGCGGCATGGGCATCGAGTTCCGCCTCAACACCGAGGTGGGCAAGGACGTGACCATGGAGCAACTGCTCGAAGAATACGATGCCGTATTCATGGGCATGGGCACCTACACCTACATGAAGGGCGGCTTTGCCGGTGAGGACCTGCCGGGCGTGCACGACGCGCTGGACTTCCTGATCGCCAACGTCAACCGCAACCTGGGCTTTGAAAAGTCGCCGGAAGATTTCGTCGACATGAAGGGCAAGAAGGTCGTGGTCCTCGGTGGTGGCGACACGGCGATGGACTGCAACCGCACGTCGATCCGCCAGGGCGCCAAGGCGGTGACCTGTGCCTATCGTCGTGACGAAGCGAACATGCCGGGCTCGCGCAAAGAGGTGAAGAACGCCAAGGAAGAAGGCGTGAAGTTCCTCTACAACCGCCAGCCGATCGCCATCGTTGGCGAAGACAAGGTCGAAGGCGTGAAGGTGGTCGAGACCCGTCTCGGCGAGCCGGACGCCCGTGGCCGTCGCAGCCCCGAGCCGATCCCAGGTTCCGAAGAGGTCATCCCGGCCGACGCCGTGGTCATCGCCTTCGGTTTCCGCCCGAGCCCGGCGCCGTGGTTCGAGCAGTTCAGCATCCAGACCGACAGCCAGGGCCGCGTCGTGGCGCCGGAGCAGGGCCAGTACAAGCACCAGACCAGCAACCCGAAGATCTTCGCCGGTGGCGACATGGTGCGCGGTTCCGACCTGGTGGTGACGGCGATCTTCGAAGGCAGAAACGCCGCCGAAGGCATCCTCGACTACCTGGGCGTCTGATTCTTGCCGCCTTTGTAGGAGCGAAGCTTGCTCGCGATCAAGGTGTGTCAGGCAACATGGATGCTGGCTGGCCCACCGCTATCGCGAGCAAGCTTCGCTCCTACAGGTCCGCTATAGCCCTTGTGGAGCAAGGGTTGTGGCGCGACAAATTGACCCGATAGACAAAAGGCACGGCTCTCGCCGTGCCTTTTGCGTCGCGCTCTGAGAAAATGCCCGCACTTTTTTTCCGGATGCCGACATGACTGCCCTGAAGAACGACCGTTTCCTTCGTGCCCTGCTCAAGCAACCCGTAGACGTCACCCCGGTGTGGATGATGCGTCAGGCTGGGCGCTACCTGCCTGAATACCGCGCCAGCCGTGCCAACGCCGGTGACTTCATGAGCCTGTGCATGAACCCGGAGTTCGCCTGCGAAGTCACGCTGCAACCGCTGGACCGTTATCCACAGTTGGATGCGGCCATCCTCTTCTCCGACATCCTGACCATCCCCGACGCCATGGGCCAGGGCCTGTACTTCGAAACCGGCGAAGGCCCGCGTTTCAAGAAGGTCGTCAGCACCCTGGCCGACATCGAGGCCCTGCCGATCCCGGATCCGCACAAGGACCTGGGCTACGTGATGGACGCGGTCAGCACCATCCGCCGCGAACTCAACGGCCGCGTGCCGCTGATCGGCTTCTCCGGCAGCCCCTGGACCCTGGCCACCTACATGGTCGAAGGCGGCTCGTCGAAGGACTTCCGCAAGACCAAGGCGATGCTCTACGACAACCCGCAAGCCATGCACCTGCTGCTGGACAAGCTGGCGCAGTCGGTCACCAGCTACCTCAACGGCCAGATCAAGGCCGGCGCGCAAGCGGTGCAGATCTTCGACACCTGGGGCGGCAACCTGTCGGCGGCGGCCTACCAGGAGTTCTCCCTGGCCTACATGCGCAAGATCGTCAGCGGCCTGATCCGCGAGCACGAAGGGCGCAAGGTGCCGGTGATCCTGTTCACCAAGAACGGCGGCCTGTGGCTGGAAAGCATTGCCGACGCCGGTGCCGACGCCCTGGGCCTGGACTGGACCTGCGACCTCGGCGAAGCGCGCCAACGGGTCGGCAACAAAGTCGCCCTGCAAGGCAACATGGATCCGACCGTGCTCTACGCCAAGCCGGAAGCGATCCGTGCCGAAGTCGGGCGCATCCTCGCCAGCTATGGCAAGGGCAGCGGCCATGTGTTCAACCTCGGCCACGGCATCACCCCGGAAGTCGACCCGGAACACGCTGGCGCCTTCCTGCGCGCGGTGCACGAACTGTCGGCGCAGTATCACCAGTGATCGCGACCCGATAATCAGGCCCGGCATTCGCCGGGCTTTTTTTTGGGCTCTTCGCGCATTCCGGGAAACGGCCTGGCGGATTAAGTTTCAATTCAGCCTGACTGGTTAATCTGGCGCTATCGAAACCCACATTGGATCACTGCCATGAAAACCCGTTACCTCGTTCTGTTGCTCGCTCCGCTGTTCAGCACCGCCGCCCTGGCTGTCGGCTACACCGGTCCTGGCGCCCAGGCCGTCACCACCGTCGCGGCGGCCAACGATGCCTCGGACGATACGCCGGTGGTGTTGCAGGGCCATGTGGTCAAGAAGCTGAACAACGACGACAAGTACGAATTCAAGGATGCCAGCGGCACCATCACCGTCGAGATCGACGACGAAGACCTGCCGCCGGTGGCGTTCAACGAGAAGACCCAGGTCAGGCTGACCGGTGAGGTCGAGAAGGGGCTGATGAAGCGCGAGATCGACGTCGACCTGGTGGAGATCGTCAAGTAAGCCGATCGACAGCCTCGGCTATCTCCCATGCCGGCGACCGGCCCCTGCGTATGGATCGCGGGGGCGGGTTGCCGGCATGTTCGTTTAGCGACTACTGAGTGGCCAGCGGCGGCAGCTTGGCCAGCTTCAACGCCACCAGCAGCGCCACCACCAGCAGGGCGCTGATAAACAGGCCGATGCCGTTCCACCCGGCCATGTGCCAGAACACCCCGCCCGCCGTCCCGGCGATGCTCGACCCGGCGTAATAGCTGAACAGGTACAGCGATGAGGCCTGGCCCTTGGCCTTGAGGGCGCGCCGGCCGATCCAGCTGCTGGCGACCGAGTGGGCGCCGAAGAAGCCGAACGTGAAGATCAGCATGCCGATGATCACCACCGGCAATGAAGTGAGCATGGTCAGGGCGAGGCCGGCGAGCATCAGCGAAATGGTGGCCCAGAGCATTTTGCGGCGACCGAGGCGGTCGGCCAGGGCGCCGATTTTCGCCGAGCTGTAGATCCCCGACAGGTACACCACCGACAGCAGGCCGACGAAGGCCTGATCCATGTGATACGGCTCGGCCAGCAGGCGATAGCCGATGTAGTTGAACAGTGTGACGAACGCGCCCATCAGCACGAAGGCTTCGAGGAACAGCAGCGGTAGGCCGGCATCGCGAAAGTGCATGACGAAGCCGTCCAGCAGGCTGCGCGGGTGCAGCGAGCGGGCGCGGAAGTTGCGCGATTCGGGGAGGATTTTCCAGAACACCGCCGCGGCGATCAGCGCCAGGCCACCTATCACCAGCATCGCCGTGTGCCAGCTGACGAAGTCGATCAGCACCCCGGTGATCAGGCGGCCGCTCATGCCACCAATGGCGTTGCCGCCGATGTACAGGCCCATGGCCAGGCCGATGTGCTGGGGATGGATCTCCTCGCTCAGGTAGGTCATCGCCACCGCCGCCAGGCCGCTCAGGGACAGCCCCACCAGCGCGCGCATCAGCAGCACGCCGTGCCAGCTCGGCATCATGGCGCTGGCAATGGTGCACAGCGCGGCGGCGAACAGGGCGGCAACCATCACCGGCTTACGGCCGATGCGGTCGGAAATCGGCCCGGTGACCAGCAGACCAATGGCCAGCAGGCCGGTGGCGACCGAGAGGATCAGGCTGCTCTGCGCGGCGTTGATGGAAAATTCCCGGGACAGCAGCGGCATCATCGGTTGCACGCAGTAGAGCAGGGCGAAGGTGGCGAAACCGCCGGAGAACAGCGCCAGCACCGTGCGCATGAACATCGGTGTGCCTTTTTCGATGTAGACCTCGTTCAGTTGCGCGACGACCTCATCGAGGGCAGTGGGAGGGAGTTCGTGGGCGAGTGGAGCGACAGCGGTTTTCACGGGGGACCTCGGGGGAGCGCAGCCGGTCAGGCAATGGAAAAAAGCATATAGCTGGCTAATGTTTCTTTCCAATATATTGTTCGACCTGATTGATATGTTTAACGACCTAATGAGGCGTTCATGGAATTGCGTCATCTGCGTTACTTCATTGCGGTGGCCGAAGAGCTGCATTTCGGCCGCGCCGCCCAGGCCCTGGGCATCTCCCAGCCGCCCTTGAGCCAGCAGATCCAGGTGCTGGAGCAGGAGGTTGGCGCGCGGCTGTTCGAGCGCACCAATCGTCGGGTCGAGCTCAGCGAGGCCGGCAGGCTGTTCCTCGATGAGGCACGACAGGTGCTGGCCCAGGTCGACAAGGCCGCGGATGTGGCCCGTCGGGCGCAACGGGGGGAGCTGGGTGAACTGAAAATCGGCTTCACCTCGTCGGCACCCTTCAACTCGAGCATTCCCCAGGCGATCTTCGCCTTTCGCCAGCGCTTTCCCGACGTGCACCTGAAGCTGCGGGAAATGAGCAGCACCCAGGTGGCTGAGGCGCTGCTGGACGAGTCGATCCAGGTCGGCATCATGCGGCCGTTGCCGCTGCCGGATTCCCTGAGCGTGGTGGAGTTGCTGCGCGAACCGCTGGTGGCGGTGCTCGGTTCCAAGCATCCGCTGGTGGCTGGCAGCGAAGCCGGCCTGGCGTTGTCGGCCCTGGCCCACGAGCCCTTTGTGTTCTTCCCGCGCAGCTACGGCAGCGGCCTGTATGCGCAGCTGCTGACCCTGGCCCGGGATGTCGGTTTCACCCCGCATTTTGCCCAGGAAGCAGGCGAGGCCATGACCATCATCGGCCTGGTGGCGGCGGGGCTGGGTGTCTCGGTGTTGCCGGCGTCCTACCAGCGCATGCGCATCGACGGCGTGGTCTATCGACCGCTGCTCGACCCCGAGGCGGTTTCGGCGGTGTGGCTGGCGCAGCGCACCGACCAGCGCTCGCCAATGGCCAAGGCCTTTGTCGAGCTGCTGACCCGTAAGGCGGAGTTGTAGCCTGCCTGGTGGTGTTCCGCGGGGCTTCGAAGGTGGACATCTCGGGTAACGGATCGGGTTTGCTCATCCGCCGGCTCATTGCGCAGACTGAGGTTCTTTGCGCGAGTGCCACGGATGTCACTTCACTATCAGCCCAGGGAGGGCAGTGTCCTGATCTGTGACTTCAGAGGTTATGAAGTCCCCGAGATGGTCAAGGTCAGGCCTGTTATGGTCATACGCAGGCACAGGAGCAACCGGCATCTGGTGACGGTCGTGCCCTTGAGCACCACCGCGCCTGACGTGGTGCTGGGGCACCATCTGCAACTTGCCAACCGCCTGCAGGGGCGACCGTGTGTCTGCTGGGCAAAATGCGACATGCTCGCCACGGTCGGCTTGCCGCGACTCGATCGGATCAGGCGCAAAGACCGTCATGGCCGACGAGTTTACGAAGTCTTGCAACTTACAGACGAAGAGTTCGCTGCCGTCAAAGCCGCTGTACGCAAGGCTTTGGGGATCTAAGGTCGACCCTTTCGAGGAATAAGGCAATTGGCCACGGTTGCCGGACGGCACGCTTCGGGCGACACTGCGTGCGTACCCGAAAGGGACTTGTGAGACTCTGAGGATCCTGGGCAACCAGCCATCGCAGAGCCAGACAGGCAGAGCGCGATGACAAGCCAGCCTGTTTGTGAAAGGGCGCCGAAAGGCGCCCTTTGTCGTTTCCGGGGGACGGAAACTGTGGATCAGGTCATGCCGATTTCACCGGCAGGCGCCTTATTGCACCTTCGCCAGATCGCCGCGCAGCGCGACGCCTGCCATCAGGGCTCCTGCGTGGCATTCGTAGGTTTTCGCGTCCTTGCGCTCGTTGCTCTTGTAGAAGCTGGCAATGTCGGTCACGGCATTGGCGCCGACTTTCTTGGCGGCCTGGTGCAGGGTGATCAGCGCCGATTGCAGGACCCATTCGCAGGCCACTTCGTCGCTCTTGTTGAAGGCGTTGGTCTTCTTGTTGGTGACCGCGCCCGCGCTGACCACCGTGACCTTGCCGGCTGGCTTGTTGCCGGCCAGGTAGAACTTCACGCTGCCGTCGATCTTGCCGGTGCTGATGGCTTCGGCGACCACCTTGTCGAACGGCAGGTACAGCGCGGTATCACGGGCCTGGCTGACGCCGGGCAGGGTGCAGAGCAGCAGGGTGGCGGTGGCGGCCAGGGTCTTCAATTGCATGGTGGTCTCCTTGACGTAGAAAGCGGGTGGCGGCTGACGCTCAATTAGGCGCGGCAATCGCCTGGGCCGAGCTGGACAGCTGTTGCGCGGTCCGTTCGTTCTGGTTGTCCTTCAGCTCGCGCAGGATGCCCTTGTCCAGCAGGCGCACCCAGCGGATGTAGTTCTTGTGGATCTTGCCGTCCGCGTAGCTCATGCCACGGCTGTCGCGGTAGAGGATCTTGTAGTGGGTCGGTGTGTACTGGATGTCGATTTCCACGTGGTATTGCTCGCGCACGGTGATCTCGGCCTGGATCAGCTCCGGGCTGATGCGCTGCACGGTCCACTTGCGGGCGACCAGGTTTTTCAGGATCGCCTGTTTCATTTCCTCATGGTCGGCCTTGATGGTGGCAGGCAGGACACGGTCCGGGGTGTACATGCGCTTGCTGGTGCACGAGACGCAGGTCAGCAGGGCCAGCACGATCAGGCATGCGCGAAGCAGGGAGGGCATTCCATTTTCTCCAGCGGGTAACGTCATTGAGGCCAGCGACGGAAGATTAGCGAGGTGTTGACGCCGCCAAAGGCAAAGTTGTTGTTCATCACGTATTCGCAGCTCATCTGCCGGAACTCGCCGCGCAGGTAATCCAGCTCGCCGCAACGCGGGTCCACCGTATCGAGGTTGAGGGTGTGCACGTAGAGGTCGTGGTTGAGCATCTCGATGCTGAACCAGGACTCCAGCGCGCCACAGGCCCCCAGGGTGTGGCCGAGGAAACTCTTCTGCGAACTGATGGGCATCCGGCTGCCGAACAGGCTGCTGGTGGCCAGTGTTTCGGCAATGTCGCCCTGTTCTGTAGCGGTGCCGTGGCCATTGACGTAACCGATGGCCGAAGGCTCAAGGCCGGCGTCTTCCAAGGCCAGCTCCATGGCCCGGCGCATGGTGGCCTGCTCCGGACGGGTGGTGTGCTGGCCGTCGGCGTTGCTGCCGAAGCCGACGATCTCGGCATGGATATGGGCTCCACGGGCCAGCGCATGTTCCAGCTCTTCGAGCACCAGCATGCCGCCGCCCTCGCCGATCACCAGGCCGTCGCGGTCGCTGTCGTAGGGCCGCGGGCTGGTGTGCGGGGCATCGTTTTTCAGGCTGGTGGCGTAGAGCGCGTCGAACACCATGGCTTCGGTCGGGCACAGCTCTTCGGCGCCGCCGGCGAGCATCAGCGGCAGGCGGCCGAACTTGATCGCCTCGTAGGCGTAGCCGATGCCCTGGCTGCCGCTGGTGCAGGCGCTGGACGTCGGGATCAGCCGACCGGTGAGGCCGAAAAAGATGCTGATATTGGCCGCGGTGGTGTGCGGCATCATGCGCACGTAGGAGTTGGCGTTGAGGCCTTCGGCGACCGAGTTCAGCAACATGTTGCCGAACGCCTTGATCTCGTCGGTGCTGCCGGTGGACGAGCCACAGGCCACGCCCATGCGCCCGTCCTTGATCGACTCGTCACCCAGCAGGCCGGCATCGGCCAGGGCTTGCTCGGCAGCGCCCACGGCGAGCCGCGACACCCGGCCCATGCTGCGCAGCTGCTTGCGGGTCCAGTGGTCCGGCACCTTGAAGTCGTCCACGGGGCCGGCCAGGCGGGTATTGAGTTCGCTGAAGCGATCCCACTCGTCCATCCGGCGAATGCCGCTGCGGTTGGCGCTGAAGTTGGCGGCGATGGTGTCCCAGTCGCTGCCCAGCGAAGTGATGCCGGCCATGCCGGTGACGACCACACGTTTCATCAGACCAGGCCTCCGTTGACCGCCAGCACCTGGCGGGTGATGTAGGCGGCCTCGGCGGACATCAGGAAGTTCACCGCGCCGGCGACTTCTTCCGGGGTGCCCATGCGCTGGGCCGGGATCATCTTCAGCAGCTCGTCCACCGGCACGTTCTCGTCGAGCATGGCGGTGTCGATCAAGCCTGGCGCCACGCAGTTGACGGTGATCTTGCGTTTACCCAGCTCGATGGCCAGGGCCTTGGCGGCGCCGATCAGGCCGGCCTTGGAAGCGCTGTAGTTGACCTGGCCACGGTTGCCGACCTGCCCGGACACCGAGGCGATGCAGACGATACGCCCGGCGGCGCGGCGCCGGATCATCGGCATCATCACCGGGTGCAGCACGTTGTAGAAACCGTCGAGGTTGGTGCGCAGCACGGTATCCCAGTCGTCTTCGCTCAGGGCCGGGAAGGCGCCGTCGCGGGTCAGGCCGGCGTTGAGCACCACGCCGTAGTAGGCGCCGTGGGCTTCCACGTCGGCTTCGAGAACGGCCTTGCAGCTGGCGCGGTCGGTCACATCGAATTGCAGGATGCGCGCCTGGCGCCCCAGGGCCTCGACTTCGGCCTGCACGGCCTCGGCTTCGCTGCGGCCACTGCGGCAATGCAGGATCAGGTCATAGCCGCCCTGGGCCAGGCGCAGGGCGATGGCGCGGCCGATACCACGGCTGGAGCCGGTGACCAATATGGATTCAGTCATGGCTGGACTCCTGTTGATAAAGCGGGTGATTCGTTCAGGTAGCTGTCCGCCTGTGGCGGACAGAACACGTTGAGGCGGGCGACGGCCTGAATACCGGGGGCACTCAGGTGGCATTCGAATACGCCCATGCCGTTGTCGTCTTGCAGGGAGCGCAAGGCGTGAATCTGCAGTTCGCTGCCGGCCGGGAAGTGCTCCACATTGCATTCGAACTTGCGTGTGCCGAGCAGGAATCCCAGCTCGACGGCCTGGCCTTTCTGGCGCGCATGGCAACCGGCGTAGGCAGCGACGCTCTGGGCCATCAGCTCGATGCCGACCCAGGCCGGCAGGCTGCCGTCGGCACGGCTGAACAGGCCGCCGGGACGGACAGTGAGGCGGGTGCGGATTTGCTCTTCATCGAACCCCAGGACCTGATCGATCAGGATCATGTCGCCCGCGTGGGGCAGCAGTTCGGCGAGCGGCCAGTCAATCATGGGGCGTCTCCGATAATCAGGCTGACGTTGTTGCCGCCGAAGGCAAAAGAGTTGCTCATCAGGCAGCGCGGAGCGTTCTGCTCCAGACGTGTGGTGGCGGTGACCCAATGCAGAGGCGGCAGTTGCGGGTCGGCCTGGGCGTCCCAGACATGGGGCGGCAGAGCGTGCGCGCTGTTCGCGGCGGACAGGCTCAGCCAACAGAATGCCGCTTCCAGGGCACCGGCGGCGCCCAGGGTATGGCCGCTCATGGGTTTGGTCGACGAGCAGGGCACGCCGGCCGGGAACAATTGGTCGACCGCCAGGCTTTCCATGGCGTCGTTGTGCTGGGTGGCCGTGCCATGCAGGTTCAGGTAACCGATCTGCTCGGCTTGTAGGCCAGCGTTGTGCAAGGCCTTCTGCATGGCTTGCAGGGCGCCGCGCCCACTGGGTTCGGGGGCGGAAATATGGTGCGCGTCGGAGCTGGCGCCGCCGCCGAGCAAGGCGATCGGTTGCGCGGCGAGGGTTTCCTTGCTCATCAGGAACAGCACGGCGGCTTCGCCGATATTGATGCCATCGCGGTTGACCGAGAACGGATTGCAGCGCTGGGCGGACACCGCTTCCAGGGCCGAGAAACCGTTGAGGGTCAGCTTGCACAGGCTGTCGACGCCGCCGCACAGCACCGCGTCGCACAGGCCCAGGTCGAGCAGGCGGCGGGCGCTCATCAGCGCCCGGGCGCTGGAGGTGCAGGCGGTGGAAATCACGTAGGCCGGGCCACTGAGGTCGAGCCAGTCGGCGAGAAAATTCGCCGGCGCGCCCAGTTCCTGCTGCCGGTAGTCGTAGTCGGCCGGGAAGTGCCGGTCGCGCAGGTAGTGGGCGATGCCGCGGCTGGCCTCGTCGATACCCGAGGTACTGGTGCCGAGGACGATGCCGATGCGGCTGTGGCCGTAGCGAGCGATGGCCTGGTCGATGTCGCCGCGGATCTGCAGGGCGGCCTCCAGCAGCAGCTGGTTGTTGCGGCTGCTCTGCGGCCCCAGCTCCGCTGGAATGCTCGCCAGCGGTCCCTGGACGGCGGCCACCGGCACGCTGCGCTCCGGCACCCAGCCGGCTACGGCGCGCATGCCTGAGCAGTCGCCGGCAAACAGGCTGCGGGCCACTTGCTGCTTGTCGCGCCCAAGGGCACAGATCACCCCGAGGGCATTCAGGTAGGCCGTCATGAGGCGTTCTCGGCGGTCAGCGGGCTGATGTGGTAGTACAAGCCCTGGGGCAGCTCCAGGCGGAAATCCAGGGCCTGGCGATAGCGGACCTGCCAGTGCGGGGCGAGATCGCGCTGCGCGCCGTGCTGCCGGGCGGCTGGATAATTATCTCGCAGTTCGCCCGCGGGCGTGAGGGCGAACAGCAGTGCGGCGAACAGTTCGCGGGCCTCCGGGTTCGGCGGCAGCAGGCCGTCGGCCTGCCAGCGACCGTCGATCAGTTGCTGGCGCGCCAGGGGAATGCCCAGCGGGTCGAGCAGCGACCAGCGGATGCCCGGCCCTTCGGCCTGGATCACCAGCAGCCAGTCCTGGCGCTGCCCGGCCTGTTGCCGCTCGATATGCAGTTGCAGCGGCAGGGCCAGGCTCGGGGTTTTCTCGGGCAGCGGCGGCTGGCTGGCGCAGGCGCTCAGCAACAGCAGGCAGCCGACGAGCAGGGCACGGATCATCCAGCGGCACCTTCGTGCAAGGGTTTGCGGGCGACCACATTGACCAGGGTTTCTTCCCGTTGGCCAAAGGGTTTCGGGCGGCGCAGGCCAAAGCGTTCGAGCAGCCCGAAATCCTTGGCACGGCTCCACCACAGATAGGGATAAGACACATTGCGCGGGGTAAATTCAAAACCCTGTCGTCGGATCATTTCCAGGTACTGCGCCGCGCTTTTCTGTAGATGCATCGGGTGGCGGAACAGCCAGCGGATTACCCAGGTGTCGATGTAGGCCTCGGTGGATTCGGCGAACAGCAAATAACCGCCCGGCTTGAGCACGCGATAGAACTCGGCCAGGGCTTTTTCCTGTTCCACCAGGTGGTGAAAGGTCTGGTGGCAGAACAGCAGGTCGACGCTGGCATCGGCCACGTCCAGGGTCGCGCAGTCGCTGCCGATCAGCTCGACCTGCAGGCCCTGGCGCGCCGCCTCTTCGCTGCTGAGCCTGAGGCTGTGCGGGTCGGCGTCCAGGCCGATCAGGCGCCGCGGGGCGAACACCTGGCGCAGGTACTGGAACGACTTGCCCTGGCCGCAGCCGGCATCCAGCAGCACCGGGTTGGCCGGCGGTTCCTTGTCGAACAGGCGGCGCAGGTCGTTGATCGCCACTCGCAGTACATGGTGCTGCCAGGTATGGCTGCGCAGGAACCAGAAACCGAAGCGGGTTTCCTCGACGTAGCTGGCGCTCAGGTACTGCGGCTGGGTGTCGTTCATGGAGCCTCCATGGCGCAGATTTCCGAGAGCATGCGCAGCCGGCGCTTGGGTTCGCTGACGAACGGGTTGCGTTCGTCCCAGGCATAACCGGCGAGGATCGAACTGATCATCCGGCGGATTTCCGGCGAGCTGCCCGGGTGGTAGATCACGTCCTGGAAGGTGCCGGCGTACCAGCCTTCGACGTAGCAGCGGAAGGTGTCGACGCCGCGCTTGAGGGGGGCGGCGAATTCTTTTTCCCAATCCACGCTTTCGCCCTGCAACTGCCGATGCAGTACGGCGGCGGCCATGCTCGCCGAACGCATGGCGATGGTCACGCCGGAGGAGAACACTGGGTCGAGGAATTCCGCGGCGTTGCCCAGCAGCGCGAAGCCCGGGCCGTGCAGGGTCTTGACGTTGGCCGAGTAGCCGCCGATGGTCCGCGCCGGGGTGTCCCAGACGGCGTTGTGCAGGACCTTGGCCAGGCTCGGGGTTTGCTCGATGAAACCGCGCAGGCACTGGTCCAGGTCGTCGTCACGGCCGTCGAAGTGCTCCTTGGCCGCCACCACGCCGATCGAGCAGCGCCCGTTGCTGAACGGGATGGTCCAGAACCACACATCGCGTTGGCTGGGGTGAGTGGTGATGAGGATCTTTTCCCGCTCGAAAGCCGGGCTGTCGATACGGTCTTCGATATGGGTGAACACCGCCTGGCGGACCGGGAAGTTCGAGGGCGCCTCCAGGTCCAGCAGGCGCGGCAGCACACGGCCGTAGCCGCTGGCGTCGAGGACGAAGTCGGCCTCCACGCGGTACTCGCTGCCGTCTTCGCGCAGCACCTGCAACTGCGGCCTGGCCAGGTTGAAGTCGGCGCTGACGATGGCCTCGCCATAACGCACTTCGACGCCTTGCAGGGCAGCCTGATCGGCCAGCAGCTTGTCGAAGTCGGCGCGTTGCACCTGAAAAGTGGTGGGCTTGCCGTTGCTGAAGGTGTCGCCGAAATCGAAGGCGCTGTAACGCTCGCCCCAGGCGAACGCGGCGCCGTTCTTCAGCTGGAAGCCCGCAGCCTTGACCGCCTCGAGCATGCCGGCCTCTTCGACGAAATCCAGGCAGTGGGACAGCAGGCTTTCACCGATCGAAAACCGTGGGAAATGCTGGCGCTCGACGATCAGCACGTCGTGGCCTTTGCCCTTGAGCAGCGCGGCGGCGATGGCGCCCGATGGGCCAGCGCCGATCACCACAATCCGGCGGCGTTCCATTTCAACTGTTGGCACTGGGGCTCCTTGCCGGTTCGGCGATGTTCAGGTTCGAAGGGACCAAAGGTGTTCGGTGCAGCCCGGCCAGGGCCGGCATCAGGGTGGCGATCAGGCCCATAAGCATCAGCGCGAAGTACAGCGCCGGGCTGATCAGCTGTTGTTGCAGCAGCAGGTTGAGAAAAACGATCTCGCTCAGCCCGCGAATATTCAGCAGCAGGCTTTCCCGCCAGCGGCTGGCGCCCTTGAAGGAGGCGCCGGCCCAGCCCAGGCCGAGCCAGTTGCCGAGCAGCTTGCTGGCAATCGGCAGCAGCAGCAACGCCCCCAGTTGCACCCAGCCGAGGCTGTCCATGGCGCTGTGCACATTGATCTGCACGATGCCGAACGTGAGGATCAGCGGGATGGCGATAAAGGTCTGCAAACGGCTCATCCAGGCTGCCTTTAACGGCAGCACCAGCGGCACCTTGAGGGCGGCCATGCACAGCAGGTAACCGATGCCGAAAATCAGCGCGTTGAGCTTGTAGTGCTCGGCCACCACCAACAAGCCGAAGAAGCCCAGGCTGTGCAGCAACGGCTGGCGCAGGCCGAGGCCGAGGCCGTGCAGGAGCAGTGGCAGGCAGGCTCCGGCCAACGGCAACAGCAGGCTGCTCAGGTGCAGGCTGCCCTGGGCGACGCCGAACAGGGTCCAGCAGCCGAGGTCGATGAGGATCGCGGTCTGCACCAGGCGCCGGGTGGCCGGCGGCGGGTAGTCGATGTGCCGCAGGTACAGGTACAGCACCGGAATCGCGGTAATGGCGAACAGCAGGCCGACCGCCAGGGAACTCAGCCAGGGTTGCGCCGGCAACAGCCAGACCGCCGTGGCCAGGCCGCAGGCGAAGGGAATGGCGAAGCTCGGCAGGGCGATCTTCAGGCTCTGGCGATCCAGGCGCAGGTCGATCACGTCGCTGAGGATATGCCCCAGCAGCAGGGCGAAACTCAAGCCGTACAGGTTCTTCAGCCAGACCGGCGCGACCAGTTGGGCGCCACTCAACTGCCAGTGCGGCTCGATCCAGAACAGCATCAGCAGCGGCAGGCCGAAGGTCGCCAGCAGCAACTGGCTGACGATCGGGATCAGGCCGAAACGGCTGCCGATGCGGGTGGCGAGCGCGAACAGCAGCAGCGCCATGAGCCAGAACAGGGCAATCATCACAGGGCGGGCTCCGTAACGGGCTGGCGATGGCGCTGGCGACCGGCCCAGGGCGCCAGGATAAAGCTGAAGGCCAGGCCCAGGCTCACCGACAGGCCGAAGTTGCTGACCGCCGGGGTGCTGGAAATCGCCAGCAGGCCGAACGACAGCCAGGTGGTCAGCGCTGCAAGCAAGGTGCCGAGCAGGCTTACGGCGGCCCCGCCGACCTGTTCACGCATGAGGATGGCGTAGTCGACGCTGATGGCGGTCACCAGCAACAGGCCGAACAGGCTGAACAGGGTCAGCGGTTGCCCCAGCCAGCCCAGGCTGGCGAGGCTGCACAGGGCCGCCAGCAGCGGCAGCGCGACCAGGCGCAGGGCGCCGCCGAGGCCGAACGGCAGGATCAGCAGTAAGACGATCAGCACGCAGGAGGCGAGTTTGAGCTCGGCGGCGCTGACCTGGGTGGCGGCGAACACTTGGTTCAGGTCGCCCAGGCGGTCCACCAGTTGCACCCCCGGCAGGTCCTGCGCCTGTATCCGCAGCAGCTGTGGGTTGTTCAGCCCCTGCAGGCTGACCATGGCCGCCACGCCGTTGTCGGTGGGGCCCAGCCACAGGGTGCGGTAAGGCTCGGCCAGCGGGCCTTGCAGGACGCTGTCGATGTCTTCGTTGGGCAGCGCCCGCAGTTGCGCGAGCTCCGCGTTCAGGGCCGTGACCGGTACCCCGAGATCCAGCAGCGGCTGCCAGTGCCGCGGCAGCGCGTCCAGGGCCTGGCGTAGGCGCTGTTGCTCGCTGGGCAGGCTCACCAGTTGGTTGAGCGACAGGTAGCCCTGGAGTTTCTCCAGGTTGACCAGTTGCTCCAGGCGCTCGCTCAGGGCGCCGAGGCGTTCGAGCAACTGTTGCTGATCGGCACCGCGCACCAGGAAAAACTGGCTGGTGGGTTGGTAGCCGGTGATCCGCGCGATGGTCTGGGCTTCGTTGAGCAGTTGTGGCGGCGCGCCGATCCACTGGCGGATATCGTTTTTGCTGTCGAGTTGCCACAGGCCACCGGCGCAGAAGGCGATCACCAGCGCCAGCAGCCAGGGGCTGGACACGCGTTTGAGCAACTGGGTGCGCAGGTTCAGCAGCCACTCGGCGACACGCAGCGGCCATTGCGCCGGTCGCAGTTCGACGCCGCGCAGCAGCGCCGGCAGCAGGCACACCGCGCTCAGGTAGGCGCCCAGCAAGCCGGCAGCGGAGAACACGGCGATCTGGGTCAGGGCCGGGAACGGTGTCCAGGCCAATGCCAGGTAGCCGATGCAGCTGGTGGCCAGGCTCAGGCTCAGTCCCGGCAGGGTCAGGCGCAGGGCCGGCCAGCTGTGCCAGGGACGCAGGCTCCAGCTCTTGGACAGGTAGTGCAGGGGGTAGTCGACGGCGACGCCGATCAGGCTTGAACCCAGCACCAGGGTCATCACGTGCATATGGCCGAAGAACGCCACGCAGGCCACCGCGCCGAACAGCATGCCCACCAGCACTGGCACGAACGCCAGCAACACTCGCCAGCGCCGGAAAGCCAGCAACAGCAGCAGGAGGATGCCGACGGTGGCGCCGCCGCCGACCCAGGTTATCTCGCGGGAGGCTTGCTGCTGGCCGTTGGCGGCGTAGAGCAGGCCGCTGGCGGCCAGCAGCTGGACGTCGGCCTGGGCGGCCTGTTCGCGGCTGCGCTGGAGCAAGGCCGCCACCTGCAGCGGTAGCTGCATGTCGAAGGCGTTGCCGGTGGTGCGTGCTCGCAGCAGCACCCAGCTCTTGCCGTCGGCATCGGCGATCAGGGTGCCGCTGCCGATATCCAGTTGCACCGCGCCGCGTTGCGGCTGGCTGTTCTGGATGCGTCCGGTCAGGCCCAGCCAGTCGTCCTGGCTCGGGACCAGGCTGAAACCGCTGAAGGGGTCGAACAGCGCCTGTACGCGCTGCTGGATAAAGGCATCGGGGTGCTCGATCAGTTGCTGGCGATCGGCGGCGCCCAGCATTGCCAGGCGCCCTTGCAGCAATTGCCTGCGCAGCGCCGGCAGGTCGGCCTGCAGGTTCCACTGGACCTTCTCGAACAGCCCGCTGGCCTGCCATTGCTCACCCAGGCGCTGGGCCATGGCGATGGCCTGCTGGCGCTCGGCGTGGCCCACCAGCACCAGCATTTCGCGGTTCAGCGGCTCCTGCATGCGCTGCTCGGCCTTGAGCTCCAGGGCATCGGGGTCGGTGCCCGGCACCAGCTCCATGAGGTTGGCCGACAGCGGCGCGCCATGGCGCCATTGCCAGCCGCCCAGGGCCAGCACGGTCACCAGCAGGAGCAGGAACAGGCGCGGCCACCAGCGTTCACTCGGCAAAGTCATGTTGCTCCGCGTCGCTCAAGGGCTGGTTGCTGATGCTGTCGTGCATCTTCAGTAGGGTGCTGTCGCCCTGGGTTTCCAGCAGCTCGATGCGCTGCACCAGTTCGCCGCCGTCGATGTTGATCTGGTTGAACACCTGCTTGAGCAGCAGCGAACGTGGGGTCAGGGTCAGTTTCCAGGCCTTGGCGTCGCCGGACAGGGCCAGCTCGAAGTCCCGTTGCAGGCCGCTGCTGTCGCCTTGCAGCACGGCGAGGAACAGGCGGTTCTGTTCGGCCCCGGCGCTCTTGTTCGGTAGCATTTGCCAGCCGCTGCCATCCCGGCGGGCGATGCCTTTGCCGGTGATGCGGTAGTCCTGTTGCAGCGGTGTTTTCAGCAGCCACAGCAGGCCATGGTTCTTCGCCAGGACGAAACTGCCCTTGCTGGTCAGCGGCTGGGGCAGGGCGCGCAGGTGTTTCTCCTGGACGAAACTGCCGTGGATCACCTCGGGTTTGGCCAACTGGTCGCTGAGCTGTTGCAGGTCGAAGGCATTGGCCAACGAGCTGAAGCCGAGCGCCAACAGCAGTCCCAACAGCCTGTAGCCGCTGCCGCCAGGCTGCGATCGAGCGCGTTGCGGGCGTGGCGTTTCGGCACTCAGGGTTTGCGGGTACTGCACAGCCGATCGCAGGCTGCGCCAGCGGCTACAAAGGGCTCTCATGGCAGCATCCTTTCCACGGCATCGGTGAACACCTTGGGCGAGGCCAGCTGCATCTCGCGGCTGGCGATCTCCACCGCCACCTGCACCGAGCTGGCGCGGGTCAGGCGTTCGCCGGTTTCCAGGTCGCTGATCAGGTAGTTGATCTTCAGGCGGTTTTCCCATTCCACCAGGCTGGCGCGGACATTGAGCTTCTGCCCGAATACCGCGCCGCGCACGTAGCGCAGCTGCAGGTCGATCACCGGCCAGGCGTAGCCGGATTCGAGCATCTGGTTGTAGTTGTGGCCGAGCTTGTCGAGCAGGGCGCAGCGGGCCACTTCCAGGTACTTCACGTAATGCCCGTGCCAGACCACGTGCATGGTGTCGACGTCGAAAAACGGCACCTGGATCTCGGTGTCCGCGTGCAGCACACCCTTACTACGCATGCAGCCTCCAGTGTTGCTCGGCGATACGTTGCAGGCACAGGCGCAGTTCGCCTTCCAGGGCGCGGTCCTCGATCACCGGCGGGAAGTCCTTGGCCAGCTCTTGGTGCATGGTCGCCAGGGCCGGCGGCAATGGCCGTGCATCCTCGGCCTGGCCACGCAGCCAGACGCCTTGGTTGGCGGCCAGCAGGGTGGCGGCGGCAACCTGTTCGGTCAGCTCCAGCACGCGGATCGCATCGCGGGCGGCGATGGTGCCCATGCTCACCTTGTCCTGGTTGTGGCATTCGGTGGAGCGCGAGAACACGCTGGCCGGCATGGTGTTTTTCAGGGCTTCGGCGGTCCAGGCGCTGGTGCCGATCTGCACCGCCTTGAAGCCGTGGTTGATCATGGCGCGGTCCGCCGGGGCGCCGGACAGGTTGCTCGGCAGGCCGTGGTTGTAGCGCTCGTCCACCAGCAGCGCGAGTTGGCGGTCCAGCAGGTCGGCGACGTTGGCCACCAGGTTCTTCAGGCTGTCCATGGCGAAGGCGATGTGCCCGCCGTAGAAATGCCCGCCGTGCAGCACGCGTTCGGCTTCGGCGTCGATGATCGGGTTGTCGTTGGCGCTGTTCAGCTCGGTTTCGATGAAGCCGCGCAGCCAGCCCAGGCTGTCGGCCAGCACGCCCAGCACATGGGGCGCGCAACGCAGCGAGTAGCGGTCTTGCAGGCGATGCAGCGGCGCGGTCGGCGCGTCGATGGCCAGGTCCTGGCGCAGCCAGGCGGCGACCCGCATCTGCCCCGGGTGCGGCTTGGCGGCGAACAGGCGCTCGTCGAAGTGCTCCGGGTTACCCTGCAAGGCGACCACGTTCAGCGCGGTGATGCGCGTGGCCAGTTGCAGCAGGTAGTCGGCGCGGGCGAAGGCCAGGCAGGCCAGGCCGGTCATCACCGCGGTGCCGTTCATCAGCGCCAGGGCTTCTTTCGGCCGCAGTACCAGCGGTTCCCAGCCCAGCTCGCGGTGCACCTCGGCCGAGGTCCGGCGCTCGCCGCGGAACATCACTTCACGCTCGCCGGACAGGGTCGCGGCCACGTAGGACAGCGGCGTCAGGTCGCCACTGGCGCCCACCGAACCTTCTTCGGGAATCAGCGGCAGGATGTCGTGTTCGAGGAATGCCTGCAGGCGCTCCAGCAACTCCACGCGCACCCCGGACACGCCATGGCACAGCGACTGCAAGCGCGCCGCCAGCACCGCGCGGGTGGCTTGCGCGTCCAGTAGCTTGCCCAGGCCGCAGCCGTGGAAGGTGTACAGATGACGGGGCAGCGCCTCGACGTGTTGCAGCGGCACCGCGACCACGCAGGAGTCGCCGTAGCCGGTGGTCACGCCGTAGATCACGCCTTCCTTGTCCAGCAGCGAATCGAGGAATTGCGCGCCCTTGGCGATGCGCTGACGGAATGCGCTGTCGTCCTGCAGTCGGGTCGGCGCCTGACGGTTGGCCAGGGCCAGCACGTCTTCGATGCGCAAAGGGAGTTCGCCGAAGGTTACCGGCTCAAGCGGATGCGTCGTCATCGGTCTTCCAGAAAGGGTAAAAGTTGAACCATTGTTGGGGCGCTTCGAGGCAGTACTGGCCCAGGCGCTCGGCGTAGCGGGCAGTCCACTGGGCGATAACCTGTTCGCGATCGCTGCGCTTCCACGCCACGGTCTCGGTGAAGGGTTCGAGGAACACTCGATAGCGGCCATTGTTTTTCAGGCACAGCAGCAGGTTGACCGGGCATTTCAGCAGGCCCGCCAACAGCCATGGCCCCTGGGGAAAGGGCGCCGGATGGCCAAGGAAATCCACCCGCACGTTGCGCCCGCCATGCAGTGGTACACGGTCGCCGGCAATCGCCAGCCACTCGCCGCGATCCAGGCGCTGGCTCAGCTGCAGCATGACCGCCGGATCCAGCTCGCTGACCTGGATCAGCCGCAGGTTGGTGGCCCCGGCCTCGCCCAGCAGGCGATTGAAACGTTCGGCGTGCTTGGTGTGCACCAGCACGTTCATGGTGACCTTCTCGCCCAGTTCGGCCAGGGCGCGGCAGACTTCGAGGTTGCCCAGGTGAGCGCCCACCAGCATCTGTCCGCGGGCGCCACGCAACTGGTCGCGCAGCCGGGCCGGGTCGACGATCTCGATCTGTTCCAGGCGCAGCTTGCCGTTCCACACGTCGAGCTTGTCCAGCAGGGAGTCGGCGAACGCCATGAACTGGCCGAAGACCCGCCAGTGGCTGGGACGCAGCTCGGCCTTGCCGCTCCAATCGGCCAGGCGCTGCTGGTACAGCCAGGCACTGCGGCGGGCACCGCGGCCGAACAGGAAAAAGTAGAAAACGATGATATACAGCACCGGGCTCAACACCCGGCGCCCGAGCACACGCACGCCGAAGGCGGTGAGCTTCATCAGCCAGAAGCTGCCGCGCTCTTTGTGCTCGGCCCAATGTTGCTTGTCCTGCTTGTCTGGTAGCGCCGTCATGCTTGCCACCGTCGCCAGAGGATCAGCGGCGCGCGCAGCAACATGCCGAAGAACAGTCGGGCGTGCATACTGGAAATCAGCAGGTTGTCGTGGAACAGGCGAAAGTGCGACAGGCCATCCACCGGGTAACGGACCTTGGTCGGCAACCAGCGCATCGGCTGGTTGCGCCAGGACAGGCGCACCAGAATATCGGTGTCGAAGTCCATGCGCTGGCCGATCTTCACCGAGTCGATCAGCGCCAGGACTGGCGGCAGGGGGTAGACCCGGAAGCCGCACATGGAGTCGGGAATCTGCAACGACAGGGTATTGATCCAGACCCAGACGTGGGTCAGGTAGCGAGCGTAAAAACGGCCCTTGGGCACGCTGGCGTCGTACTGTGGATAACCGCAGACCAGCGCTTCGGGGTGGGTGCGGGAGGTGGCGATAAAGTTATCCACATCGCGCAGGTCGTGCTGGCCGTCGGCGTCCACTTGCAGGGCGTGGCTGAAGCCTTGGCGCGAGGCTTCGCGCAGCCCGGCCATGACCGCGCCGCCCTTGCCCTGGTTGACCGCGAGCTTGACCAGGAACACCTGTTCGCGTTCGGCCAGTTGCTCCAGCACGGCGGCGCAGGCCGGGCTGCTGGCGTCGTCCACCAGCACACAGGGCAGGCCGCTGGCGAGCAGGGCGTCGACCACCGCCGGCACGGCAGCTTCATGGTTGTAGACCGGGATCACCGCGCAGGGGTTATGCATGGGGGCTGACCTGGTGGCGAGCCAATAACTTATCCACAGGCGTTCTCCAGCAGGATGCGGCCGCTGGAGCAGGCGGCGGTGTCATTGCGATAGGCAAAATAGAGTTTGCCGCGCTCATGATCGAAGCGCAGGTGCAGTTGCACCTGGTCTCCGGGGCGCACCAGTTGCTGGAACTTCAGCACTTCCATGCCGGCAAAGCGGCCCGGCAGACCGAGGAACTGCTGGCCCAGGGCCAATGCCCAGTCCACCTGCACCACGCCCGGCAGCACCGGGGTCTGGGGGAAGTGGCCGCTGAAGTAGGCCAGGTCCGGCGGGATCGCCAGTTGCAGGCTCCATTCTCCGTCGGCCTCGAATTGTTCCAGCACTTCCGGCGCCCGTGGACGCGGGGCCAGCAGCAGGGCTTCGACATCGGCCTGGGGCAGCTTGCCCTGGCTGTTCAGGGGCAACTGGCGCAGCAGGCGCCAGCGGCGTGGCAGCGCCAGGGCCTCGCAATGCTGGCTCAGGTGCTGGCGCAGCGCTTGGGTGAGGGCCCGACGCCCCTGGTTGCGCAAGGCGTGCAGGCCTTGTTCGCTGAGGACCAGCAGCGCGCCGAGGGAGGCGCGGTTTTCCCGGACCACCCCAAGGCGCGCTTCGGCGACCCAGGCATGCCCGGCCAGGGCCTGTTCCAGCATCGGCAGGGAAATGCGTTTTTCTTCCAGCTTGACGATCCGGTCCAGGCGCCCGAGCAGCTCGAAACGCCCATCGGCGGCGATGCGCGCGGCATCGGCGGTGTGTTCGACATGTCCGGCCGGCAGGTAGGGCGAGGCGATCAGCAGGGCGCCGTCGCGGTCCTGGCTCAGTTCGACCCCGGCGAAGGCTTGCCACAGGCTGTCGCCCTGGCGCCAGGCAATGCCACCGGTTTCCGAGCTGCCGAGGATTTCCGTTGGCCATTGTTGCAGGCGCTGGTGCAGGCCTTGCGCGGCGTCGGCGGGCAGCGCGCCGCCGGAGGAAAACACCCGGCGCACCGGGCTCAGGGCCGGCCAGTCGAGGTTGTCGCCCATGCGCTTGAGCAGCGCCGGGCTGGCGACCCAGGCGAAGGCCGGGTGTTCGCGGCTGGCGCGCTGCAGGTCTTCTGGGAACGGTAGTTGCCGACGGACGAAGGTGCGCCCGGCGCAGAGCGGCCAGAGCACACGGAACAGCAGGCCGTAGATATGTTGGGTGGCGACGCTGCCGATGATGCAGGCCTGGCCCAATCCTTCGCCCCACAGTTGCTCCAGGGCCTCGACTTCGTTGGCCAGCTGGCGCAGGGATTTGTCGATGCGCTTGGGTTCGCCGCTGGAGCCGGAGGTGCACAGGCTCAAGCGACAGGTGTCGAGATCGAGTTCGGCGGCCGGCAATGGCGGCTGGTCGAAGTCGGCCAAGTGGGCATCGCCGGGCTGGTCGGTCAGCCACAGATCGACCTGCGTCGACCAGCGTTGCCGGGGCTGGGGTTGCAGGTCGGCGGGCAGCAGCACGCTGACCCCGGCGCGCCAGGCGCCGAGCAGGGCGATGGCCAGTTCGGCGGCATCTTCCAGGTGCAGGGCCAGGCGCTGTACGCCCCTGGCCTGCAAGCCTGCGGCCAGGCTCAGGGCCTGGTGCTGCAGCTTGCTGTGATCGAGTGCCGGTTCGAGTGTGACGGCCCGTTCCGGCAGCGACTTGAGCAGCAGATGCTCAAGTTTTATCCAATTCATGCGCGGCCTCGTACGCGTTGTCGTAACAGCCATTCAATGGCAAACAGCAAACCCATCAACCCGTAGGCGATCAGGCCGTTGTACAACGTCCACCAGCTCAGCGGCGCCCACAGGGTCAGGGCGGCGGCGAGCAATCCGTTACAGAGGAAAAATACACTCCAGGCGACAGTTACCTGGCGGGTATAGCGAATCGCCTTTTCCGGCAGTTCCGGCTCGCTGAGGCGGGCCAGGCGCTCGGCCACCGGCGGACCGAATTTCAGGCTCAGGCCGAACAGCGTGAGCATGAAGCCGCTGACCAGTACCGGGTACCAGCGCAATAACGATGGGCTGTCGAACAGCGCCAGCAGCAGGCAGAAGACCAGGGCGGCGCCCGCCATCAACAGGCTGCCGGGGCGCCGTTCGCCGGTCAGGACCCGGGCCAGCCACAGGCTGCCGAGCAGCAGGCCGAACTGCCATGGCGCGAAATGCTCCATGCCGAAATACACCGCAAAGGGATACAACAGGCCCGCCAGCAGCAGGCCAAGGCCGATCAGCCGGCTCATGCGGCCGGCTGGACCAGACGGTACACCGCCTCGACCACGTCATTGACGGTACGCACCGACTTGAATTCCTCGGCGGCGATTTTCTTGCCGGTCTTGCGCTTGATGTGATCGATCAGGTCGACGGCGTCGATGCTGTCGATTTCCAGGTCTTGATACAGGTTGGATTCCAGGCTTACGCGTTCCGGTTCCAGTTCGAAGAGTTCCACCAGGGCATCACGCAAGGTGTTGAAGATGTCGTCGCGAGTTTGCATGGTCCGGTCTCAAGCTGCCTGTTTTGCAGTGACGAACGCCGCAAGGCTCGCCACGTTGGTGAAGTGGTTGCGGGTGTCCTTGGCATCGGCGTCGATCTTGATGCCGTAGCGTTTCTGGATCGCCAGGCCCAGTTCCAGGGCGTCGACCGAGTCCAGCCCCAGGCCTTCACCGAAGAGCGTCTGCTCGTTGCCGATGTCTTGCACGCTGATGTCTTCGAGGCCCAGGGCATCGATGATCAACATTTTAATTTCTAGGTGCAGATCGCTCATCTTCGGCGAGCTCCTTAATGAAGTAGTGATGCAAATAATCGTTGAACTTGCGCGAGGCCTGCGGTGCGGGGCCTTGGGCGGCAAAGACATACGGGTCTATATCGGCTCCGACGCGAAAACTGAAGTGCACGCGGCGCATCGGGATGCGATACCAGGGTTCGGCCTTGGTCAGGGTGGTCGGGCTGACCTTGATGACCACCGGGGTGATGATTCTCGCACCCCGCAAGGCGATTGCCGCGCCCCCCCGATGAAAGGCCGGGGCCTTGCCCGGCTGGGTGCGGGTGCCCTCGGGGAAGATCACCAGGGTCTGGCCGTTGCGCAGGGCTTCGCCGGCGGCGTCGAGCATGTCCATGCTGCCGTCGTTGCTGATGTATTCGGCTTCGCGTATCGGGCCGCGGGTAAAGGGGTTCTGCCACAGGCTCTGCTTGACCACGCAGTTGGCGTTGCGCACCAGGCCGATGAGGAACACCACGTCGATCAGCGACGGGTGGTTGGCGATGATCATTTGTCCGGGGCGGCCGAGCTTTTCCGCGCCTTCGACTTCATAGGTCAGCACGCCGCTGCGGGCCATGAACCGGATGAACAGCCAGAACAGCCGGCCGATGGTGCGCCGCGCGCGCTGGCGATGCGCTTCGGCATTGCCGGGCAGGCAGGCGAGCAGCGGGAAAATCACCAGGCGCAGGCCCAGGCCGACCAGGCCGAACAAGGCGAAGCTCGCTGCCGTGGCGACCAGGCGCCAGTAGTAGGCGTCGCGGGGTTTTGTGTTTACAGGTTGCGTTGCCAGTTCCATACACGGTTCTTCCAGGCATGTTGGCAGGAGGTCTGCTCGCCGAGCAGGGTACGCAAGAGATTCAGGGCATGGGGCCACTTGGCGCGCGGTGCTTCCTCGGTGGCGGTGCCGAGTGCCAGTTGCCACTCTTTGCCGGGGGTCAGCAGCAGGCCTACCGCATAGGGGAAAGGCACGTCGTCGATCCAGGTGGCGTAGGCTTCGGGCGGCTGCTCTTCGGTGACCACCAGCAGCACCGCCGGGGCGCCCTCCTCAAGCAGCGCCGCGGCCTCTAGCATACCGTGTTCGAGGCCATCGCCGGCGGCGGCGATGGCGGTCATTTCACTGGTTTCGCCACGCATGATCGACCACAGGCCGATCACCGCGTTGTGCACCGAGAGGCTGAACTGGGTCGGGGACAACGGCTGGTCGGCCGCCAGGTCGCTGAGGATGTCGAAGGTCCGTGGCGTTTCGCCATGCCGGGAAATAAAGACCAACGGTAGCTGTTCCAGGCCTTCGGCCAGGGGCCAGCCTACGCTGAAGGCCATGCGGGCCAGACGGCTGAGGCGCCGGCGCTGCATGGCAGGTAGAAAGGACACGTCCGGGGCAGCATCACTGCTCTCGAGCACGACCGGCTGTCGGCTCCAGGCCTGCCAATCGTCCACGCTTTCGAGCCCAGGGGCCCACGCGCGCCATTGGGCGATGTTGAAGTTGATCACTTGAAGACTCATCCCGCCCCTGCGGGCTTTTTTGGCGTGTCAGTCGTTCCGACCTATGACTCACCGTGCACGGAGCTACAGCCGAGTGGCGCGCATTATCCCGGTGTGACTGGCTTGTAGCAAATATTGGTTACGTTTTGCTCAGTGAAAATGATGAGTTCGACAGGAAAAAGATGTCCTTTGGCCATTATTGGGTGGAGCAGGTCAAAGGCGCGGAAATTTTCAGAAAGTTTAGGCCGTTCTCGGCCAGGGGGCCTGACTTGGCAGTTTGCCGTCGGCGAGGTAGCGAAGCAGCGCTGCTGGCTACTACACTCGGTGATCTTTGATGCAGGGAGGTTCTGACATGCGGCGCGTGGTGTTCAATCAGAAAGGGGGAGTCGGCAAGTCGAGCATTGCCTGCAATCTGGCGGCCGTGAGCGCCAGCGAGGGGTATCGTACGCTGCTGGTGGACCTGGATGCCCAGGCCAACTCCACTCAATACCTCACCGGCCTGACCGGCGACGACATCCCCATGGGGATCGCCGACTTCTTCAAGCAGACCCTGTCTTCCGGACCGTTCTCGAAAAAGAACCAGGTCGATATCTACGAAACGCCGTTCGACAACCTGCACGTGGTGACGGCCACCGCTGAGCTGGCGGATCTGCAGCCCAAGCTTGAGGCGAAGCACAAGATCAACAAGCTGCGCAAACTGCTGGACGAGTTGGCCGAGGACTACGACCGGATCTACCTGGACACCCCGCCGGCCTTGAACTTTTATGCGGTTTCGGCGCTGATTGCCGCTGATCGGGTATTGATTCCCTTCGACTGCGACAGCTTTTCCCGCCAGGCGCTGTACGGTCTGCTGGCTGAAATCGAAGAGCTCAAGGACGACCACAACGAGGATTTGCAGGTCGAGGGTATCGTGGTCAACCAGTTCCAGGCCCGCGCCAGCCTGCCCCAGCAAATGCTCGATGAGCTGATCGCCGAAGGCCTGCCGGTATTGCCGGTGTACCTGGCCAGTTCGGTGCGCATGCGTGAATCCCACCAGGCCAGCCTGCCACTGATCCACCTCGACCCCCGGCACAAGCTGACCCAGCAGTTCGTCGACCTGCATAACCTGCTGGAAAGCGCCTGACCCTCTTCTGTAGGAGCGAGGCTTGCCCGCGATGAGTACCTGACATTCAACATTGTCGTCGATTGTCAGACCCTTATCGCGGGCAAGCCTCGCTCCCACGGTTCAAGGCGATTTCGAAATGGCGGTCAGATGCCCTGGCTGCGCAACCAGCTCATCAACTGCGGTAACGGGAAGGCGCCACTCTGGCGTGCCACTTCCCGTCCGTTCTTGAACAGAATCAGGCTCGGAATCGAGCGAATTCCCAACTGCGCCGACAATTGCTGATTGGCCTCGCTGTCGAGCTTGGCCAGCCGGCACTTGCCCGCCAATTGCGCGGCCGCCTGCTCGAACACCGGCGCGAAGGATTTGCACGGCCCGCACCAATCCGCCCAGACATCCACCAGCAACGGCAGGTCGCCCTTGATCTGGCTGGCGTAGTCGCCTTGTTTCAGTTCGAAAGGCTGGTTCAGCAACACCTGGCCTTTGCAGCGCCCGCATTTGGGCTGGTCGCCCAGGCGCTCGGCGGGGATGCGGTTCAAACCGTTGCAATGGGGGCAGGGGATCAGCAGTGGATCGGACATGAGGGGCTCCGGGATAAGTGGTCAATAGCCTCGATCTGGAGTCTGTGGGCTGGTTTATCAAGCTGTTGCATGTGCTCATACATCTTTGCGCGGCAACCCTCTGCTCGGTTCTAGGCTGGAGAGAGGCGATGCTCCGTGCCATTGGTCCGAGAACATTTATAGCAACTTGCGATAAGTTGCTTCACCCTCTAGGCTGCCATAGCAGTATGCGATAAGGACTTTGCATGCGTGTAATCACGGCTAAACGAATTTGGGATGCCAAGGAAAAATGGCCGCACTCGGCCAAGGCGCTGGATGACTGGTATCGCGCGCTTAAGCGCAATCGGCTTGCGGACTTTGCCGCGATGAAGGCGATGTTTCCGGCGGTGGACAAGGTCGGACCGCTGCATGTGTTCGATATCGGTGGCAACAAGATACGGCTGATTGCATTGGTCCGTTACACGACGCAAAAGCTCTATATCCGACATGTGTTGGACCACCGTGAATATGACCGGGGTAAGTGGAAGGAGGATCGAGGATGAGTGTGTTGATCGAACAAGTGGCCGAACACTGGCAGTTCGTTGCGCCGTTGCTGCGCAAGCCGAAAACCGAGGCGGACTACGACAGGTTGGTTCAGGCCCTTGACGAGTTGCTGGACCTGACAGGGGAAGACGAGGCTCATCCTCTCAACAGCCTGGTGGACATCATCGGGGACTGGATCGAAGCCTACGATCTTGAGCATCGCCCGATGCCTGTCGCCAGCGGAGTAGATGTGTTGCGCTACATGATGCGCGAACACGGCCTGACCCAGAGCGATTTGCCCGGTGTCGGTGCGCAGTCGGTGGTCTCGGAGATCCTGAGCGGCAAGCGTCAGCTCAACCTGCGGCAGATCCGCTGGCTGGCCGCACGTTTCAAGGTATCGATGGAAACCTTTACCTGACCCCTCAGGACGAACAACTGATTTCCAGGTGCTTGCCCCATTCGGGCGGTCGTTCGGCGTAGCTGTCCATGCCGGTCTGTTGTTCGAACGGCTTGCTCAGCACCGCGTGCAGGCGGCGCACCTCGGAGTAATCCCCTTGTTCGGCGGCATCGATAGCCTTCTGCGCCAGGTAATTGCGCAGGATGTACAGCGGATTGACTGCGTGCATACGCGCGCGGCGCTGTTCTTGAGTGTCGTCCTGCTCACGGGCGACCCGGGCCTTGTACAGATCGGCCCAGGCATCGAAGCCCTGGCGGTCGACGAAGTCGTCGCGCAGCCGGGCCACGGCCAGTTCCGCCGGCTCATCCCCCAGGCGGCGGAAGAACAGGCTGTAGTCCACGCCGCTGCCTTGCATCAATTGCAGCAGGCGCTCCACCAGCTTCTGATCCTCGTCTTCGGCGCTGGTCAGGCCGAGGCGGCGGCGCATCAGGTCCAGGTAATGGGCCTGGAACAGCGGCAGGAACAGACCGAGGGTTTCCCGCAGGGCCTCGACACTGATGAACGGCGTCAGCGCCTGGGCCAGGGCGCTGAGATTCCACTGGCCGATCGGCACCTGGTTGCTGAACGAGTAGCGCCCCTGGTCGTCGGAATGGTTGCAGATGAAATGCGCATCGAAGTCGTCGAGGAAGGCGAACGGCCCGAAGTCGAAGGTCACGCCGAGGATCGACATGTTGTCGGTGTTCATCACCCCGTGGCAGAAACCGTAGGCCTGCCATTTGGCGATCAGTTCGGCATTGCGCTCGACCACTTCGCGGAACATCGCCAGGTAGGGTTCCGGCTGCTCCAGGCACTCGGGAAAGTGCATGGCCAGCACGTGTTCGCCCAGCTGTTTCTGCTGCTCAGGGCGTTTGGTGTAATAGAAGTATTCGAAGTGGCCGAAGCGGATATGGCTGGGCGACATGCGCAGCAGCATCGCCGCGCGCTCCTGTTTCTCACGCCAGACCGGGGTGTCGGAGCCGATCACGCACAGCGCCCGGGTGGTCGGAATACCCAGGGCGTGCAGCGCCTCGGAGGCGAGGAATTCGCGGATCGACGAGCGCAGTACGGCGCGACCATCGCCCATGCGCGAGTAGGGGGTCTGGCCGGCACCCTTGAGGTGCAGGTCCCAATGTTCGCCGGCGGCGTTGTACACCTCGCCCAGCAGCAAGCCGCGGCCATCGCCCAACTGGGGGTTGTAGGAGCCGAACTGATGCCCGGAATAAACCATCGCTCGGGGCTCGGCTTCGGCCCACAGCTTGTGCCCGCCGAACAGCTCGGCGAACACGGGGCTTTCGGCGGCCTCGGGGGCCAGGTCCAGCAGCGCCATGGCCGCCGGGCTGACCACCACCAGGCGTGGATGGTCGATCGGCTCGGGCAGTACATGGGTTGAGAACGCATCGCCCAGGCGGGCGAAGCGATTGTCGAAGGTCAGTTCGTCGAGGGCTTTCAACGGCCATCTCCAGCAGAATGTCCGAGCATTCTGCTAGGGATAGCGCCCTTAGTCGAGCTTGCTGGAGGGCGGTTCCTGCAGAGGTTTGCCGTCGGGCAGCGGGACTATGGTCTTGGCCTCCGGCTCGATGGGCACCATCTTGTATTCCTGGCCATGGAGGTTCTTCAGGTAGACCTCCATCTGGCGGAACGAGATGTTGATGTGCTGCTTCTTGAACTCGCGGTTGATGAAGCGGTTGACCTCGTCGAGCACCGGGTTGCGGTCCCCCAGTTCGCGCACGTGCATGCGCAGTTCGTGGTCCAGAGTGCTTTCGCCGAAGTTGAGGAAGTACACGTGGGGCTCGGGTTCTTTCAGTACCCGCGGGTTATCGCGGGCGGCCTTGAGCAGCAGCTCCTTGACCAGGTCCAGGTCCGAGCCGTAGTCGACGCCGAGCTTGAGGGTCACCCGGGTGACGGTATCGGTCAGCGACCAGTTGATCAGTTGCCCGGTGATGAAGGTCTGGTTCGGGACGATGATGTCCTTGCGATCGAAGTCGGTGATGGTGGTGGCGCGGATGCGGATCTTGCTCACAGTGCCCGACAGGTTGCCGATGGTGATGGTGTCGCCGATGCGCACCGGCCGCTCGAATAGGATGATGATGCCGGAGATGAAGTTGGCGAAGATCGCCTGCATGCCGAAGCCCAGGCCTACCGACAGCGCAGCCACCAGCCACTGCAACTTGTCCCAGCTGACGCCGAGGGTCGACAGGGTCGAGACGAAACCGACGCCGGCAATCACATAGGACAGCAGCGTGGTGGTCGCGTAGGCGCTGCCCTGGGCCAGGTTTAGCCTGGACAGTACCAGCACCTCCAGCAGCCCCGGCAGGTTGCGCGCCAGGGCGAAGGTGATGCCGACGATGATCAGTGCGCCGAGCATGTCGCCGATGCTGATGGGCACCATGCTCATGTTGGCGCCGGCACCGCTGGTGTATTCGTAGAGGGTGATGTTGTCCAGGTAGGAGAACACGCTGATCAGGTCCGACCAGACCCAGTACAGCCCGGCCATGAAACCACCGAGCAGGGCCAGGCGGATCAGGCGCAGGGACTGTTCGTTGACCTTCTCGATGTCCAGGGTCGGCTCTTCGACCACCACTTCGCCGTCGCCGCTTTCCTTGGCGGCCTGGCGTTTGGCCAGGGCTCGCTGGTAGGCCAGGCGCCGGGCGGCGACGCCCAGTCCGCGGACGAAAGTGGCTTCGATCACCAGCCAGAACATCAGCAGGTACAGGGTATTGATCAGGCGGTCGCTGAGCTTCAGCGCGGTGTAGTAGTAGCCGAAGCACACGGCGATGAACAAGGCGATCGGCAGCGCAGTGAACAGCACCGCCACCGCCTTGCGGAACAGTGAGGCGTTCTGGTGCGTCGGGCTGCTCAGCAGGCGGCTGAGCAACCAGGCCATCAGGGCGTAGCAGGCCAGGACCACGACGATACCGAGTACGTCATCGGCCAGCGCCGCCGGTTGGTGTTCGGCCACGGCGACCACGGCCACCAGGGCCATGACCACCAGCCCTAGGCGACGGACCCAGCCCTGTAGGAATTCGACCTGGGGCTTTTCCCAGCGGAAATGCAGTTCCGCCACGCCGCCGGGGGCGAGGATCCGGTAGGCGGTATAGAACACCAGCCAGGCCTGGGCCATCTGCAACAGTGCCGCGCCGAGGTTGGCGTTCTGCCCGCGGGCGTCGATCTGCAAGGCCAGGCCGCACAGCGCCAGGCCAAGGGAGACCGGCATCGCCAGCAGGATGTTGACCAGGATCGCCTGCGGCGTGTGCCATTGGCTGTCGCGCTTGAAGTGACCGATGTCCTTGTGCACCTTGTTCAGGCGCAGGTACAGGTTCTTGCGCCGCCACAGCAGGGCCGCGATCAGCAACAGCAAGGGCAGGAACAGCAGCGGCCGTTGCGCCAGGCCGTCGGCCAGCTCGCTCAGGCTGGACGACCAGGGCAGGGTGGTGACCTGTTTGGCCAGGCGCAGCGGCACCGCTTGCAGCCATTCGCCGTCCAGCGGCTTGTTGCTGGGAATCCAGAACATCTGCTCATCAAGGGTCGCGCGCAGGCTTTGCGAGGTGCTCAGCAGTTGCTTCTGATTGAGCTGCAGGGTGATGGACTCGTTGAGCAGCGCGCTCAGCTCGCGGCTCAGGCGTTCCAGCAGGTCGGCGCGGGTGATGGCCAGGTCCAGCAGGGTCTTGCGCAGTTGCGGGGTGACTTGCTCGGACGGCTGGGTGGCCAGCAGGTTGTCGACGTAACTGCTGGGGCTGCTGATCAGCTCGCGCTGCTGGTTGATCTCGAACTGGTACAGGCGGATGTCGGCGATCTGGTCGGCCAGGTCGCGATCGAGCCGCAAGTGCGGCAGCGCCTGCTTCTGTTTATAGAGAATCTTCGACAGCAGCAGGCTGCCCTTGAGCACGCCGATCTGCTCGTCCAGCGCGGCATCGCTCTGGGTCACGCTGTCGAGTTGCTGCTTGGTCTGCAGGTTCTGCTGGGTCAGCTCGTTGAGGCGGTCGGTGCTTTTGAGCAGGTAGTCGGAGAGCTTCAGGTTGGCCGCGCTTTCGGTGGCCAGGAGGCTGCTGCTGCCAGCCTTTTGCGCTTCGATCGATTGCTGGGTGACGGTTTCCTGGGACTGGGCCAGGCGCTTCTGGTTGATCAGGGTCTGCAGGTCCTGGATTTCCTGCTCCAGGCGCGCGGTCTTTTCCATCAGCAGGTCGTGCTGGCTGTTGCCCAGGTCCTGCAGCTGGCTGTTGCCGGCCAGTTCCTGGCGGCGCAGCGGGATCAGCGCGTTGATCGCCGCCAGTTCGGCGTTGAGCTGATTGCGCTGGTCGGCGTTGATCGGTTTGCCGGCGTCCTTGCCGTTCTTGAGGATCGTGTTGATCTGCTGGGTGCGGGTCTGGCTGCTGCTGATCTCGGCCTGGGCGCGCTCGGGGCGGGTCTGCGCGGTAATCGCCAGGCTATTGGCCTCGGCCAGGGCTTTCTGCATGTCACCCTGCTGGGTGGTGCGCTCGGTCAGCAGTTGTTCGAGCTGCGACACCGGCAGGTTGGCGTAGCGCTGGGCCACCGGCACCACCTTGGTCGCCTTCAGGCGGGTCAGCTCGCGCTGGTTCTCGCTGGTCTGGCGCGGTGCATTGCTCAGCTGCTGCTTGAGATCGTTCAGGCGCTGCTCGTAATCCTGCTTGTTCGACAGCTGGGTCAGGGTCTGTTGCAGCACCGCTTGCAGGGCCTTTTGATCGGCCTCCGGCAATTTGCGCTCGGCGATTTTATCCAGGCTCTGCTGGACGGACTCGGCACTGGGCGGCTCGGCCGCTTGCAGTGGGCCGACAGAAAGGCTCAGGCCCAGCAGGGCAATGGCGAAAAAGGTACGCAGGGTTGGCATAGAGACCGGTCAAGCTGGATGAGAAGTTAGGCAGTTTAGAGGAAGAGCCCGGGGCCCGGGCGACTTCCTTCGGGGAATCTGACGCCCACTTTGCTGATCTTGTTCCCCTCCATCACGGCAACGGTCCAGATGGTGTTGTTCCATTCCACCTGGTCGCCGACCACCGGAGCGCCCCCCACTTTCTGGGTGATGAAGCGGCTCAGCGGCATGTCCGGATCGAGCCCTTCGAGCTTCAGCCCGTACAGCGCCGAAACCGCGCCCAGCTGGGCGTCGCCTTCGAGAACGAAGTCGCCGAAGAAGCGCAGATCGAGGCCCCGTTGCGGTGCCTGGCTGAAGAGTTTTCCGAGGGCCGGCAGGTTGTGTTCATGGCCGATGACGCAGAGCAAATCATCGGCTTCCAGCACCGTACTACCCGACGGATGGAGCAGTTGATGGTGACGAAACAGGGCGGCGATACGAGTGCCTTCGGGCATTTTCAGCTCGCGCAACGCTGCGCCGATGCACCATTTTTCCGCGCCGAGGCGGTAGACGAACAGCTCCCATTCGCTGGTGACATGCACTTCCAGGGCGGCGCGGGAGATTGGCGCCGGCTCCGGTGGCACCGTGACTTTCAGCAGCTTGGCGACCCACGGCAGGCTGGTGCCTTGCACCAGCAGGGACACCAGCACGATAAAGAAGGCCAGGTTGAAGTACAGCTGGGCCTCGGGCAGCCCGGCCATCAGCGGGAACACCGCGAGAATGATCGGGACCGCACCGCGCAGGCCGACCCAGGAAATAAAGGCTTTCTCGCGCCCGTGGAAGGCCTTGAACGGCAACAGGCCGACCATTACCGACAGCGGACGGGCGAACAGGATCATCCACAGCGCCAGGCCCAGCGCCGGCAGGGCGATGGGCAGCAGGTCGTGGGGCGTGACCAGCAGGCCGAGTACCAGGAACATGCCGATCTGCGACAGCCAGGCCATGCCGTCGAGCATGTGCAGGATGCCGTGCCGGCTGCGCACCGGGCGGTTGCCGATCACCAGGCCGCACAGGTACACCGCGAGGAAGCCGCTGCCATGCAGGGCGTTGGTCAGGGCGAAGACCACCAGGCCGCCGGCGATCACCAGGATCGGGTACAGGCCGGTGGCCAGGTTGATGCGGTTCACCAGTTGCAGCATCAGCCAGCCGCCGCCCAGGCCGACCAGGCCGCCGATGCCGAACTCGCGCAGCAGATGCCCCAGCAGGCTCCAGTGCAGGCCGGTCTGGCCGCTGGCGAGCATGTCGATCAGGGTCACGGTGAGGAACACCGCCATCGGGTCGTTACTGCCCGACTCGATCTCCAGGCTGGCGGTGACCCGTTCGTTCAGGCCCTTGCCGCCCAGCAGCGAGAACACCGCCGCGGCGTCGGTGGAGCCGACGATGGCGCCGATCAGCAGGCCCTGGATCAGGTTCAGGTCGAACAGCCAGGCGGCCGCCATGCCGGTCAGGCCGGTGGTGATCATCACGCCGACGGTGGCCAGCGACAAGGCGGGCCACAAAGCCACGCGGAAGCTCGAGACCCGGGTGCGCAGGCCGCCGTCGAGAAGGATCACCGCGAGCGCGAGGTTGCCCACCAGGTAGGCGGTCGGGTAGTTGTTGAAAATGATGCCGCCGCCGTCGACGCCAGCGGCCATGCCCACGGCCAGGATGATCACCAGAATCGGGATACCGAGGCGGGACGAAAGGGAACTTACAAGAATGCTCGCACCTACCAGCAACGCGCCGATCAAGAACAGGCTGTTGATGGTCGTTGCATTCAAAGGCTGTACTCCAGAAACGGAAAGGCGGGCACAAACTGACCATGCAGTCTGCGTGCCAGCGATTCTAACCTGTTGAAATACGATGCTGTCAAAAAGCTTTTGCGCCTGTTTACAGGCGGCGAAAAAACGTCGCCTGGCGCCGACCGCTGACGGACTTCATGGCGATCCGTAGCGGCTGGCGTCGGCGGCGATCGGAGCTGTTGGCGGACTACAGCGTGAACCGCGCCACCATGCTGTTCAGGTCCACGGCCAGGCGTGACAGCTCGTGGCTGGCGTCGCTGGTCTGGTTGGCGCCGGTGGCCGATTGCACCGACAGGTCGCGGATGTTCACCAGGTTGCGATCCACTTCACGGGCTACCAGGGCCTGTTCCTCGGCGGCGCTGGCGATGACCAGGTTGCGCTCGTTGATCTCGTTGACCGCGGTGTTGATGGTGTCCAGGGCACCACCGGCACCACGGGCGATGCTCAGGGTCGAGTCGGCGCGCTCGGTGCTGGTGCGCATCGACTCGACGGCGTGTTCGGTGCCGCTCTGGATGCTGCCGATCATGCGTTCGATTTCGCTGGTGGACTGTTGGGTGCGGTAGGCCAGGGCGCGCACTTCGTCGGCGACCACGGCGAAACCGCGCCCTGCATCGCCGGCCCGGGCGGCTTCTATCGCGGCGTTCAAGGCCAGCAGGTTGGTCTGGTCGGCCAGGCCGCGGATCACGTCCAGCACCTTGCCGATGTCCCGCGACTCCTCGGCCAGCTCGCTGATCCTGTTGGCCGAGCTCTGCACTTCGCTGCTCATGAGCTCTATGGCGCTGACGGTTTCCTGCACCAGGTTGCGGCCTTCGCTGGCCGATTGGGTGGCGTCGTTCGAGGCCTCGGCGGTACTCACGGCGTTGCGCGCGACTTCCTCGACGGCGCAGGTCATTTCGTTCACGGCGGTGGCCGCCTGTTCGATTTCGTTGTTCTGCTGGGTCAGGCCGCGGGCGCTTTCGTCGGTGACGCTGTTCAGCTCTTCCGCGGCCGAGGCCAGCTGGCTGGCGGAGCCGGAAATATGCAGCAGGGTCTGGCGCAGTTTTTCCTGCATGGTCGCCATGGCCTGCAACAGGCGCCCGGGTTCGTCGCGCCCGTTGACCTGGATGCTTTGGGTGAGGTCGCCTTCGGCGATGTGTTCCGCGGCATGCAAGGCGTTGGCGATGGGCTGGGTAATGCTGCGGGTCAGCAACCAGGCAAACACCACTGTCAGAGTGGTGGACAGGACCAGCAGGGCGACCACCAGGTTGAACGCCGAAGCGTATTCCTCGGCGGCTTGTTCGTTGGCGTCATGGGAGCGCTGGCTGTTGATCTGCACCAGCTGGTTCAGAACCTTGTTGATCTGCTGCGAGTTCTTCATCAGCTCGTTGTTCAGCATCTCTTGCAGTTCACCCAGCTGATTGTTGCGCGACAGCTCTTTGATGCGCTCCTCGAGCTTGCGGTATTCGGCCAGCAGCTTGAGGTAGTGGTCGTAGGCCTCGCTCTCCTCCGGGCTGCTGACCAGCTTTTCATAGGTGGTGCGGATCTTTTCGATCTGCTGGTTGCCCAGCTCCAGCGACTCGCGGGTCTTGGCCTGCACCTCGGGACCGCGGTTGATCACCAGGCGATAGGACAGTACCTGCAGCCGCAGCATCTGCTGGGTGAACTCGTCGATGCTCTGGATGCTGGGCATGTTGTCGGTGGAAATGGTGACGGTCGCCGCGCGAATCTTGCTCATCTGGTTCAGGGCGAAAATGCCCAGGAACAGCATCAGGCAGCCGATGAATGCAAAGCCGAGAAATGCCCTCGGTGCGATGTTCATGTTGCGAAGAGACATGGGGATCTACCTCGAGAATGCGCAATCCATGCCGCGGTGGTTGATAGGGCTCACCTGACCTATCGCGCGGAAAAATGGATTCTTGAAGCGGGGGCGAGAGTTTCAGAAAGATCTGATGAGCGACGAAGTGTCAGGAACCAGATGGGGGAATGACAGTCTTTAAAGTTCGCAGGCAAGGTCACCCGCCAGGCAAATCAAGGCGTTGCGCCGGGATAACCCTGGCATCCAGGGTGACTTTTCTTTATCGTACGCGCCCTTTGAAAAAAGCTCGGAACATCAAAATGTTGGAAGCATCCCTAAGCCAATTGGAACAGCTTGTCAGTGACCTGGTGCAACAGAACCAGGAGCTGTCGGGCACGAACGAAACCCTCAAGGCAGAACTGGCCCAGGCCAAGGATGAGAACGAAAGTCTGCAACTGAGCCTGATGGAACAGGAAGAGAAGCAAGGCGCTACCGCGGCCCGTATCCAGGCCCTGGTCGAGCGCGTCAGCGCCGGTCCTGTCAGCGCATGAGGCAGGGTGCCGACGGGGTAAAAGTCGTCTCGATTCTCGGTGAGGACTATTCGATCAAGGCGCCGGCCGGGGAAGAGCAGACCCTGCTGGATGCCGCGTTGATGCTGAAGGCCACCCTGGCCGAGACCAAGAAGAAATACCCGACGCTGATCGGTGACCGCTTGCTGGTGCTGGCGGCGATGAACCTGTGCTCCCAGCAGCTGGAAATGCAAAAGCGTCATCAGCAGGAGCTCGACCGTTACCAAGAGCAAGTCAGCGCCACGGTCGAAGTGATCTCCAAGACCATCAGCCAGAACTGATGGATTTACCCACAACCTGCAACGCCGTTGCGGTTGTGTCGGACTGATTGTTTTCGCGAGCAGCCGAGCGGCGCTCGATTGCTCGCGATGCTTTTAGCGCTTCAGAACCACTCGTCCTGCATGCTCAGGCAGGTATCGTCCCGCGCTTCCAGCAAGTCCAGTTCGTGATGACAGGCCGGCACTTCCCAGGTCAGGAAGTAACGCGCCGCCTGCAGCTTGCCCTTGTAGAAACCCACATCCGCCGCGTTGCCCCTGGCCAGGCCCTCCTGTGCGCGAATCGCCTGTTCCAGCCAGCGCCAACCGATCACCGTATGACCGAAGGCTTTCAGGTACAGCGCCGAGTTGGCCAGGCTGCTGTTGACCTTGCCCTGGGCCAGGTCGGTGAGCAGGCCGATGGTCACGCCTTGCAGGCGCGCCACCAGTTTTTCCAGCGGTTGGCGCAGTGCTGTCAGGGCATCGTGGGCCTGGGCCCGCTCGCTGGTGTCGGCGATCAGGCGAATCAGTTGCTTGAGGCCGGCACCGCCGTTCTGCGCCAGCTTGCGCCCCAGCAGGTCCAGGGACTGGATTCCGTGGGTGCCTTCATGGATCGGGTTCAGGCGATTGTCGCGGTAATACTGTTCCACCGGGTATTCACGGGTGTAGCCGTGGCCGCCGAGGATCTGGATCGCCAGTTCGTTGGCCTTCAGGCAGAACTCCGAGGGCCAGGATTTGACGATGGGCGTCAGCAGGTCCAGCAGTTCGTGGGCCTGTTTGCGCTCATCCTCGGTGGCCAGGGTGGTGGTGTCGTCGAACAGACGCGCAGCGTACAGGCCCAGGTCGAAGGCGCCTTCGACATAGGCCTTCTGGGTCAGCAGCATGCGCTTGACGTCGGCGTGCTGGACGATCGACACCGGCGCGGTAGTCGGGTCCTTGCTGTCCGGCAGGCGGCCTTGCGGGCGTTCGCGGGCGTATTCCAGGGAGTACAGGTAGCCGGCGTAACCGAGCATCACCGCGCCCATGCCGACGCCGATCCGCGCCTCGTTCATCATCTGGAACATGTAGCTCAGGCCGTGGTGCGGCTTGCCCACCAGATAGCCGACACACTCCCCGTTATCGCCGAAGTTCAGCGCCGTGGAGGTGGTGCCGCGCCAGCCCATCTTGTGGAACAGCCCGGCCAGCAGCACGTCGTTGCGCGGGCCCAGGCTGCCGTCGTCGTTGACCAGGAACTTGGGCACGATAAACAGTGAAATGCCCTTCACCCCGGCCGGCGCGTCCGGCAGCTTGGCCAGCACCATGTGCACGATGTTCTCCGACAGCGGGTGATCGCCGCCGGAGATGAAGATCTTGTTGCCCTTGAGCCGATAGGTGCCGTCCGCCGCCGGTTCGGCGCGGGTGCGGATATCCGACAGCGACGAGCCGGCATGGGGCTCGGTCAGGGCCATGGTGCCGAAGAAGCGCCCGTCGATCATCGGTTGCAGGAAGCGCTGCTTCTGCTCGGCGGTGCCGAAGCTTTCGATCAGGTTGGCCGCGCCCATGGTCAGGAAGGGGTAGGAAGTGGAGGCCGCGTTGGCCGCCTGGAAGTGAGCGAAGCAGGCCTGGGACAACAGCGTCGGCAACTGCATGCCGCCCGCCTCGAAGCTGCGCGCGGCGTTGAGGAAACCGGCTTCGAGAAAGGCGTCGACCGCGGGTTTCACTTCCGGAATCAGGACCGCCTTGCCGTCTTCATAACGTGGCTCGTTTTCATCGCCCTTGCGGTTGTGCGGGGCGAAGAACTTCTCCGCAATGCTGCGCGCGGTGCCAAGGGCGGCGTCGAAGGTTTCCCGGTTGTGCTCGGCGAACCGCTCACGCTGGGTCAGGCCCTCGGCATCGAGGACTTCATACAGCTCGAAAGCCAGATTGCGGGAACTGAGCAACGTCTCGGACATGGCGGCCTACCTGTTTTATAGGGAATGAATCGAGTCTAGGCGGGTGAATAAACCCTGGATAGCAAGATTGATGAGGGTGATAAAGGTGCCAAATGGGAGGCCAGGCTGTGTCCGTTACAACGCCATCGCGGGCAAGTCGGATCGCCGCCCGCCCGCTCGCTCCTACAGAAGCTGTGTTGTTCTGTAGGAGCGAGGCTTGCCCGCGATAGCGATCTGTCAGGCGCAGAAAAACTCCGGACAAAAAAAGGGCGCCGGTAAAGGCGCCCTTTTATGCAGCTGACTAGCGGCCTCAGCCGATGGTCATCAGACTGGCGTTACCACCGGCCGCCGCGGTGTTGACGCTCAAGGCGCGTTCGATCACCAGGCGTTCCAGGGCAATCGCGGTTTCGCCTTGCGACAGGCCATGAACCCCGACGATGGCGCCGGCACGCTTGGCCACTTGCTGGCAGACCGCGCGCAGCTGGTCGGAGTGGCCGTGATGCAGGACCGCATCGAATACCACTTCGTCCTTGGTCCAGTCAGCCACGCGCTGGATGCGCGCTTGCACTTCCTTCGGCAGCCGGGCGTAGAGCGCCTTGCCCGGCTCGCCTTCCGGCCATACCGCCGAACCACCCACGGCCAGGACGGCAGCCAGTTGGCTCAGCAGGTCGCCTTCGACTTCCGCCAGGCACAGCACGTGCTCGCGCGGCAGGATGGCGTAGCTGTTGCGTTCGCCGGTCGGGCCGGCCAGGACGCGGGTGACACCGCTCTGCGACTGCGCCGCGAACTGCGCGCACAGGGCGCCGAGGTCCGCCAGCTTGTTGCTGTCGGCCCAGGCTTGCAGGGCGCTCAGCGGCTTGCTCATGGCATCGCGCAGGCGCACGTCCGGTGCGTTCAGGGCGTCGCCACGGGCGAACGACTGCTCGATGGCGTCGGTCGGACGGGTCGACAGCAGGCGGTACAGGTACAGCGGGCCACCGGCTTTCGGACCGGTACCCGACAGGCCTTCGCCGCCGAACGGCTGCACGCCGACCACGGCACCGACGATGTTGCGGTTGACGTAGACGTTACCGGCGTTGACGTTGTCGATCACCTTGGCGATGGTCTCGTCGATGCGGGTGTGCACGCCCAGGGTCAGGCCGTAGCCGGAAGCGTTGATCTGCGCGATCAACTGGTCGATGTCCTTGCGCTTGTAGCGCACCACGTGCAGCACTGGACCGAAGATTTCCCGTTGCAGCTCGTCGAAGCTTTCCAGCTCGATCAGGGTCGGCATCACGAAGGTGCCGCGCTTGATTTCTTCGCCCTCGGCGATCGCCACCTGATACACGCTGCGGCCTTTGTCGCGCATTGTCTGGATGTGTTTCTCGATGCCGGCCTTGGCTTCGGCGTCGATCACCGGGCCGATGTCCACGGACAGGCGCTCGGGGTTGCCCAGGCGGCTTTCTGCCATGGCGCCCTTGAGCATTTCGATCACGCGGTCGGCGGAGTCTTCCTGCAGGCACAGTACGCGCAGGGCCGAGCAACGCTGGCCGGCACTGTCGAAGGCCGAGGAAACGACGTCGATCACCACTTGTTCGGTCAGGGCCGAGGAGTCGACGATCATCGCGTTCTGGCCACCGGTTTCGGCGATCAGCGGGATTGGTCGGCCCTGGGCGTCCAGGCGGCCGGCGATGTTGCGTTGCAGCAGGCGCGCGACCTCGGTGGAGCCGGTGAACATCACGCCTTTGACCCGATCGTCGCCCACCAGGCGGGCACCGACGGTTTCGCCACGGCCCGGCAGCAGTTGCAGTACGCCTTCCGGAATGCCGGCTTCGAGCATCAGGCGCACGGCTTGCGCGGCGACCAGCGGCGTCTGTTCGGCCGGCTTGGCCAGTACCGGGTTACCGGCGGCCAAGGCGGCGGCCACCTGGCCACTGAAGATGGCCAGCGGGAAGTTCCACGGGCTGATGCAGACCACCGGGCCCAGCGGGCGGTGAGCGTCGTTGCTGAAATCGTTGCGTGCCTGCACCGCGTAGTAGCGCAGGAAATCCACGGCTTCACGCACTTCGGCGATGGCGTTGGCGAAGGTCTTGCCGGCTTCGCGGGCCAGCAGGCCCATCAGCGGCTGGATCTCGCCTTCCATCAGGTCGGCGGCGCGTTCGAGGATCGCGGCGCGCTCGGCCGGCGGCGTGGCCTGCCAGATCGGCGCGGCGTTCAGCGCGCACTGGATGGCGTTGTCGACGTCTTCGACCGTGGCTTCCTGGACATGGCCGACCACGTCGCGGTGATCGGATGGGTTCAAGACCTGCGCCGGGGTTTCGCTGCTGGAAGCGCAACCGAGCATCGGCGCGGCTTTCCAGTGGTTGTGGGCGGTGGCCAGCAGGGCACAGGACAGCGACGCCAGGCGGTGTTCGTTGGCCATGTCGATGCCGGCGGAGTTGGCGCGCTCGCTGCCGTACAGGTCGCGCGGCAATGGAATGCGCGGGTGCGGCAGGCCGAAGCCACCTTCCAGGGTCGCCATCTGCTCGATCTGGCTGACCGGGTCGGCCACCAGTTCCTGGATGGAGATCGACTGGTCGGCGATGCGGTTGACGAACGAGGTGTTGGCGCCGTTTTCCAGCAGGCGGCGTACCAGGTAGGCCAGCAGGGTTTCGTGGGTGCCGACCGGTGCGTACACGCGGCACGGACGGTTCAGCTTGCCGTCGGCGACCTTGCCGACAACCTGTTCGTACAGCGGTTCGCCCATGCCGTGCAGGCACTGGAACTCGTACTGGCCCGGGTAATAGTTCTGACCGGCGATGTGGTAGATGGCCGACAGGGTGTGGGCGTTGTGGGTGGCGAACTGCGGGTAGATGACTTCCGGTACCGACAGCAGCTTGCGGGCGCAGGCGATATAGGAAACGTCGGTGTACACCTTGCGGGTATAGACCGGATAGCCTTCCAGGCCTTCGACCTGGGCGCGCTTGATCTCGCTGTCCCAGTAGGCGCCTTTCACCAGGCGGATCATCAGGCGGTGACGGCTGCGGCGCGCCAGGTCGATCACGTAGTCGATCACGTACGGGCAGCGCTTCTGGTAGGCCTGGATCACAAAGCCAATACCGTTCCAGCCGGTCAGTTGCGGCTCGAAGCACAGGCGCTCGAGCAGATCCAGCGACAGCTCCAGGCGGTCGGCTTCTTCGGCGTCGATGTTCAGGCCGATGTCGTATTGCTTGGCCAGCAGGGTCAGCGACAGCAGGCGCGGGTACAGCTCGTCCATCACGCGCTCGTACTGGGCGCGGCTGTAGCGCGGGTGCAGGGCCGAGAGCTTGATCGAGATGCCCGGGCCTTCATAGATGCCGCGACCGTGGGAAGCCTTGCCGATCGAGTGGATGGCCTGCTCGTAGGACGCCAGGTATTTCTGCGCGTCGTGCTCGGTCAGTGCCGCTTCGCCGAGCATGTCGTAGGAGTAACGGAAGCCCTTGGCTTCGAACTTGCTGGCGTTGGCCAGGGCTTCGGCGATGGTTTCGCCGGTGACGAACTGCTCGCCCATCAGGCGCATGGCCATGTCGACGCCCTTGCGGATCATCGGCTCGCCGCTCTTGCCGATGATGCGGCTCAGGGACGAGGTCAGGCCGGCCTCATTGTGCGTAGACACAAGCTTGCCGGTAAGCAGCAGACCCCACGTGGCGGCGTTGACGAACAGCGACGGGCTGTTGCCCAGGTGCGGCTGCCAGTTGCCGGTGCTGATCTTGTCGCGGATCAGCGCGTCACGGGTGCCTTTGTCCGGAATCCGCAGCAGGGCTTCGGCCAGGCACATCAGGGCCACGCCTTCCTGGGACGACAGGGAGAACTCCTGCAGCAGGCCCTGGACGATACCGGCACGGCCGCCGGCGCTCTTCTGGTTGCGCAGTTTTTCGGCGATGGTCGCGGCCAGCTTGTTGGTGGCTTCGGCCATGGTGGCCGGCAGGCGCGCCTGCTCCAGCAGCATTGGTACCACTTCCGGTTCCGGACGACGGTAAGCGGCAGTGATCGAAGCGCGCAGCACCGATTGCGGCAGGATGCTTTCGGCGAATTCGAGGAAGCACTGGTGGGCGTGGTCGCTTTGCACTTCGCCGGCGTCATCGCCGTCGGTGCGGGTCGAACCGCTCAGCTCGGTCAGGGTTGCACCACCCTCGAGTTTTTCCAGGTAATTGAAAATTGCCTGCTTGATCAGCCAGTGCGGCGTGCGATCGATCGAGGTCGCGGCGGCCTTCAGGCGTTCGCGGGTCGGGTCGTCGAGTTTGACCCCAAGGGTGGTGGTAGCCATATTTTTATCCTCATGTTTACCACGGTTGCGTGGCATCAGCTGGCGGCAAGATTAGCCGCGCGCCGAAAGAGGTGCAACCGGGTGCAACCTGTTTTTTATCGGAATAATTGGCAGTTCATCAGGAATTAATTTCCGGTCCCGGGGCGGCGCTTCTGCTTGGTGCTTTTAATTCGGTTGCGATGGGTTTTTGCTCCAAAAAGGAGCAAAAACAGGGCGTTCGCCGGAAAAATCGCTTAGGTGCAACTTATTCTCACGAAACAGGTTGCACCTTCTTTGAGTTGTTGAATAGCATTCGCGCCCAAGGTGCAACCGGTCCTCGCGACCGGTTCATCGGCTGATGGCTTTCCTGGGGAAACATCAGTCATAAATGCGCGGAGTACCAAGTCGTCTCTCAAACGTAGCCGTTTGATAGCGGTGGTGCTGACCGCCGCTACATAAAAACAAAGCCAGGGCGTAACTCAATGAGTGCAAGCAATCCAACCTTGATCACGTTCGTGATCTACATCGCAGCTATGGTGCTGATCGGCTTCATGGCCTATCGCTCGACCAACAACCTCTCTGACTACATCCTCGGTGGCCGCAGCCTGGGTAGCGTGGTGACCGCGCTTTCCGCCGGTGCTTCCGACATGAGTGGCTGGTTGTTGATGGGCCTGCCGGGCGCCATCTACATGTCCGGCCTGTCCGAGAGCTGGATCGCCATCGGCCTGATCGTCGGTGCCTACCTGAACTGGCTGTTCGTCGCCGGTCGTCTGCGAGTACAAACCGAACACAACGGCGATGCATTGACGCTGCCGGACTACTTCTCCAGCCGCTTCGAGGACAAGAGCGGGCTGCTGCGGATCATCTCCGCGATCGTGATCCTGGTGTTCTTCACCATTTACTGCGCTTCCGGCATCGTCGCCGGTGCCCGTCTGTTCGAAAGCACCTTCGGCATGCCCTACGAGACCGCGCTGTGGGCCGGTGCCGCGGCGACCATCGCCTACACCTTCGTCGGTGGTTTCCTGGCAGTGAGCTGGACCGACACCGTGCAAGCCACCCTGATGATCTTCGCCCTGCTGCTGACACCGATCATCGTGCTGCTGGCCACCGGTGGCGTCGACACCACCTTCCTGGCGATCGAAGCCCAGGACCCAAGCAACTTCGACATGCTGAAAAACACCACCTTCATCGGCATCATCTCGCTGATGGGCTGGGGCCTGGGCTACTTCGGCCAACCGCACATCCTGGCGCGCTTCATGGCCGCGGACTCGGTCAAGTCGATCGCCAACGCCCGCCGCATCTCCATGACCTGGATGATCCTGTGCCTGGGCGGCACCGTGGCCGTGGGCTTCTTCGGTATCGCCTACTTCTCGGCGCACCCGGAAGTGGCCGGTCCCGTGACCGAGAACCACGAGCGGGTGTTCATCGAACTGGCGAAGATCCTCTTCAACCCTTGGCTGGCCGGTGTGCTGCTGTCGGCCATCCTGGCGGCAGTGATGAGTACTTTGAGCTGCCAACTGCTGGTGTGCTCCAGTGCCCTGACCGAGGACTTCTACAAGGCCTTCCTGCGTAAACATGCTTCCCAGTTGGAACTGGTGTGGGTCGGTCGTGCCATGGTTCTGGTGGTCGCCCTGGTCGCTATCGCCATGGCCGCCAACCCGGAAAACCGCGTACTGGGCCTGGTCAGCTACGCCTGGGCCGGTTTCGGTGCGGCCTTCGGCCCTGTGGTGCTGATCTCGGTACTGTGGAAAGGCATGACCCGCGACGGCGCGCTGGCCGGCATCATCGTCGGTGCCGTGACCGTGATCCTGTGGAAGCACTTCAACCTGCTGGGCCTGTACGAAATCATCCCGGGCTTCATCTTCGCCAGCGTGGCCATCCTGCTGGTGAGCAAGATGAGCGCACCGAGCGCTGGCATGGTCCAGCGTTTCGAAGCGGCCGAGAAAGACTTCAAGCTCAACCACTGATCGGGAGCCGCTGAGGCGGCGCCCTTGCAGTGACTCGAAAAGCCCGCATTCCCTGGGATGCGGGCTTTTTTTGTGGGCGCGTTTGCGCCATGGACGTTCCTGACGCGACCTGACGCCGGCCGTGGCACAGGGTAAACTTCGCCCCCTGCGCAGGAGCAACCATGAACTATCGTCACGCCTTCCACGCCGGCAACCACGCCGACGTCTTCAAACACCTGACCCTGACCCGCCTCATCGCCCTGATGTCGCGCAAGGAGCAGCCGTTCGCCTACCTCGACAGCCATGCCGGCATCGGCCTGTACGACCTCCAGGGCGATCAGGCCAACCGTACCGGCGAGTACCTGGAAGGCATCGCGCGCCTGTGGGGCGAGCAGGACCTGCCAGCGCTGACCGCCGACTACATGGCGGTGCTGCACAAGATGAACCCCGATGGCGAGCTGCGTTATTACCCGGGTTCGCCCGAGCTGGCGCGGCGCCTGACCCGCCCCCAGGACCGGGTGCTGCTCAACGAAAAGCACCCGGAAGACGGGTTGCTGCTCAAGGACAACATGAAGGGCGATCGCCGGGTGGCGGTCCACCTGGGCGAGGGCTGGCATGTGGCGCGGGCGCTGTTGCCGGTGGCCGAGAAGCGCGCGGTGATGCTGATCGACCCTCCGTTCGAACAGCTCGACGAGATGCAGCGTTGCGCCGCGTCGCTGAAAGAAGCCATCGGCCGGATGCGCCAGACCGTGGCGGCCATCTGGTACCCGGTCAAGGATCAGCGGGCGCTACGCCGCTTCTACCAGGACCTGGCCGGTACCGGCGCGCCGAAGCTTTTGCGTGTGGAGTTGCTGGTGCATCCGCTGGACACTCCCAACAGCCTGAACGGCTCGGGCCTGGCGATTGCCAACCCGCCGTGGGGGCTGGAAGAGGAGTTGCGCGAGCTGCTGCCGTGGCTGGCGCAGAAACTGGGCCAGACCCAGGGCGGCTGGCAGATGGATTGGCTGATCGCTGAGTAGCAGGGGCTAGCTACAAGCGGCAAGCCGCAAGCTGAAGCGGGACCGCTTGCAGCTTGCCGCTAGAGGCTTACAGCTGTTTTCAGATCGGGCAGGTCACGCCGGTGCCGCCGATCCCGCAGTAGCCTTCCGGGTTCTTCGCCAGGTACTGCTGGTGGTAGGCCTCGGCATAGTAGAAGGTCGGGGCTTCTTCGATTTCCGTGGTGATGGCGCCCAGCCCGGCCTTGGTCAGCTCGGCCTGGAACACTTTTTCGCTGGCCTTGGCCTGCTCCAGTTGGGTCGGGTTGGTGGCATAGATCACCGAGCGGTACTGGGTGCCGATGTCGTTGCCCTGGCGCATGCCCTGGGTCGGGTTATGCAGTTCCCAGAACATCGCCAGCAGTTCCTGGTAGCTGACTTTCTCCGGCTCGTAGACCACCAGCACCACTTCGCTATGGCCGGTCAGGCCCGAGCAGACTTCTTCGTAGGTCGGGTTCGGGGTAAAGCCGCCGGCGTAGCCCACCGACGTGCTGAACACGCCCTCGCGCTGCCAGAACTTGCGTTCCGCACCCCAGAAACAACCCAGGCCGAAGATGGCGAATTCCACGTTGCCCGGGAATGGGCCCAGCAGCGGGTTGCCGTTGACGAAGTGTTCGGCTGGCACGGTCATCGGGGTTTCGCGGCCAGGCAGAGCTTGTTCTTTGGTAGGTAGCACGTTTTTGTTCACCAGAATTTCCGAGCGCAGAACCATGATCAGTCCTCTCAGTCAGGGTGGGATTGAGTAATTAACCAGACTTGCAGTTTGCCCGAGTGTTACAGCGCTGTCAGGCGATTGGGCCACGCGGATAGCGTTTGAGCTTGTCGATCAGCTCCGAGCCGGGGATCGGCCGGTCGAACAGGTAGCCCTGGCCGACATCGCAGCGGTGGCGGCGCAGGAAGGACAACTGCTCCGCAGTTTCGATGCCCTCGGCCACCACCTGGATTTTCAGGTTGTGGGCCATGGCGATCACCGCTGAAGTGATTTCCATGTCGTCCTGGTTGGCGGGGATTTCATGGATGAAGCTGCGATCGATCTTGATGATGTCGATCGGGAATTTTTTCAGGTAGCTCAGCGACGAATAGCCGGTGCCGAAGTCGTCCATGGCCAGGGTCAGACCAAGCTTTTTCAGCTGGTCGAGTTGCTGGTGGGTGTCTTCGGTGGCCTCCAGCAGCAGGCCCTCCGTCAGCTCAAGCTCCAGCAGCGAAGCGGGCAGCTGTTCTTCCTTGAGGATGTTGGCGATGGAGGCCACCAGGTCCGGGTCGGAGAACTGCTTGGGCGACAGGTTGATCGCCACCTGCAAGTTGCCCAGGCCGGCGGCGGTCAGCCGCTTGCTCATGCGACAGGCCTGGCGTGCGATCCATTTGCCGATCGGGATGATCAGGCCCGTCTCTTCGGCGACGCTGATGAACTGGTCCGGGCGGATCATGCCCTTTTCCGGATGGTTCCAGCGCAGCAGCGCCTCCATGCCCAGCAGGCGTCCGCTGCGCAGGCACAGCTTGGGCTGGTAGAACACGTCCAGCTCGTTCTGGGTCAGGGCGCGACGCAGGTTGTTTTCTACGAACAGCTTGTAGCTGGCTTCGGCGTTCAAGGCTTCGGTAAACACCTGCACCTGATGCTTGCCGTTGGCCTTGGCCTTGTGCAGCGCCAGGCCGGCGTTGCGCATCAGGGTCTGCGGGTCGCGGCCGTGCAGCGGCGCACAGGCCAGGCCCACGGAGCCGGTGACGCTGATGAGCTGGTTATCGACGAACATCGGCTTGTCGAGGGTCATCAGCAGTTGGCTGGCGATCTGTTGGCCGGCTTCCAGGTCGGTGTCGTCCAGCAGCACGGCGAACTCGTTACTGGCGAAGCGCGCCAGGCTGCCGCTCGGGCTCAGGCTGTTGCGCAGGCGCCGGGCCAGGCTGATCAGCAGTTTGTCGCCGGTCTGGTGGCCGAGGCTGTCGTTGATCCGCTTGAAGTTGTCGATGTCCACCAGCAGCAGGCTGATGGGGCTGTCGCTGTCGCGAGCGAAGCGTTCGTCGAGGTTGCGGATGAAGGCCGGACGGTTGCCCAGGTTGGTCAGGTTGTCGGTGTAGGCCAGGCGCTCGATGCGCTGCTGGGCGAGCTTGGTCTGGGTGATGTCTTCGTAGATGCCGATGTAGTGGGTCAGTTCGCGGTTGTCGCCATAGACCTTGGAGATCGACAGCTGGCCCCAGTACGGCTCCAGGTTCTTGCGCCGGCTCTTGAACTCGCCTTGCCAGCTGTTGCTCTTGGCCAGGCTGGAGGGCGCGTCGAACAGCAGTTCGCTGAGGTTCTCCAGCGCCGGCAGTTCCGCCAGCCGATGGCCGTGGACTTCCTCGGTGCTGTACTGGGTGATCGCGGTGAAACTCGGGTTGACGTATTCCACCACGCCGTCGCAGTTGACCAGCAGAAAGGCGTTGGCGCTTTGCTCGACCGCCCGCTGGAACAGGTGCAGGGCGCTGGTGGCGGTACGGCGGTTGTGGTTGTTGATGACCTGGGCAAACTGGTCCGCCAACTCGCCGGCAAAGGCGATTTCATCGGATTGCCAGGCGCGGGTATTGCCCACTTGCTCCAGGCACAGCACGCCGACCACCTGGCCGTCGATGCGAATGCTGGCGTCGAGCATGGCGTTGATATTGCGCGGGCGCAGGCTTTCGGCCATTTCCCGGGTGCGCGGGTCGCGCATGGCGTTGTGCGCATCGATGGCCCGGCTGGTGTGCAGGGCTTCGAGGTAGTCGGGGAAATCGCTGGCGTCGATCGCCTCCGGCAGGATGTATTCCTGCAGGTCGCGGTGATAGGCGCAGATCGGCACCAGCAACTGGTCTTCCAAGTTCCAGATGCTGGCACAGTCGATTTCGTAGATGTCGCAGGCGCTGCGGGTAATCAGCTCCGCGGCTTCCAGCAGGGGGTTGTTGGTGCTGTAGCGCTGGCGGGCCAGGAGCAGGATCAGGTCTTGCTGGGCGCGCACCCGTTCGAGGTGCTGGAGTTGTTCCTGCTGGGCACGCTGGTTGAGTTCCAGGGCGATTTGCAGGCGGCTGTTCTGGGTTTCCAGGTCGGGCGCGGAGAGCGGTTGATCGTCGCTGAGCAGACCGTCGACCACCAGGAAATAGCCACGCAACAGGTGTCGATTGTGCTGTTTGTAGGCTTCGCCGAGCTCCAGCAGACTGAGTGAGCCCTTGGCGGTGTGCAGGGTGTAGCGAATCAGGTAATGCGGGCTGTGGGTCAGTTGCTGCTGGATCGCATCGTGCAACTGATAGCGGGCTTCCGGTTCCATCAGGCTGGCATAGGGCGAGCCGACCAGGGCACAGAGCTCGACGGCGGGCAGGCCGAATTGGCGTTCACAGTTCGGGTCGAGAAACAGCAGGGCCCAGCTCGCTTCATTCAGCCGTTCGAAACGCAGCATGCCGAGCCGCGAGGGCACGGGCAACTGCGTCACTACCTCGGCCACCATACGGCTGGCGGCATCGGGTTGGCTTTTCATGGGGAAACTCGCTTGGTAAATGCTGATCGCGCCGGGCTCGCGCCCTCTTTACTGTTGCCTGCGGCAAGGTTGCATCATGCGGCACTGACTGACAAGTGAGATGAAGGCTAAGTGCTATAAGAATCTATCGGCAGAACGAGAGATTTCTGAAAACTAATATTTCCTGGTGTTTTACCGGGCTTTGGCTGCTGGTTACAGCGATTTTTCGGCAAAAAAAAGCCCCGCCAAATCGACGGGGTTGAGGTACGAGCGTGGCGCTCGAAAAGGGTGCAGCGGCCGGCTTCCCCATGACAGGGAAGCCGGCCGAGTCTTACAGCAGGATGGTGCGGATATCCGCCAGCAGATCGCTCAGACGCTTGGTGAAGCGTGCAGCGGCGGCGCCGTTGATCACACGGTGATCGTAGGACAGCGACAGCGGCAGCATCAGCTTCGGCTGGAAGGCTTTGCCGTCCCAGACTGGCTGGATGGTTGCCTTGGAAACGCCGAGGATCGCCACTTCCGGTGCGTTGACGATCGGCGTGAAGCCGGTGCCGCCAATGTGGCCGAGGCTGGAGATGGTGAAGCAGGCGCCCTGCATGTCGTCCGCCGAGAGCTTCTTGGTCCGGGCTTTTTCAGCCAGGGAAGCGGCTTCGGCAGCCAGTTGCAGCAGGCTCTTCTGATCGACGTTCTTGATCACCGGTACCAGCAGGCCGTCCGGGGTGTCGACCGCGAAGCCGATGTTCACGTACTTCTTGCGGATGATCGCTTTGCCGCTAGGCGCCAGCGAACTGTTGAAGTCCGGCAGTTCCTTGAGCAGGTGCGCGCAGGATTTCAGCAGCAGCGGCAGGATGGTCAGCTTGACGCCAGCCTTCTCTGCGACGGCTTTCTGGGCGATCCGGAAGGCTTCCAGCTCGGTGATGTCGGCCGAGTCGAACTGGGTGACGTGAGGCACGTTCAACCAGCTGCGATGCAGGTTCGACGCGCCAGCCTGCATCAGGCGGGTCATCGGCACTTCTTCGATCTCGCCGAAGCGGCTGAAGTCCACCACCGGAATCGGCGGGATGCCCGCGCCACCGGTTGCGCCGGCAGCTGCCGGAGCTTCCTTGGCCTTCTGCATCATGGCCTTGACGTAAACCTGCACGTCTTCCTTGAGGATGCGACCGTGCGGGCCGCTCGGGCTCACCGCGTTCAGCTCGACGCCGAACTCGCGCGCCAGTTGACGCACGGCAGGGCCGGCGTGAACTTTCGCGCCCGGCTGGGCCGGGGCGGCAGTTGGAGCAGCAGGTGCCGCTGCTGCGGCCGCAGGAGCGGCTTCAGGCTTGGCGGCAGCCGGGGCTGCGCCTTTGACCTTCAGCTTGAGGATCAGGTCGCCGGTACCGACTTCGTCGTCCAGCTTGATCGCAACGCTTTCCACGATGCCGGCGGCTGGCGATGGGATTTCCATGCTGGCCTTGTCGGACTCGAGGGTGATCAGCGACTGGTCGGCTTCAACGCTGTCGCCAGCCTTGACCAGGACTTCGATGATCTTGGCCTTGCCGGCCGAACCGATGTCCGGGACATGGATGTCTTGAACACTGTCGGCCACTGGGGCGACAGCCGGTGCCGGAGCAGCAGCGGCCGGAGCAGCGGCCTGGGCAGGCGCAGCGGCAGCAGGTGCAGCGCCCGCCACTTTCAGGGCCAGGATCAGGTCGCCGGTGCCAACTTCATCGTTGAGCTTGACGCTGATGCTCTCGACCACGCCAGCGGCTGGCGATGGGATTTCCATGCTGGCCTTGTCGGATTCGAGGGTGATCAGCGACTGGTCGGCCTCGACGGTGTCGCCGACCTTGACCTGGATCTCGATGATCTGGGCCTTGCCCGACGAACCGATATCCGGCACGTGGACCTGCTGGGTCGAAGCGGCGGCAGGCGCAGCGGCAGGGGCGGCAGGAGCCGGCGCTGCAGCTGGTTTTTCCTCGGCCTTGGCAGCCGGAGCGGCGGCCGCTGGCGCCGCGGCAGCGGCACCCTCGACTTCCAGTTCCAGCAGCTCGTCACCTTCTTTCAGGCGATCGCCCAGCTTCACTTTCAGGCTCTTGATGATGCCGGCTTTAGGCGCCGGAACTTCCATGCTCGCCTTGTCCGATTCCAGCGTCAGGATGCTCTGGTCGGCTTCGATACGGTCGCCGACCTTCACAAACAGTTCGATTACTTCACCTTCACCGCTGCCGATGTCAGGTACGCGAATGAGTTCGCTCACAAAAAATCTCCTCAGCAGTCCAGTGGGTTGCGTTTTTCCGGGTTGATGCCGAACTTGGTGATGGCCTCGGCCACGACCTTAGGTTCGATGTCACCACGGTCAGCCAAGGCTTCCAGGGCTGCCAACACCACGAAATGACGGTCGACTTCGAAGAAGTGACGCAGCTTCTTGCGGCTGTCACTGCGGCCGAAACCGTCGGTGCCCAGGACTTTGAATTCCTTGGACGGGACCCACTGACGAATCTGTTCGGCGAACAGCTTCATGTAGTCGGTAGAAGCGATGACCGGACCCTTACGGCCGCTCAGGCATTCTTCGACATAGCTCAGCTTAGGCTTCTGGCCCGGGTGCAGGCGGTTGCTGCGCTCGACTGCCAGGCCATCGCGACGCAGTTCGTTGAAGCTGGTAACGCTCCAGACGTCCGCGCCCACGTTGAATTCTTCACGCAGGATCTTCGCCGCTTCACGGACTTCGCGCAGGATGGTGCCGGAGCCCATCAGCTGTACATGGTGCGCCGCTTCGCGGGTGTCTTCCTCGAGCAGGTACATGCCCTTGATGATGCCTTCCTCGACACCGGCCGGCATGGCTGGCTGCTGGTAGGACTCGTTCATCACGGTGATGTAGTAGAAGACGTCCTGTTGCTCTTCGGTCATCTTCTTCATGCCGTCCTGGATGATCACCGCCAGCTCGTAGCCATAGGTCGGATCGAAGGTACGGCAGTTCGGGATGGTGCCCGCCAGCATGTGGCTGTGACCGTCTTCGTGCTGCAAGCCTTCACCGTTGAGGGTGGTACGGCCGGCGGTACCGCCGATCAGGAAGCCACGGGTACGGCTGTCGCCAGCGGCCCAGGCCAGGTCGCCGATACGCTGGAAGCCGAACATCGAATAGAAGATGTAGAACGGCAGCATCGGCTGGTTGTGGCTGGAGTACGAAGTACCGGCTGCAATGAAGGAGCTCATGGCGCCCGCTTCGTTGATGCCTTCCTCGAGGATCTGGCCCTTCTTGTCTTCGCGGTAGAACATCACCTGGTCTTTATCGACTGGCTCGTAGAGCTGGCCGACGGACGAGTAGATGCCCAACTGACGGAACATGCCTTCCATACCGAAGGTACGGGCTTCGTCCGGGATGATCGGCACGATGCGCTGGCCGATTTCCTTGTCCTTGACCAGCTGCGCGAGGATCCGCACGAAGGCCATGGTGGTGGAGATTTCGCGGTCGCCCGAACCGTCGAGGATAGCCTTGAGGGTTTCCAGCGGCGGGGTCGGAATGTTGAAGCTCTTGGCGCGACGCTGAGGCACGAAACCGCCCAGTGCGGCGCGGCGCTCGCTCAGGTAGCGGGCTTCGGCGCTGCCTTCTTCCGGTCGGAAGAACGGCAGGTTTTCGATCTCTTCGTCCTTGACCGGAATGTCGAAGCGGTCGCGGAACAACTTCAGGCTGTCGACATCGACTTTCTTGGTGTTGTGCGCGGTGTTCTTCGCTTCGCCGGCGCCGGTGCCATAACCCTTGATGGTCTTGGCCAGGATGACGGTCGGTTGCTCTTTGTGGTTGACCGCTTCGTGGTAGGCCGCATAGACCTTGTACGGGTCGTGGCCGCCACGGTTGAGCTTCCAGATTTCGTCGTCGGACAGGTCTTCGACCATCGCCTTGAGTTCTGGCGTGTTGAAGAAGTGCTCACGCACGAAGGCGCCGTCTTTGGCCTTGTAGTTCTGGTACTCGCCGTCGATGACTTCGTCCATGCGGCGTTGCAGGATACCGTGGGTGTCCTTGGCCAGCAGTGGGTCCCAGAAACGGCCCCAGATGACCTTGTTCACATTCCACTGGGCACCACGGAACACGCCTTCGAGTTCCTGGATGATCTTGCCGTTGCCGCGAACCGGGCCGTCGAGGCGCTGCAGGTTGCAGTTGATGACGAAGATCAGGTTGTCCAGCTTCTCGCGGCCGGCCAGGGAGATAGCGCCCAGGGATTCCGGCTCGTCGCACTCGCCGTCGCCCATGAAGCACCAGACTTTCTGCTTGCCTGGCTGGATGAAGCCGCGGGCTTCCAGGTACTTCATGAAGCGCGCCTGGTAGATCGCCTGGATCGGACCCAGACCCATGGAAACGGTCGGGAACTGCCAGAAGTCAGGCATCAGCCATGGGTGCGGGTAGGAGGACAGGCCGTTGCCGCCCACTTCCTGACGGAAGTTGTTCATCTGGTCTTCGCTGATGCGGCCTTCCATGAAAGCGCGAGCGTAGACGCCAGGGGAGGCGTGGCCCTGGAAGTAGATCAGGTCGCCGCCATGTTCTTCGGTTGGCGCCTGGAAGAAGTAGTTGAAGCCGATGTCATACAGAGTCGCACTGGAAGCGAAGCTGGAGATGTGACCGCCCAGGTCAGAATCTTTCAGGTTCGTACGCATGACCATGGCCAACGCGTTCCAACGTACCAGCGAGCGAATGCGGCGTTCCATGAACAGGTCGCCAGGCATGCGTGCTTCGTGGGTGACGGGAATCGTGTTGCGGTACGGCGTGGTGATGGCGTAGGGCAGTTGCGAGCCGCTGCGGGTCGCGAGTTCGCCCATACGGGTCATCAGGTAGTGAGCACGGTCTTCGCCTTCTTTGTCGAGAACCGATTCCAGGGCGTCCAGCCATTCCTGGGTTTCGACGGGATCGAGGTCTTGCATGGCTTGCTCCAGGGCGGAAAGGCTTCCAGAATCGGTTGCCTGAGTTTGCGACTGGCCTTGTGGGCAGACGATAAAATTCTTGGATTGCCGGAGGTTGATACGGCGGCGTGTAGTTTTACTACAAATCGTCGGCCATTTCAGCCTTTCGAATGTATAGACGAGTAGTAAAACTACAGAAGATTGGCTTGTGGCCTCCTGCTGCGTTGTGAGAATAATCGTTACTGTTGGTCGATTTCCAACACCAATGGGTAAGAATTTGATGCTGGCTGCCAAAATAATAAAAATTTCAGCTATTTCTAACTTTTGTTCGACAGTCCTTCAAGGGCCGCGCCCGCAGAATTTGCCCCGACCGCCCCTTTCTACGCCGATCAAGGATAGCCCATGAGCCTGCCCGCGCTTGCCGAACTCCCAGCGATTCTCCTGCCTTTTGTCAGCCGCGCGGAGCAGTCGTTCCGTAACGCCGTGGCGACCCTGGACGACGATCACGGGCTTGCCACCTGGACCCCCGAGCGCTGGGCCGAGTTCACCCGGGTGAGCGCCGCCAGCGACTTTTTCATTGAACAGAGCCTTCGTGACCCTTTGATGTTGCTGGAGCTGGTGCGCGGCGGTGAACTCGACCGCGGCTTCGGCCCGGGCGAGCTGTGCGCGCAGATCGCCGCGGCGGTGCAGCAGGCCACCAGCGAAGACGAACTGGGGCGAGTGCTGCGGCGTCAGCGCAATCGTCATCAGGTGCGGATCATCTGGCGCGACCTGGCGCGTCAGGCGGATCTGGTGCAGACCTGTCGCGATCTGTCGGACATGGCCGATGCCTGCATCGACCAGGCCTATCAATGGTTGTACCAGCGCCACTGCGAGCAGTTCGGTGTTCCCACCGGCCGGCGCAGCGGCGAGCCGCAGCAGATGGTCATCCTCGGCATGGGCAAGCTGGGCGCCGTCGAGCTGAACCTGTCGTCCGACATCGACCTGATCTTCGCCTACCCCGAAGGCGGGGAGACTGTAGGCGTGAAGCGTGCGCTGGATAACCAGGAGTTTTTCATCCGCCTGGGCCAGCGCCTGATCAAGGCGCTGGACCCGATGACCGTCGACGGTTTCGTGTTCCGCGTCGACATGCGCCTGCGGCCCTACGGTTCGGCGGGCGCCCTGGTGCTGAGCTTCAATGCGCTGGAGCAGTACTACCAGGATCAGGGCCGCGACTGGGAACGCTACGCGATGATCAAGGCGCGGGTGGTGGCGGGCGACCAGGTCGCCGGCGCGCAGTTGCTCGACATGCTGCGGCCTTTTGTCTACCGGCGTTACCTGGATTTCTCGGCGATCGAAGCGCTGCGCACCATGAAGCAGCTGATCCAGCAGGAAGTGCGGCGCAAGGGCATGGCCGACAACATCAAGCTGGGTTCCGGCGGGATTCGTGAAGTCGAGTTCATCGCCCAGGCTTTCCAGCTGATCCATGGCGGGCGCGACCTGAGCCTGCAGCAGCGTCCTCTATTAAAGGTGCTGACCACCCTGGAGGGGCAGGGTTATCTGCCGCCCGCGGTGATCGCCGAGCTGCGTGAAGGTTACGAATTCCTGCGTTACACCGAACATGCGATCCAGGCGATCGCCGACCGGCAGACGCAGATGCTGCCGGACAATCCACAGGACCAGGCGCGCATTGCCTTCATGCTGGGTTTTGCCGACTGGGCGGCGTTCCATGAGCGCCTGATGTATTGGCGCGGGCGGGTGGAATGGCATTTCCGCCAGGTGATCGCCGACCCGGATGAAGATGAAGGCAACGAGTGCGAAGTGGTGGTCGGCGGTGAATGGCTGCCGCTGTGGGAAGAAGCCCAGGACGAAGAAGCCGCCTGCCGGCAGTTGCAGGAAGGCGGTTTCAATGATGCGCCCAAGGCGCTCAGGGCGCTGGCCGGCCTGCGTGGCAGCCCGCAATTGCGAGCCATGCAGCGTTTGGGGCGCGAGCGTCTCGATGCCTTTATTCCGCGTCTGCTGGCCCAGGCGGTGGAGCACGCTGATCCGGATCTGGTGCTGGAGCGCGTGTTGCCGCTGGTCGAGGCGGTGGCGCGGCGTTCCGCCTACCTGGTGCTGCTCACCGAAAACCCCGGAGCCTTGCGCCGCTTGTTGACCCTGTGCGCCGCCAGCCCGTGGATCGCCGAGCAGATTACCCGCTTCCCGCTGCTGCTCGATGAACTGCTCAACGAAGGCCGGCTGTTCAAGCCACCATTGGCGCCGGAGCTGGCCGCCGAGTTGCGCGAGCGTCTGACGCGCATCCCCGAGGACGATCTGGAGCAGCAGATGGAGGCACTGCGTCACTTCAAGCTGGCTCACCGCCTGCGGGTTGCGGCTTCGGAAATCGCCGGCAGCCTGCCGTTGATGAAGGTCAGCGATTACCTGACCTGGCTGGCCGAGGCGATCCTCGAACAGGTGCTGGCCCTGGCCTGGCGCCAGACCGTGGCCAAATACGGCGCTCCGCAGCGCACCGATGGCACCTTGTGCGATCCCGGCTTCATTATTGTCGGTTATGGAAAAGTCGGCGGCCTGGAACTCGGGCATGGTTCCGACCTGGACCTGGTGTTCATCCATGACGGCGATCCGCAGGCGGAAACCGATGGCCCGAAACCGATCGACGGCGCGCAGTTCTTCACCCGCCTGGGCCAGCGGATCATTCACCTGCTGACCACCCAGACCAACTCCGGCCAGCTGTATGAAGTGGATATGCGCCTGCGGCCGTCCGGGGCGTCGGGCCTGCTGGTGAGTTCGCTGGGGGCTTTCGCCCGGTATCAGGAGAACGAAGCCTGGACCTGGGAACATCAGGCGCTGGTGCGCGCCCGGGTGCTGGTGGGTAGCCAGGATGTCGGCCAGGCCTTCGAGAAAGTGCGGGCGGCGGTGCTGGGGCATGCCCGTGACCTGCCCAAGTTGCAGCAGGAGGTCAGCGAGATGCGGGCCAAGATGCGCGACAACCTGGGGACCAAGGCGACAGCTGCCGGAACCGCGGCAAATGCCTTCGAGGCCACGGCGCCGTTCGACCTCAAGCAGGACGCCGGAGGTATCGTCGACATCGAATTTATGGTGCAATACGCGGCCCTGGCGTGGTCGCAAGAGCACCCGTCATTGCTGCGTTACACCGACAATATCCGCATTCTGGAAGGTCTGGAGGAAGTCGGGCTGATGCCCGCGACCGACGCCAGTCTGCTGCGCGAGGTCTACAAGGCCTACCGCTCCGCGGCTCACCGCCAGGCCTTGCAGAACGAGGCCGGGGTCATTGCCGGCGACCAGTTCGCCAGCGAGCGACGGGAGGTATTGCGGATTTGGCGCGAGCTGGGGCTAAGCTAGGCAGCGTGCGCTGCGTTGCCACAAATGTATCCGGCGAGCCCTGTTGCGGCTCGTCCACAATGAGCTGGCGGTGAATGCCGCAGGGCTGGATTCTCGAGGCGGGGAGGCGTAAGCCTCCCCGGTTCGTTTTTGGAAACCACATGAATATTCTGATCGTTGGGCCCAGTTGGGTCGGTGACATGGTGATGGCGCAGACACTCTTCCAGTGCCTGAAGCAGCGCCATTCTCAATGCGAGATCGACGTGCTGGCCCCCGAGTGGAGCCGGCCGATCCTGGAGCGCATGCCGCAAGTGCGGCAGGCCTTGAGCTTCCCGCTCGGCCACGGCGTGCTGGAGCTGGCGACCCGCCGGCGCATCGGCAAATCCCTGGCCGGCCAGTACGACCAGGCCATCCTGCTGCCCAACTCGTTGAAGTCGGCGCTGGTGCCGTTCTTTGCCGGCATCCCGCAGCGTACCGGTTGGCGTGGCGAGTTCCGCTACGGCCTGCTCAACGACGTGCGTACGCTGGACAAAGAACGTTATCCGCTGATGATCGAACGCTTCATGGCGCTGGCTTACGAGCCAGGCACCGAGCTGCCCAAGCCGTATCCGCGTCCCGACCTGCAGATCGACCCGGCCAGCCGCGAAGCGGCGCTGGCCAAGTTCGGCCTGACCCTGGACCGCCCGGTGCTGGCGCTGTGTCCGGGGGCCGAGTTCGGCGAGGCCAAGCGCTGGCCGTCCGAGCATTACGCCAAGGTCGCCGAGCTGAAGATCCGCGAGGGCTGGCAGGTCTGGCTGTTCGGTTCGAAGAACGATCACGTGGTCAGCGAAGACATTCGTGCCCGGCTGATTCCGGGGCTGCGCGAAGAGTCGGTCAACCTCTGCGGCGGCACCTCCCTGGCCGAGGCCATCGACTTGCTGTCCTGCGCCGATTCCGTGGTGTCCAACGACTCCGGGCTGATGCACGTGGCAGCAGCGCTGAATCGCCCGCTGGTGGCGGTGTACGGCTCGACATCGCCGGGTTTCACCCCGCCGCTGGCCGACCAGGTCGAAGTTGTGCGCCTGGGCATCGAGTGCAGCCCGTGCTTCGATCGCACCTGCCGCTTTGGCCATTACAACTGCCTGCGCCAGCTGCTGCCCGACTCGGTGGACCAGGCTTTGCAGCGGTTGCAAGGCACCGCGGTCGAGGTTCGGTAAGTGCGGGTACTGTTGATCAAGACCTCCTCCCTGGGTGACGTGATCCACGCGCTGCCGGCGCTGACCGATGCAGCGCGGGCGATTCCGGGGATCAAGTTCGACTGGGTGGTGGAAGAGGGTTTCGCGGAAATCCCGACCTGGCACCCGGCTGTGGATAAAGTGATCCCGGTGGCGATTCGTCGCTGGCGCAAGAACATCTGGCAGACCATCAAGAGTGGCGAGTGGCGGCGCTTCAAGCAGAGCGTGCGTGCCACTAAGTACGATCTGGTGATCGACGCCCAGGGCTTGCTGAAAAGCGCCTGGCTGACGCGCTACGTCAAGGCTCCGGTGGCCGGCCTGGACAAACAGTCCGCGCGCGAGCCCCTGGCGGCTCATTTCTACTCGCGGCGCCTGGCCGTCGCCCGCGGCCAGCATGCCGTGGAGCGTGTACGCCAGCTGTTCGCCGTGGCCCTGGGTTATGACTTGCCCCAGGGGCTGGGCGATTACGGCCTGAGCGTCGAGAAACTGGTGGAACTGCCGCGGCCCAAGCCGTTCGTGGTGTTCCTGCACGGCACCACCTGGGACACCAAGCACTGGCCGGAAGCCTACTGGCGTGAGCTGGCCGAGCGCATGGGCCAGCTGGGCGTCGAGGTCAAGCTGCCCTGGGGCAACCCGGCGGAGAAGGCCCGGGCCGAGCGTATTGCCAAGGGCCTGAGCAACGCCACGGTGCTGCCGAAGCTGAACCTGGCGGGCGTCGCCAAGGTGCTGGCGCAAGCCCAGGCCTGCGTCGCGGTGGATACCGGGCTCGGCCATCTCGCCGCGGCGCTGGATGTGCCGACCATTTCCCTGTTCGGCCCGACCAATCCAGGCCTGACCGGCGCCTATGGCAAGGCGCAGATCCATATGGCCAGCGACTTCCCTTGCGCGCCGTGCCTGCAGAAAAAATGCACCTATCAACCGACGACTGAAGATCAGCGGCGGTTCGACCTGAAACGCGAGTGGCCGTTGTGCTTCACGCGTCTGAATCCTGAGCGTGTCGCCAGCCGGCTGAGCAGGTTGTTACTGGCTGAGGAGCTGCGCTGATGCAATTGGCTTTTGTCCTTTATAAATACTTCCCGTTCGGCGGCCTGCAGCGGGACTTCATGCGCATCGCCCTGGAGTGCCAGAAACGCGGACACCAGATCCGCGTCTATACGCTGATTTGGGAAGGCGATGTGCCGCCGGGCTTCGAGGTGCTGGTGGCGCCGGTCAAGGCGTTCTTCAACCATCGGCGTAACGAGAAACTCAGTGCCTGGATGGAGGCCGACCTGGCCAAGCGTCCGGTGGACCGCCTGATCGGCTTCAACAAGATGCCCGGGCTGGATGTGTATTACGCCGCCGACGGCTGTTTCGAAGACAAGGCGCAGAACCTGCGCCATTCGCTGTACCGCCGTTGGGGCCGCTACCGGCACTTCGCCGAATACGAGCGGGCGGTGTTCGCCCGGGACGCGAAGACCGAAGTGCTGATGATTTCCGAGGTCCAGCAGCCGCTGTTCATCAAGCATTACGACACCCCGGTGGAGCGCTTTCACCTACTGCCGCCAGGCATCGCCCAGGACCGTCGCGCACCGGCCAACGCGGCCGAGATCCGCGCCGAATTCCGTCGCGAGTTCGCCCTGAAAGACGATGACTTGCTGCTGGTGCAGATCGGCTCCGGGTTCAAGACCAAGGGCGTGGATCGCAGCCTCAAGGCCGTGGCCGCATTGCCGCCGGAACTGAAGAAACGCACCCGGCTATTTGTAATTGGCCAGGACGACCCCAAAGTATTCCAATTGCAGAGCGCCGCGTTGGGCCTTGGCGAGCATGTGCAGTTTCTCAAGGGGCGCAGTGATATCCCGCGTTTCCTGTTGGGCGCCGACCTGTTGATCCACCCGGCGTACAACGAAAACACCGGCACCGTGCTGCTGGAAGCGCTGGTGGCCGGTTTGCCGGTGCTGGTCAGCGCGGTCTGCGGTTATGCCCATTACATCGCCGAGGCCGACAGCGGCCTGGTGCTGGACGAGCCATTGGAGCAGGGACAGCTCAATCAATACCTGAACACCATGTTGACCGACGGCGCTGCACGCGCGACCTGGAGCCGTAACGGCCTGGCGTTCGCCGAGACGGCCGACCTCTATAGCATGCCGCAGCACGCTGCGGATGTGATTCTGGCGGAGCAGCACTGATGAAGTTGATTCTTGCCGAACCGTTCAAGACCCTTTGGGCCGGACGCGATGCGTTCGCCGAAGTCGAGCGTCTGGACGGCCAGGTCTACCGTGAACTGGAAGCCCGCCGTACCTTGCGTACCGAGGTGGCCGGCGAAGGGTTCTTCGTAAAGATTCACCGCGGTATCGGTTGGGGCGAGATCTTCAAGAACCTGCTCACCGCCAAGCTGCCGGTGCTCGGCGCAGGCCAGGAATGGCAGGCCATCCAGCGCCTGCAGGAAGTCGGCGTGCCGACCATGACCGCCGTGGCCTATGGCGAGCGCGGCAGCAACCCGGCCAACCAGCATTCGTTCATTGTCACCGAGGAGCTGGCGCCGACCGTCAGCCTTGAAGACTTCAGCATCGATTGGGTCAAGCAGCCGCCGCAGCCCCGGCTCAAGCGCGCGCTGATCGCCGAAGTGGCGCGCATGACCGGCATGATGCACCGCGCCGGGGTCAACCATCGCGACTGCTACATCTGCCACTTCCTGCTGCACACCGACAAGCCGGTGACACCCGACGACTTCAAACTCTCGGTGATCGACCTGCACCGCGCCCAGGCCCGCCCGGCGATCACCCGGCGCTGGCGCGACAAGGACCTGGCGGCGCTGTATTTCTCGGCCCTGGACATCGGCTTGACTCGACGCGACAAGCTGCGCTTTCTCAAGGGCTACTTCCAGCAGCCGTTGCGGCAGATCCTGAGCGACGAGGCGGCGCTGCTGACCTGGCTGGAGGGCAAGGCCAGCAAGCTGTACGCACGCAAGCAGCGATATGGAGATGCGCTCTGATGGCGGGTTGGAACCTTGAACCTGGATATCAGGAGCTGGCGCAGGACTTCGGCAGTCTGGATGCGGTCTTTGCCCTCAAGGGCGAACACCTGACCCGCGACCCGTTGTCGGAGGTCATCCGTGTCGAGCTCAACGGCATCAACTATTACGTCAAGCGCTACACCGGCGCCGGCAAGAACCTGCGGCGTTACCTGGGCAAGCCGCGGGTCAAGTCCGAGTGGCAGAACCTCAAGCGTTTCGCCAAGTGGGGCATTCCCACGGCGGAGGTGGTGGCCTGGGGTCTGGAGCGCCGTGGCCTGGCCTACGACCGTGGGGCGATGATCACCCGTGAGCTGCCGCGCACCGAAGACCTGTCGGCCCTGGCCGAGCGCAACGATCCGCTGCTGGCCGATCGGGCCTGGGTGGACCGGGTCAGCCAGCAGCTGGCACGCTACACGCGGATCATGCATGACCACCGCTTCACCCATAACGACCTGAAGTGGCGCAACCTGCTGATCGACGATGAGGCTCGGCTGTACCTGATCGATTGCCCCAATGGCGATTTCTGGCGCGGTTTCTGGCTCAAGTACCGGATCACCAAGGACCTGGCGTGCCTGGACAAGGTGGCCAAGTATCATTTGTCCGCCACCCAGCGCCTGCGCTTCTATTTGCAGTACCGCCAGCGCACCCGGCTGAATGCCGCGGACAAATGCCGCATCCGGCATGTGCTGAGATTTTTCGAGGGACGCGAATGACCGATTTCCTGGCGGCTCAGGACCGTGCGTTGCTGGAGCGCCACGGCCTCGACAGCTTCGACGCGTTGTGGGCCAAGCAACTTGAGGCGGTGGACGAGCCCAATACCGACGGTGGGGGTTGGAGCAGCGTGTATCGCCTCGACCTGGAAGGTCACGGCTACTACCTCAAGCGCCAGAGCAACTACCTGACGCGGACCTTGCACCGGCCTTTTGGCGAGCCGAGCTTCGCCCGCGAGTTTCGCAATATCAGCCGCTATCAGCAGCTGGGCATTCCGGCGCTGCAGGCGGCCTTTTTTGGCGAACGCAAGGTGGCTGGCGAAACCCGCGCGATCCTGCTGACCCGGGCGCTGGACGGCTGGAACGACCTGGATTCGCTGCTGCAGCAGTGGGCGCAGCTCAGCCCGGACCAGCATGCGGCGATCCTGCGGGCCTGCGGCCTGCTGGCGCGCCAGCTGCACGCGGTGCGCCAGGTGCACGGCTGTTTTTATCCCAAGCATATTTTTCTGCGGGCCACCGGCGACGGTTACCAGGCGCAATTGATCGACCTGGAAAAGACCCGTCCGCTGCTGTTCGGCCAGCGTGACCGGGTCAAGGACCTGGAGCCGCTGTTGCGTCGCGCCCCGGCCTGGAGTGAGAGCGATGTACGCGCCTTGCTCGCGACCTATCTGGATCAGCCTCAGGACAGCTCGCTGGTCGATGCCTGGCTGAACCGCCTGAGTGCACGCCGCAGCCACAAGGAGACTCGCTGATGCGCCTGTCCGAACTCAAGCAGGCCGGCCGTGCGCCAAACCTGCCGTTGAGCCTGGAGCTGGCCGACGCTGCTGGACCTGCGACGTTGCAGTTGCTCAGCCTGCTGCGGGTGCTGCCAGGGCAGAGATATGTCGGCGCCGCTGTATGGCGCGGGCGTCCGGTGCTGGCCAAGTTGCTGGTAGGCGCCAAGGCGGCGCGGCATTTCCAGCGTGAGCTGCAAGGCGTGCGCTTGCTGGAAGAACAGGGCATGACCACGCCGCTGTTGCTGGCCGACGGCCTGAAGGAAGGCGAGGGTGGCTGGTTGCTGTTCGAGTTCCTGGAAGGTTCCGAGAGCCTGGGCGATGCCTGGAAACAGGTGGAATCGTTGCCGGCGCTGGCCGATGAGCAGCAGGCGGTACTCGCCGAAGCCCTGGCCGCCATCGCCGAATTGCACAGCAAGGGCCTGTGGCAGGAAGACCTGCACCTGGACAACCTGCTGCGTCATCAGGGCAAGCTGTACCTGATCGATGGTGCCGGGATCTGTGTGGAGCAGGCGGGCAAACCGCTGTCCCGGCAGAAAGTCCTGGAAAACCTCGGGGTGTTTTTCGCCCAGTTGCCCAAGAGCCTGGAGCCCTTCACCGAAGAGTTGCTGGTGCATTACCTGCTGAACAATGCCGAGCATGCCTTGCCGCTGGAAGCCTTGCAGAAGCAGGTGGACAAGGTGCGCAGCTGGCGCTTGAAGGATTTCCTCAACAAGGTCGGTCGCGAGTGCAGCCTGTTCAGCGTGCTGCGCGGCCCCTTCGCCTTACGGGCGATTCGGCGCGAGGAAGAGGCGGCGATGCTGCCGGTGCTGGAGCAGGCCGACGCGTTGCTGGATCAGGGGCACCTGTACAAGACCGGTGGCGCCGCCAGCGTCGGCCGGGTCGAAGTGGCAGGCCGCACCCTGGTGGTCAAGCGCTACAACATCAAGGGTTTTGCTCATTGGCTCAAGCGCTTCTGGCGCCCCAGCCGGGCCTGGCATTCGTGGCAGGAGGGCAATCGCCTGGCGTTCCTCGGCATTGCCACGCCCAAGCCGCTGGCCTTGCTGGAGAAGCGTTTTCTCTGGCTGCGCAGCCGGGCCTACCTGGTGACTGAGTACCTGGCCGGGCCGGACATCATCGAGCGCTTCGCGCCCTATATCGACAGCGGCGCGGCTCCGGAGGCGGAGTTGCAGGCGCTGGACCGGCTGTTTGCCGAGTTGATCCGCGAACGCATCAGCCATGGCGACTTCAAGGGGCACAACCTGTTCTGGCAAGAGGACCGCTGGGCGCTGATCGACCTGGACTCCATGTGCCAGCACCACAGCCTCGGCAGCTTCGCCCCGGCCTACGCCCGCGACCGTGCGCGCTTCATGCGTAACTGGCCGCAAAGCAGCGCGCTGTATCAGGTCATCGACCAGCGCCTGCCTAAAAACGCCGAATCGTCCGTCGGCTGAGGCCTGTAGCCGCTGCCGCGACCTGCGGCATCGGCGACGAATCCCGAGGATCATCCCGCGGCAGGTTTACGCTATAATCCCGCCCTTTAGCTGTTTCTCGCCCGTGGCGGGGAGCACATTAATTCCAGGCGCACGTCGCCTGCATGCAGACTTAAGAGGCTAGACCCCTGTGGCATTGACGATTCTTGGCCTGTCCGGCGCCCTTAGCCATGATCCTTCCGCAGCGCTGTATATCGACGGCAAGCTGGTGGCGGCGGCCGAAGAAGAGCGCTTCGTGCGCGATAAACATGCAAAGAACCGCATGCCTTACGAATCGGCGAAGTTCTGTCTGGAACAGGCCGGTATCAAGCCTTCCGACGTTGATGTGGTAGCGATTCCGTTCGCACCGATCAGCCTGTTCGGCAAGGCCCGCTGGCACTACGCCAAGCGTTACTGGTACGCCCCGGACCGCGCCCTCGACGCAATCCTGATGGGCAACCGTCGCTACAAGCGTTATCGCAACAAGATCGTCTGGTGCCTCGAACAACTGGGCTTCGATCCGAAGAAGATCAAGATCGAGCCGGTCGAGCACCACCTGGCCCATGCTTCCAGCGCCTACCACTGCTCCGGCTTCAAGGAGAAAACCGCGATCCTCGGGATCGACGGCAAGGGCGAGTACGCCACGACTTTCTTCGGCTACGGCGAAAACGGCAAGATCCACAAGATCAAGGAGTTCTACGATCCGGACTCCCTGGGCGGCCTGTATGGCGCGATCACCGAGTTCCTCGGCTTCGAAATGCTCGACGGCGAGTTCAAGGTCATGGGCATGGCGCCGTACGGCGATGCCAGCAAGTACGACTTCTCCCGCCTGGCCAGCTTTGAAAACGGCGAACTGGTGATCAACACCGATTACGCCAACGTCATCGGCCTGCGCCGCTATAAAGAGAAGGGCAAGGGTTTCTACTTCTCGCCGAAGCTGATCGAGTGGCTGGGTCCGAAGCGCGAAGGCGACATCGCCGACGAACCGTACATCCACTACGCGGCCAGCATGCAGGCGCTGTTCGAGAAGCTGGCGCTGCAGATGATCGACCACTACCTGGGCGACATCCTCAAGGAAACCGGCAAGCTGGCCTTCGCCGGCGGCTGTGCGCTGAACGTCAAGCTCAACCAGAAAATCATCGCCCGTCCGGAAGTCAAAGAGCTGTTCGTGCAGCCGGCGTCCGGCGACGCCGGTACCGCGGTCGGTGCCGCGGCCTATGTTTCCCACGCTCGCGGCGTGCCGGTGGAGAAGATGGAACACGTCTATCTCGGCCCGTCCTACAGCAACGAAGACGTGATCGCCGCCTGTGCCCGTCACCCGAACAAGCCGGCCTGGCGCCAGATCGACAACACCCCCGAGCGTATCGCCAAGATCATGGTCGACGGCAACCCGGTGGCCTGGTTCCAGGGCCGCATGGAGTTCGGTCCGCGTGCCCTGGGCGGCCGTTCGATCATCGGTTGCCCGAGCGCTACCGGCGTGGCCGACCGTATCAACGAGCAGATCAAGTTCCGCGAGCGCTGGAGGCCTTTCTGCCCGTCGATGCTCGACACCGTCGGTCCGCAGATGATCAAGGTCGATCACCCGGCGCCGTTCATGACCTTCACCTTCGAAGTGGCGGAAGAGTGGAAGACCCGCGTGCCGGAAGTGGTCCACGAAGACGGCACTTCCCGGGCCCAGGTGCTCAAGCGCGAATACAACCCGCGCTACTACGACATGATGAAGGCCCTGGAAGTCCTGACCGGCAACGGCGTGTCGCTGAACACCTCGCTCAACCGCCGTGGCGAGCCGATGATCTGCTCTCCGACCGACGCCCTGAACATGTTCTTCGGCTCCGATCTGCAGTACCTGATCATGGAAGACATCCTGGTAGTCAAAGACGGCGTGGACCCTTATGACACGCTCGGCTGAGCGCCACGTCCTGCAGTTCTGCCACGGCTATGACGGGCCGTTCCTGGACTGTGCCCGGCAATACGCCAGCCTGTTCGCGGGCAGCGGCTATCGCGTGACCACGGTGTTCCTCACCGGGGTCGCCGATGCCGAGGTGGCCGATGGCTGTGCCAGCGACGAAGTGCTGTTCATGGAATACAGCTCCAAGGCCATCCGTGGCCTGAAGCTGGGGGCGATCCGCGATTTGCGCAAGATAGCCGCGTCGCGCAATTTCAGCTTCTGCATCGCCCACCGTTTCAAGCCGATTTACATTGCATTGCTGGGCACTTCGTTGCCGGTGATCGGCGTGCATCACGCGTTTGGCGATTACCAGCGCGGCAGCCGCCGTCTGTTTGCCAACCTGTTCCGCAAGCGCCTGAGCCTGCTCGGCGTGTCCGACGCGGTGCGCGACGACATGCGTAGTTGCCTGCCGCAGTGGCCGGCGGCGCGGATCCAGACGCTGTACAACCGGATCGACGTCGAAGCCTTGCAGGCTACCCAACTGCCCAAGGCCGAAGCGCGCCGGGAGCTGGGGCTGTCGTCTTCCGCCTGGATCGTCGGTAATGTCGGGCGTCTGCACCCGGACAAGGACCAGGCCACCCTGCTGCGCGGGTTTGCCGCGGCATTGCCGGGGCTACCTCGGGAAAGCCAGCTGGCGATTCTCGGCAGCGGGCGCCTGGAGCAGAACCTCAAGGACCTTTCCCGCGAACTGGGCATTGCCGACCGCGTGCTGTTCCTCGGCCAAGTCACAGAAGCCCGGCGTTATTTCCGTGCTTTCGATGCCTTTGCCCTGAGTTCCGATCACGAGCCATTCGGCATGGTGCTGCTGGAGGCCATGGCCGCTGGCGTGCCGCTGCTGGCGACGGCGTGTGGCGGGGCCAAGGAAGTGGTCGAAGGCGTCGGCATCCTGTTTCCGTTGGGCGATGCCGAGCATATGGCCCAGGGCCTGCAACACCTGGCCGGGATGGACGAGAACCAGCGCTTGCTGTGCGCCGAGCTGATGTTCGAGCGCCTGCGCGAGCGGTTCTCCGACCGCGCCGTACGCGACGCCTTCTGGCGTCTGCCGCAAGTTACCGATCTGACCGCGAGGCCCTGATGCTCAATCGATTCCAAGGCTGGCGCGAGCGTGGCTGGTCGGTCGTCGACGCCTCGACTTATGCCGCCGCCTGGCAGCGTTTTGGCGGCAGCGTTGCTACCCATCCGCTGGTGGTGGAGCGCCTGGCGAACCTGGCGGGCATTCCGGTCCGCTACCTGGCCTGGGAACAGGCCGGCGAACTGCAGGCGGCGATCCCGACCTGGGGGCGCGACCTGGCGTTGTCCAAGGACGTGCTCAAGCGTCGTGGCAAGAAAGGCCTGTTCGACCTGGGCAACGCCGAGCTGATCCTGCCGGCCGCGCCTGACACCCAGGCCCCGCTACGCCATCGTGGCCGTTATCTGTCGGCCTTGAACCAGGGCCGTTTCAGCACCCTCAAGCTCCAGGCCGAACAACTGGCCATGGCTCGTACGCCTGAAGAGCTGTCGAAGAAGTTTCGCTACAACCAGCGTCGCGAACTGCGTCTGCTGGAAGAGGCGGGCGGTGTGGTGCGTCCGGTCAGCGAGTTCTCTAGCCAGGAGCTGGCGGCCATCTACTGCGATCTGTTCCAGCGGCGCTGGGGGTTCCCGGCCACCGGTGCCGAGCGCATGGCGGAAGTCATCGAGTTGCTGCGCGAGTTGCTGGTCGGTTCGGTGATTTTCCTCAACGATGCGCCGATCGCCATTCAACTGGTGTACCGGGTCGAAGCGCCGGAGTGGATCAGCGTCGAATACATCAACGGTGGCGTCGATCCTGAAACCCGTGAGTTCAGCCCCGGCAGCGTGTTGAGTTTCCTCAATACGCAAAGTGCCTGGGAACAGGCGCGGGCTATCGACAAGCCGCTGCGTTTCTCCTTCGGTCGCGCCGATCGCGAGTACAAGGATCGCTGGTGCAACCCCGTTCCGGTGTTCAGGGTATGAATCAGCCACCGAGTCGCAAGCAACAGTTGCTCAAACGCCATCGCCGGCAGAAGCGCCTGGGCCTGTTGATCGGCCTGCTGCTGTTGGTGGCCGTCGGTGTGCTGCTGGCCTGGTGGTTGCCGCTGCTGCTCGCGGTGCTGGCCTGGGTGGCCCATGAAGCCTGGTTCGCCGACCACCTGTTCTATTCGCCCCGGGACGATTATCAGTACAGCTTTCCGTTCGGCACCGAGCAGCCCAAGGTCCATCTGGACAAGCAGCGGCTGGTGCTGGACCAGGCGATCGATCTGGCGGGGGATGAAACCCTGATCCTCGCGATAAAGGTCAGCAGCACCTGGCTAGGGCGCTTTTTCGACCCTTCCGTCTCCTTGGCGGGGCAGGATCGGCAGACGTTCGAGCGCGGCGTGAACGGCTTGCGTTACCTCAATCTCAGCGGGCTGACGCGACCTCTGGCCAGTGGCGAGCTGCAACTGCGCGGGCGTTTCTGCCGGGTGCAGGGCGAGCCGCTGTTGTCGGTGTTCCGTGAGCCGGACTATCGCCACCAGCGGGTGATGGTCATCGCCCCCCACGCCGACGATGCCGAACTGGCTGCTTTCGGTCTGTACAGCCAGGCCGACGAAACCTGGATCGTCACGCTGACCGCTGGCGAGATCGAAGCCGAGCATTACCGGCAGATGGGTATGAACGGCGCCGATGCGGCGCGGATCAAGGGCCGGCTGCGGGCCTGGGACAGTATCGCGGTACCGCGCTGGGCCGGGGTTGCCGAGGCGCGCTGCGTGCAGCTGGGGTATTTCTGCCTGCAACTGCCAGCCATGCAGGCGGCGCCGAACCGGCCTGTGGCGTCCCGCGAGGCCGAGCTGTCGGATATCCGCCTGTTCCGCCAATTCAATCCGTTCCCCCTGCCGGCGGATGCCGATGGCGCGCCGACCTGGAACAACCTCTTGGCCGACCTGCGGGCGCTGTTGCTCCAGGCCCGCCCCGAGGTGATAGTGCTGCCGCACCCGACCCTCGACCCGCACCCGGACCATATCTGCGCCCAGCAGGCGGTATTGGAAGCGTTGCAGGGGCTGGAGTGGCAGCCGACCACCTTGCTCGGTTATGCCAACCACTTGCATGACAACGACCGCTGGCCGATGGGCGATTCGGGGACGGGCATCGCCCTGCCGCCGGTGTTCGACCCGGCCCAGGTACTCAGGCCCTGCAGCTTGCCGCTGTCGACCGAACAGCAACGCGACAAGGCGATGGCCCTGGGCATGATGCACGACCTGCAGCCGCGAGCGCCGTTCAAGCGCCGCTTGCGCCGGGTCCTGCAGCGTGTGCTGGCCGGCCGTGCCGGTTCGCCTTATGGCGAGAACGAGTTTTTCCGCAAGGCGGTACGCCGGCATGAGCTGTTCTGGCGTTTGTAAATTGATATTGCATGACACCCTTTTGCCTGTCGGCCAGGGTAGTTTCGCTCTTTTGTCCGGTTGCTCACGGCTGCAAGGAAGATGATGAAGGTTCTATTTCTGGTGCAGAAAGAACAGCGGGCCATTCTGGACCGCCTGTACGAAGGCGTTGCCGCTCATTGCGAATGCGACCTGCGGTGGTTGAGCAGCGACGAGCAGCGCAACCTGCGTGGCTATTTCCGCCGTGAGGTGGATGTATCGCGCTACGACCGCATCGTGTTCTTCCTGCGTTTCAAGCAGGAAATCCGCCAGGCGAGCTTTATCCGCAGCATTCCCAACCTGGTGATCCTCGAGCACGACGCCTACCAGAACTACATCCCTTGCAAGTACACCGGCAAGTTCAGTGCCCATTACCGGCGCCTGCCGTGGGCGCGGGTGATCAGCTCAGGGTTCATGGTCAGCGAGCGCTTGCGTCAGGAGGGTTTCGACGCGGTATTCGTGCCCAAGGGCTACGACCAGACCCTGCTGCAGGATCAGGGCCGCGAGCGGGACATCGAGCTGGCATTCGTCGGCAGCACCAACAGCGTGGCCTACAGTGGGCGCAAGGCGCTGCTCGACGAACTCGGCCAGGTCGAACCCTTGGTGGTGACGCGGACCAAGTCGGGCGAAGAGTATTGTGACACGCTCAACCGCATCCGCTTTTTCGTCAGTGCCGATGTCGGTATGGGCGAATACATGATCAAGAACTTCGAGGCCATGGCCTGTGGCTGTGTATTGCTGGCATTCGACCAGGGCGAGGTGGAAAACCGCGCGCTGGGCTTGCAGGACCTGCACAACGTGGTCTTTTATCAGAACATCCCGCAATTGCAGGAAAAACTCGCCATGTTGCGCGCCGATCCGGCCCTGGCGCAGAGCATTGCGCAAAATGGGCGCGACCTAGCGGTCTCCCAATTCAGCTTCGCCCGTATCGGTCAGCGTATCGTCGAGGAACTTCAGCCCGCATTGCGGCCTCGTGCACCCTTGAGCTTTATCGAGCGCGTACGTTCGAAACTGGGTGTTTGACAGCGATCACTGAGCCCTTAATAGTGATCGCACTTTGTCGTAGGTGAGAATCAAGTGCAGTTTAGTCAAGAGAGTGACATCACGCTGGTGGTCACCAGTTGCGGTCGTCTGGACCTGCTCAAGCTCACGCTGGAGAGTTTCGACCGCTTCAACAGCGCGCCGATCCGCGAAGTCTTCATCACCGAAGATGCGGGCGACGAGCGGGTGCGCACGGCTGTGCCCGCCCATTGGAAGGATCACTGTACCTTCTTCGTCAACCGACCGAAGCTCGGACAGTTGGCGTCGATCGACCTGGCCTACGAGCAGGTCAAGACCCCCTATATCTTCCATTGCGAAGACGATTGGGAGTTCTACCGCCCGGGTTTTGTCGAGGATTCGAAAGCGATTCTCGAGCAGCGCCCGGACATCCTGCAGGTCTGGTTGCGCAGTTATGCCCATGACCTGCGAGTCCATAGTCCTTACATCCACTTGGGTGCCCGCGAGTTGATCGGTGGTGTGCCTTGCTATCCGCTGAACTCCGACAAACCCGAGTGGCAGAGCTTTTCCCTGAACCCGGGGCTGCGCCGGATGGCGGAATATCGACTGTGCGCGCCTTTTGCCGGGCACGGCGGCGAGAAGGCGCTGTCCAAGCGCTATGCTGAGTTGAACCTGACAGCTGTCAGCCTGGAAGGTGACGCGGTGTTGCATACCGGCTTCGGTCTGCATGTGGAGACTGCCGCCGAGCGGCAGCGTAAGGCTCGGCGCAGTCGTCGTGAGCAAATCAAGCTTGTTTTAGTCCTGTTGGTTGGAGTCGGTATTGGCTGGTTTATCAATTAGTTCTACCGGTTTCACTTTCCCGAATACCGCGAAAGGGCTATCTGCCCAATGAGCATTCTCAACGTCATGTGGGCAGGCGGCAGTGCGTTTGCCTCCGTTCACAAGGTTCACCAGCAGATCCTCTCTCAGTCCGAGCCAGGCACTGTGGTCAAGACCTGGCTGCTGCAAGGCCCGTCCACCGGATGTGTTGCCGAGGTGGGTGAGTGCCGGGAGTGGAACCTGTCGTCGGCGCGCCTGAAGGGCAAGCATTTCTGGCGCTTGCTCAAACCCTGGCTGCGGGCCCGCTTTCGCAAGGCTTTGCAGGAGACTGATGCCCAGGTGCTGCTGCTCGATGGCCTGGGGGTAGCGCGTACCTTGCTACCGGTCCTCAAGTCATTGCCGCACATGCGTGCGGTGGTGGTGATCCATGGCTCCACGCGCTTGCACCGCAAGGATCAGCAGCTGTTCCGGCAGTTCCCCGCCTCGCAACTGACACTCGCGGCCGTTTCGCAGACCCTGGCTTCATCCCTCGAATACGATTTGCAGATGCCGGTGACGGCCTTGCGCAGCGCATTCGATCCGCACGAGTTCAACGCAAGGCTGCTACCGCGTGCCGAGGCACGAGCTACCCTCGGCTTGCCTGCAGATGATGCTCCGGTATTCGGCGCGGTCGGGCGTCTGGTGGACGATAAAGGTTTTGCTTGCCTGCTGGAGGCTTTCGCCAAGGCCTTGGCGAGCCGGCCGGAGATGCGTCTGGTGATTATCGGCGAGGGCTCGAATCGCACAGCGCTCGAGGCCCGCATCAACCAGCTGGGCCTGCAGGACAAGGTTTCGTTGCCTGGACATCTGAAGCATGCGGCGATGCTTTACAAGGCATTCGACTGGGTAGCCATCCCGTCGCTGGACGAGGGCCTGGGGCTGATCCTGCAGGAAGCAGTGATGTCCGGTGTGCCGGTGCTGACCAGCGATTTGCCCGTGTTCCGTGAGCAATTGGCTGAAACCGGGCGTTATGCGCCGGTGAATGACATCGACGCCTGGCAGGAGGCCATCCTTCAGGCCCTCGGCCTGCCCGCCCAGAGCATTGCGGCGGATCAGTACGCTGTGCTGGCTCCCGACCTGGCCTGGCAGCGCTTCAGCCAGGCCGCCACCAGCTTGCTGTCATGCCGAAAGTAGGGCCTGCTCCAGCGCTTGTATCGGAAAGCTCCCATTCAGCTTCTCCCGGGCAATATAACGGGCGAAGTGTTGCAGGTTGCGTTTGACCAGATGGCGCGGCAATGGCCCGCGGAAAAAACGCATGTCGGCCACATCGATCAGGCCGAAGCGGTTATCCGGGGTAATGACGATGTTGCCCAGGTGCAGCGAGCGAAAGTAGATCCCTGAGTTATGCAGGCTACGAATCAGTTCCACCAACGCCGGCAAGGCCTGCTGCCAGTCGAAGCCTTCCTTGCTGGCGACCTGGCGCAGGGTTTCGCCTGGCAGCGGTTGGTAGAGCACCGCGGTCATGCCGGGTTGTTCCAGGCGGTAGAAGTCCAGAACCTGCAGCGTGGGAACGCCGAGTTGTTCCAGGCGTGCGGCGTTGTCGATGAAGCGCCTCGAATAGGGCCGAAACAGGGCGGATGAGAAAAGACGCTTGCGCCGGAACAGTTTCAGAATATTCCCATCCTGCAACAGGTAGACTTTCGGGCCGTAACTGTCGGCCTCCAGAATTCTGGCGCCTTCAATCATCTGATTCAAAGTGGCTTGGGGAAGCCGGGAGCATTGCATCGTAGGAAGCCTTGTCGAAGTGGCGGGCACAGTGGCGGGCAATGATGCCGAAAAGTTGTTGTTTTAACCATGCCGGGTTGGCTGGTGAACCATTTAGGAGTGTATAGATGCAGGCCACACGTTGGGCGCAAGTATGGATGACAATCGGGTTGCTATGGTTTTTGCTGGCCATTGCACTAGCGCCCACCAACAAGCTCTACCAACAGGGGCTGGTGGCCTTCCTGTGGCTGCCGGCGATGATTCTGGCCTGGTCCGCGCGTGAGCGCCTGATTGAGTGGTGGCGTGCCCAGAGCTGGCTTGGCCTGGCATTGCTGGGGTTGGCGATATGGGGCCTGATCAGTCTGTTGTGGACCCAGGCGCCGGATCCGTCGCGCGAGGCCAAGCGCTTGCTGTACATCACAGTGTTCCTGTTGTTTTTCCCGGTTTTCGCCAATGCCCGGCCTGAGAGGGTGATCCGCGTCATGCAGTGGGGGGGGCTGGGGCTGGCGGTGACGGCACTGATGGCCATCATCCAGTTCTACTGGATCAACGGAAATGTCTGGTGGGCGCGCCTTGTAGGGTTGGGGGAGTTGGCTCATCCGATCCTGGGTGGTTATGTCATCGGCCTGGCCGCCATCTGGCTGCTGCACTGGGTGCCGCGTACTCGCGGCCTTCAAGCCGTATGGCTGGTGGCGCTGGCAGTGCTCGGTGGGTTTGTCGTGTTGTGTCAGAGTCGCGGTGCTGCCCTGGCCCTGTTCCTGACCGTGCTGGCGATGCCGATCTGGTGTCGCGACCGGGCCAGTCGAATTTTCGCGGCAGCGGCATTGCTGCTGGCGATGTTGGCGTTCTGGTTTCTCGAACCCTTGGTCCTGGCGCGTGGTGTTTCCTTTCGCCCGCAGATCCTGATGGCCAGCCTGCAGATGATCGCCGAGCACCCATGGACAGGTCTTGGTCTGGGCTCGAGCTATAACGTATCGGCTGAAGGGTTTTCGTTCGATCATGCCCACAACCTGTTCACCCACATTGCCATTGAACTGGGAATCCCTGGGCTGTTGCTCTGGATCGTGGCCTGGTTTGCCGTCCTGCGCGAAGCCTGGCGCGCCCGTGAATCGCTTTATGGTCGGGGCGTCATCGGGATCTGGCTGTTCTCCTTCCTGGCCATGCAGTTCGATGCCGCCAGCCTGACCGGAACCCCTCGCGCCGAATGGTTCATCAGCTGGCTGCCGATCGGTTTGGCTACTGTTTTGGTCTGGGCACGGGGCGGTCACACTGGCTGTGATAAAATCCGCGTTCCTCCTAAACAGTGAGCTCGACGATGAGTGACGCACCGCCCAAAGCGGAACAGGATTCCAGCCTGAAAATCTATTTCCGGCTGTTGGGGTATGTAAAACCCTACATAGGCATTTTCCTGCTGAGTATCGTGGGCTTCGTGATATTTGCTTCCACCCAGCCGATGCTGGCGGGCATTCTCAAATATTTCGTCGACGGTTTGAGCAATCCCGAAGCGGTGCTCTTCCCTAATGTTCCCTATCTGCGCGACTTGCAGCTATTGATGGCGGTGCCGCTGCTGATCATCCTGATCGCGGCCTGGCAGGGGCTCGGCTCCTTCCTCGGCAACTATTATCTGGCGAAGGTTTCCCTGGGACTGGTGCATGACCTGCGGGTCCAGCTGTTCAACAAGCTGCTGGTCCTGCCGAACCGTTATTTCGATACCCATAACTCCGGGCATCTGATTTCCCGCATCACCTTCAACGTCACCATGGTTACCGGTGCCGCCACCGACGCCATCAAGGTGGTGATTCGCGAAGGCCTGACAGTGGTGTTCCTGTTCGTCTACCTGCTGTGGATGAACTGGAAACTGACCCTGGTGATGCTGGCGATCCTGCCGTTGATTGCGGTCATGGTCGGCAGCACCAGCAAGAAATTCCGCAAGCAGAGCAAGAAGATCCAGGTGGCGATGGGCGATGTGACCCATGTGGCCTCCGAGACCATTCAAGGCTATCGCGTGGTGCGCAGCTTCGGTGGCGAAAGCTACGAGCAGCAGCGTTTCGTCGACGCCAGCCAGAGCAACACTGACAAGCAGTTGCGCATGACCAAGACCGGTGCGGTCTACACGCCGATGCTGCAGTTGGTTATCTACTCCGCCATGGCGGTGCTGATGTTCCTGGTGCTGTTCCTGCGTGGCGATGCCACCGCGGGTGACCTGGTGGCCTATATCACCGCGGCGGGCCTGCTGCCCAAGCCGATTCGCCAGCTCTCGGAAGTCAGTTCGACCATCCAGAAAGGCGTGGCGGGCGCGGAAAGCATCTTCGAGCAGCTGGATGTCGAGCCTGAAGTCGATCGGGGCCAGGTCGAGCGTGAGCGTATCGAGGGTCGCCTCGACGTGCGCAACCTGAGCTTCACCTATCCGGGCACCGACCGTGAAGTGCTGAAGGACATCAGCTTCTCCGCGGCTCCCGGCCAGATGATCGCGCTGGTCGGTCGCTCCGGCAGCGGCAAGTCGACCCTGGCCAGCCTGATTCCACGCTTCTATCACCACGAAACGGGGCAGATTCTCCTCGATGACGTGGAGATCGAGGATTACCGCCTGCGCAACCTGCGCCGGCATGTGGCCCAGGTGACCCAGCATGTAACCCTGTTCAACGACAGCGTGGCCGCCAACATCGCCTATGGCGACCTGGCCGGGGCGCCGCGGGAAGATATCGAGAAGGCGGCGGCGGATGCCTATGCCATGGACTTCATTTCGCAGCTGCCCGAAGGCCTGGACACCCAGGTCGGCGAGAACGGCGTGCTGCTCTCCGGCGGCCAGCGCCAGCGTCTGGCGATTGCCCGGGCCCTGTTGAAGAATGCGCCGTTGCTGATTCTCGACGAGGCCACCTCGGCCCTGGATACTGAATCCGAGCGGCATATCCAGGCGGCCCTGGACAAGGTGATGAAGGGGCGCACCACCCTGGTGATCGCGCACCGCCTGTCGACCATCGAGAAGGCCGACCTGATTCTGGTCATGGACCAGGGGCGGATCGTCGAGCGCGGCACCCATGTCGACCTGCTGGCACAGAACGGCTACTACTCGCGCCTGCATGCCATGGGCCTGGACGAGCCAGCTTCCGAAGGCATTGCCTGACTCCTGCACCAGGGTGGGCACTGCCCACCCTGGAACGGCCCCGGCGTGCAATGCGCCGGCGGTCTTTGTATCCCGCCCCTTACAGTCTTGACCAAGCCTAAATAATTCAGCGCCTCCTGCTTGTTATGGTTCCAGCCTCAATCGTCGACTGAATCGAGGGGGCCAACCCCGTCGCGCGGGTACTGGAATGCTGCAACGTTATCTGTGGAAGTTATTGCCCAAGTCGCAACGGGCGTTTTTGCTTGGGCGCCTGTCTGTGGTGGACCGGCAGGTGGTGAACAAGGCCATGTCCGCCAACGTCCGTTTTCCGGCGCCGTTCCGTCAGCACGGTTGTGTGTTCATCCATGTGCCCAAGTGCGCCGGGAGCAGCCTGTGTTCGGCATTGTTCGACGGCTGGACGCCGGGCCACCTGCCCCTGTACTGGTACGAGCAACAGTTTCCCCAGCAGTTCGCCAGCAGTTTCAAGTTCGCCGTGGTCCGCGATCCCCTGGAGCGGGCCTACTCGGCCTATGCCTTCCTGCGTGGCAACGAACTCAGTCGCCGCGACCAGGCCGCCCAGCGGCTGGTCAGCCACTATCGCGATTTCGACGATTTTGTCGGGCGCTGGCTGCATCCGGAAAATATCCACAAGCAACTGCACTTCGCCCCGCAGACCGACTTCCTGGTGGATTCCATGGGGCGCCTGAACATGGACTTCATCGGCTATCAGGAGCACCTGCAGCGGGACTATCAGTTACTCAGCGAGCATCTGGGCGTGAGCAGGTCCCTGCCGCACCTCAACGAATCGCGGCAGCGGCACCAGGCGCCTGCCCGGGACTTCTGCTCGGTACGCACCCGGCGGCTGGTGCGTCGAGCCTACCAGCGCGACTACGAGATGCTCGGCTATGAATGAGCCTTTGTCGCCGCATTGCCCGCGACCGGACATCCGCCCCTGCAGCCTGTCCCTGACCGCTGCCGAGCGGGCGGCGCTCAAGCGGCAGCGTCCATGTTGTATCTGGCTGACCGGTTTGTCCGGCGCCGGCAAATCGACCTTGGCCAATCTGCTGGAATTGCGCCTGAACGGGCAGGGCCTGCATACCTTCATCCTCGATGGCGACAACGTGCGCAGCGGCCTGTGTCGTGACCTGGGCATGGGCGCCGAGGCGCGCAAGGAAAACATCCGGCGCCTGGCCGAGGTGGCGAGGTTGATGGTGGAGGCGGGGTTGATCGTGATCGTTTCGGCGATTTCACCGTTTCGCGCGGAGCGCACCGCCGCCCGGGCCTTGTTCGCGGCGGACGAGTTTCTCGAGGTGTACGTGAGTACATCCTTCGCTGCCTGTGCCCGACGCGACCCCAAGGGTCTGTATCGGGCGGCGAGCGAGGGGCGTATCCAGAACTTCACCGGGCTCGACAGCCCCTACGAAGCGCCGCTTTATCCCGACTGCGAGATCGATACCGAAACAGTCGGGCTGGCCTGTGCGACAGACCGGCTCATGGCGCTTTTGCTCAATAAATGAACAGTTTGGGGCGATCGCGAATACTCGTGCAGCGGTAGAACTAGGCAGCGTTCACCCTGTGTTAATATCGCGCCCCTGTTCATTTTGTATGTGGGTTGCTCCATGAAGTTGTCCATGCCGCGATTCGATCAAGCCCCTGTCTTGGTGGTCGGCGATGTCATGCTCGACCGTTACTGGCATGGTGGTACCTCACGGATTTCCCCTGAGGCGCCGGTACCGGTAGTCAAGGTCGAGCAAATCGAGGACCGCCCGGGCGGTGCCGCGAACGTTGCCTTGAACATTGCCGCGCTCGGCGCACCGGCCTCGCTGGTTGGCGTCACCGGCGACGACGAGGCTGCCGACAGTCTCTCCAACAGTCTCGAGGGGGCGGGCGTACGCGCCTTGTTCCAGCGCATTGCCCATCAGCCGACCATCGTCAAGCTGCGGGTCATGAGCCGGCACCAGCAACTGCTGCGTATCGATTTCGAAGAACCCTTCGCCACCGATGCCCTGGCGTTGGGCGCTGAAGTCGACCAGTTGCTGGATGGCATCAAGGTGCTGGTGTTGTCCGACTACGGCAAGGGTGCCCTGAAGAACCATCAGGCACTGATCCAGGCCGCGCGTGCCCGTGGCATACCGGTGCTGGCGGACCCGAAAGGCAAGGACTTTTCGATTTATCGCGGCGCCAGCCTGATCACCCCGAACCTCAGCGAGTTCGAAACCATAGTCGGCGGTTGCGTCGACGAGCACGACCTGGTCAGCAAAGGCGCGAAGCTGATGCACGACCTGGAGCTGGGCGCCTTGCTGGTGACCCGTGGCGAACACGGCATGACCCTGTTGCGTCCCGATCACCCGGCGCTGCATTTGCCGGCTCGCGCTCGTGAAGTGTTCGACGTCACCGGTGCCGGCGATACGGTGATTTCCACCCTGGCGGCGGCGATCGCGGCGGGCGAAGAGCTGCCGCACGCGGTAGCCCTGGCCAACCTGGCCGCCGGCATCGTGGTCGGCAAGCTGGGTACTGCGGCCATCAGCGCGCCGGAGCTGCGTCGTGCTATCCAGCGTGAAGAGGGTTCCGAGCGCGGTGTGCTGAGCCTCGACCAGCTGCTGCTGGCGATCGACGATGCGCGTGCACACAAAGAGAAGATCGTCTTCACCAACGGCTGCTTCGACATCCTCCACGCCGGCCATGTGACCTACCTCGAGCAGGCGCGGGCCCAAGGCGATCGCCTGATCGTGGCGATCAACGACGATGCCTCGGTCAGCCGCCTGAAGGGGCCTGGACGTCCGATCAACAGCGTCGACCGGCGCATGGCAGTACTGGCCGGCCTGGGCGCGGTGGACTGGGTCATCAGCTTCCCCGAGGGCACGCCGGAAAACCTGCTGGCCCAGGTCAAGCCAGACGTGCTGGTCAAAGGTGGGGATTATTCGGTGGACCAGGTGGTCGGTGCCGATATCGTCAAGGCTTATGGCGGCGTGGTGAAAGTGCTGGGCCTGGTGGAGAACAGTTCCACCACGGCCATAGTCGAGAAGATTCGCAAGACCGAATGATGTTGCTCGCCAATCTGCCCGCTCCTGCGAAACCCGGAGTGGGCGGGTTGGCGATCAACGTTGCCGGCTAGCCTTGGCCGGGACGATCTTGCGCAATATCTGCCGCGCCTTGCCGGTAAGACGCTGGAGTTTGGAGTCCTTCTCCGGCGCGCTCAATCCCTGCTGCTTCAGCCAGTCCTTCCAGCGAATCCGCTCGTCACGCACCAGCCAGCCTTGCTGCTGGGCGAAGCTTTCGGCCAGATACAGGCCGCGGGTACTCGCCGGGTGCAACTGATCCTTCTTCAACGTATAGAGCTCGGCGCACGGCTGCCCGTCCTTGAGCGGCATCAGGTACAGGTCCGGGCGCTTGCGATCCAGGCGCGCCACCAGTTGGTCGCCTTCCAGACGTTCATCGACATGGAACAGGCTCAGCGACTTGGCTTCTTTCGGCACGTCCAGACGCAGGTCATAGATCAGCTGCAGAGACGCGGTGGGCAGGTGCACATAAGCCCGCGGCCGTTCCAGCAGATGCAGGTTGGCGCAGCGCACCGGGCGTGCCGCGCCCGACAGCGGCGTCAGGCGAAAGGGCAGGGCTTCGCGATAATGCAGGGCCGCCGAGTAGGGCGCCGGCAGCCAGGTGTCGTTGAAGCGCCCGCCAAGCCAGCCTTCCGGGGTTTCCAGCAGGCATTCCTCGGCGATTTCCTGGATGGCGGTATGCAGCGGCAGGTTCAGTTCGTGGGCCGGGACGTAACCGGAAATCAGCTTGAGCACTACATCGCCGCGGTCCTGCCGGCGCTGGCGGACCAGCACCCAATAGTCGCGGTTCTGCCAATGCAGGGTCAGGCGTACCGAGACGCCGAGGTTGGCCAGTTCCAGGGCGAAGCGTTCGGCGTCGGCCACGGTGACCGGGCGCCGCCGCTGCAGGGTCTGCGCAAAGTTCAGCGGCATGCCGACGCTCTGATAGCTGAGGCCTTCAGGCGTCGCTTCGACGAACAGGGGCAGCGTCTTGAAGTTGCTGGGGTTCTTTCTTATGAGCGTACGCGGCATGTCGGCTCCTTCTTGCGTCGGGGTCGGCCGCGTGGGCGGCATCAGTTTTTGCGCAACACCTGCGCGACAGTGGCGACATTATGGGCCAGGTGCAACGGATTGATGGTCCCGACAATAGCACTGGCGACGCCCGGCTGGTCGAACAGCAGTTCGAAGCTGGCGCGCACCGGGTCGACCCCCGGGCTCAGGCATACATGGCCACTGGCCAGGGCTTTTTTCACCAGAATACCCTTGCCATGGGCCGCGGCGTAATCGATGACGGCTCTTTCGTTCTGTTCGTTCAGATTGTAGGTGACCATGGCGCAGTCGCCTTGTTCCAGGGCCTTGAGGCCCCCTTCGACGGTTTTCCCCGACAAACCGAAGCCGCGGATCTTGCCCTCCTGCTTGAGCTCGGCCAGCGTCTGGTACACCTCGCACTGCTCGAGGATGTGCAGATCGTTGCCGTCGGAATGCACCAGCACCAGGTCGATGAAGTCGGTTTCCAGGCGCTGCAGGCTGCGCTCCACCGACAAGCGGGTATGGGCGGCGCTGAAATCATGGCGTGACAGGCCGTTCTCGAACTCTTCGCCGACCTTGCTGACAATCACCCAGTCCTGGCGCTGCCCACGCAGCAACGGACCCAGGCGCTCCTCGCTGCGACCATAGGCCGGCGCGGTGTCGATCAGGTTGATGCCCAGGTCGCGGGTCAGCTTGAGCAACATGCGGGCTTCGGTGTCATCCGGAATCTGGAAGCCGTTGGGGTACTTCACCCCTTGGTCGCGCCCGAGCTTCACGGTGCCCAGGCCCAGTGGGGAGACCAGCAGTCCGGTGCTGCCGAAGGGGCGATGCAGGTCGTGCAGGGTCGCTTGGCTCATGGCAGCAGTTGCTCCCACGCCGGTTGGGCAATGGCGGGTTTCGGCAATACCGGCAGCGGGGCAGCCGGGCCTGGCTTGATACCGTCGCGCTCGAGGGCGGCGAACACCCGGTCGGCGAAGTCCGGGGCCAGGGCCAGCTTGGTCGGCCAGCCGACCAGCAGACGGTTCTGCTCGGCGAGGAAGGCGTTGTCCGGACGGGTCAGGCCCGATTGCGCGGGCTCGGCTCGGTCCACCCGCAGGGTGGCCCATTGCGCCTGGCTGAGGTCGACCCATGGCAACAGGTTGCCAAGTTCTTTCTGGGCGGCGGCAATCTGCGCCGCCGGCTCGCGAGCCACGCCCTCGGCTTCGGCGATGTCGCCGCCGAGGTACCAGACCCATTGGCCGTCGGCCGCCGGGTGGGTGGTCACGGTGATGCGCGGCTTCGGCCCGCCACCCAGGCAGTGGGCGTACAGCGGTTTCAGGCTCGGGCCCTTGACGAGCACCATGTGCAGCGGCCGGCGTTGCATGGCCGGCTGGCTCAGGCCGAGGCTGCTCAGCAGCTCGGCATTGCCGGCACCGGCGCTGAACACGATGCGTTGCGCGCGGATTTCCCGATCGTCGACCCGCAGGCCCAGCAATTGCCCGTTTTCCAGCACGGGCTCGATCTTCTGCCCGGCCAGCAGGCTATCGCCACCCAGTTCGGCCAGGCGCCCGATCAGGCTCGGTACGTCCACTACCAACTCGGCCAGACGATAGACTTTGCCCTTGAAGCGGCGGTCTTGCAGGGCTGGCGGCAACTGGTCGCCCTTGACCTGATCGACGCGGCCGCGCACGGCCTTGCTGGCGAAAAAGCTGGTGAGGTTGCCGGCCAGGGTGCCGGGGGACCACAGATAATGGGCCTCGGACAGCAGGCGCACGCCGGACAGGTCCAGTTCGCCGTTGCCGGCCAGGGCCTCCCGCCAGCGGCGCGGCATGTCGGCGATGGCTTCCGAGGCACCGGTCAGGGCGCCGTGCAGAGCGTACTTGGCACCGCCGTGAATGATTCCCTGAGACTTGACGCTTTGTCCGCCGCCGAGGCTGGCGCTCTCCACCAGCACGGTGGAAAAGCCCTGGCGACGCAGGCGGGCGTTCAGCCAGAGGCCGGCGACTCCGGCGCCGACAATCAGCACGTCGGTGGAAATAACGGATGGCATGCAGCGACCTCAGTGTTCAAGACTAGGGGCGCAGTATACAGGCTCGAGCCGCACAGGCTTGTCGCCGATCAAGGCTTGCTGCTGCCGCAGACTGTGAGCCTTGCAAAAAGGCCACTGCGTTTCGGTTGAAGCGCAGTGGCCTTTTTTACATCGTGGCGGTCGGTCTGTGGGTCAGTGCCCGGCAGTCTTCGAAAACAGCTGGATCACCACCACGCCCAGGACGATCAGGGCCATGCCGAGCATCGCCGGGATATCCAGCTTCTGCCCGTAGAGGAACAGCGCAGCCACGCTGACCATGACAATGCCCATGCCGGCCCAGACCGCGTAAGCCACGCCCACCGGCACGGTGCGCACCACCAGGGTCAGCATCCAGAAGGCCACGCCGTAACCGACGATGATCAGCAGCAGGGGCAGTGGAGTGCTCAGGCCTTTGACCGCTTTCATCGAAACAGTGGCGATCACTTCGGCGCAGATGGCGATGGCCAGGTAGGTGTAAGCGTTCATGGGAGAGTCCTCGTGTTTGGGCTTGCTTGATGAGGTCGGCATTCTAGAGATTGTGCAGATGGGGTAAAGTCATTACCTATCTGTTTTGAAGATGGGTTGGCTCATGAATGTGCAGTGGAATCTGGAGCAGATGCGGCTGTTCGTCAGCGTCGCCGAGCAACGCTCGTTTTCGGCGGTGGCCCGTGACCAGCACAAGGCGCAGTCGGCGGTCAGCAGCGCGATTGCGCTGCTCGAGGCCGATCTCGGCGTGCTGTTGTTCGAGCGCAGCAGCGGTCGCCAGCCCAAACTCACCGAGGCCGGTCGCGCCTTGCTCGCGGAGGCGCGGGAAGTGCTGCGCCAGTGCGAGCGCTTGAACGGTCGGGCGCTGGCGTTGATGCGGGGTGAAGAAGCGCGCTTGCGGCTGGCGCTGGACGAGGCCATGCCTTTCCAGCCGGTGCTCGATAGCCTTGAGGCCTTGTCCGAGCGCTTCCCCAGTCTGGAGGTCCAGTTGGCCAGCAGCGCCCAGGGTGACGTGGCGCGCAAGCTGCTGGAGCGGCGGGCCGACCTCGGTTTGCTGTTTCACCATGAACAGATGTCCGAGGCCCTTGAGCGACGGGCCCTGGGCAGCGTCGAGATGGTCACGGTGTGCGCGGTCGGGCATCCGCTGGCCGGGGAGAAGCAGGTGGACCGTCAGCAACTGGGGCGTCATCGGCAGTTGCTGATTTCCCCGCAGTTGAGCACCTACCCCAGTGGTGAGCAGCTCAGCCCGCAAGTCTGGCGCGCCGACAGCTTCTACGCGATGGCCGAGCTGCTGATGCGCGGCCTGGGCTGGGCCTGGTTGCCGCGGCATGTGGTGCAGTACCCGGCCTATCAGAACCAGATGGTCGAGTTGGCCAGCGAGTGGACCCCGCCTGCGCTGGTGGTGGAACTGGTCTGGCGCCGCGATGAGCCCCTGGGGCCGGCGGCGCATTGGCTGGCGGAGCGTTTTGCCGTGCACTTGCGGGCGATTGGCTGAAAAAGCCGATAAACTCCGCCGCCATGAATAGAACTCTCTACACCGCGCTGTTTTACCTGGGGCTGCCATTGGTGGCGATTCGTCTGTGGCTGCGGGCGCGCAAGGCGCCGGCCTATGCCAGGCGGGTTGGCGAACGTTTTTCCTGGGGCCTGCCGGCGATGCAGCCAGGCGGTATCTGGGTGCACGCGGTGTCGGTGGGCGAGAGCATCGCTGCCGCGCCGATGATCCGTGCCTTGCTGGCGCGTTATCCACAGCTGCCGATCACGGTCACCTGCATGACCCCCACCGGCTCGGAACGTATCCAGGCGTTGTTCGCCAACGAGCCACGCATCCAGCACTGCTACCTGCCCTACGACCTGCCTTGCGCCGCCGCGCGTTTCCTCGATCGGGTCCGGCCGAAGCTGGCGGTGATCATGGAAACCGAGTTGTGGCCCAATCACATTCACCAGTGCGCCAAGCGCGGCATTCCCGTGGCGCTGGCCAACGGGCGGTTGTCGGAGCGCTCGGCCCGAGGTTATGGCCGGTTCAACAAACTGACCGCGCCCATGCTCGCGGAAATGAGCCTGTTCGCGGTGCAGACCGAAGCCGAGGCCGAGCGTTTTCGCCAGCTGGGTGCGCGGCCGGAAACGGTCGAGGTGACGGGCTCGATCAAGTTCGACCTGAGCATCGACTCGCAACTGCTGGTGCGCGCCAGCGAGCTGCGCGAGCAATGGCAAGCCGGCGAGCGCCCGGTGTGGATCGCCGCCAGTACCCATGAGGGCGAAGACGCCGTGGTGCTGGACGCCCATCGCCAACTGCTGGCCAGCCACCCGGATGCCTTGCTGATCCTGGTGCCGCGTCATCCGGAGCGGTTCAATCCGGTGTTCGAGCTGTGCCGGCAGCAAGGTTTCGCGACTATTCGCCGCTCCAGCGCCGAGCCGGTCACCGCCAGCACCTCGGTGCTGCTGGGCGACACCATGGGCGAGCTGCTGTTTCTTTATGCCCTGGCGGACAGCGCCTTTGTCGGCGGCAGCCTGGTACCTAACGGCGGTCACAACCTGCTGGAGCCGGCGGCCCTGGCCAAGCCGGTGCTGAGCGGGCCGCACCTGTTCAACTTCCTGGAGATCGCGACGATGCTGCGCGAGGCGGGTGCCCTGCAGGAAGTGGACGATGCCCATGGCCTGGCGGTGGCGGTGCAGCGCCTGTTCGAGTTGCCCCGGGATGCGCAGAAGATGGCCGATGCCGGGCTGCGGGTGATGCGCAGCAATCAGGGCGCCCTGCAGCGCCTGCTCGACGGGTTGGGCCGTTTGCTGTAGCCGCTGCCGCAGGCTGCGATCCTGTCCGAAGGACAGGCAAAAAGGCCACCGCGATTCAGTTGAATGGCGGTGGCCTTTTTTACGACCGTTCCGGTCGATCGCAGCCTGCGGCAGCGGCTACAGGTTACTGGCCCGGCCGGGCCTTGAGCTGTTCCGCCGCGGCCTTGGCCAGGTCCGGCGGCAGGAAGTCGCGGTCCGGGTTGTAGTCGGCTTTCAGGTAGCGCGACAGGTCCTGCAGGTCGCCCGGGTTGAGGGTGCCGGCGGCTTGCTTGAGGCGCAGGTTGTCGAGGATGTAGTCGTAGCGGCTGTTATTGTAGTTGCGCACCGAGGTGTACAGCTGGCGCTGGGCGTCGAGCACGTCGACGATATTGCGCGTACCGACCTGATAACCGATTTCCGTGGCTTCCACGGCGCTCTGGTTGGAGATGATCGACTGGCGCCGGGCCTGGACCTGCTCGACATCGGTGTTCACCGCGCGGTGCAGGTTGCGGGTGTTCTCCACCACCTGGCGGCGCAAGGCCTCACGGCGTTGCTCGCTCTGGTTCAGGCGCGAGTAGGACTCGCGGACCTGGGAGCTGGTCAGGCCGCCGCTGTAGATCGGAATGCTCAGTTGCAGGCCGATGGTGCGTTGTTCTACGTCACTGCCGTAACGCTGGCCCAGTGGGGCCGGGTTGCTGAAGCCGAGGGCGTCGTTGTCGCCTTTCTTGTATTGCGCCACCGCGTCGAGAGTCGGGGCGTGGCCGGCCTTGCGCTGCTTTAGGGTTTCCTCGGCGGCGCTGACCGCGTAGTTGCTGGCCAGCAGGTTGAGGTTCTGCTTGGCCGCGGTATCGACCCAGGCCTTGGCGTCATTCGGGGTCGGTGCTAGCACCGGCAGGCTGTGAACGATGCCCTGGATCGAGTTGTACTGGCGGTTGGTCAGGGTGATCAGGGCTTCGAACGCGTCATCCACCTGGCGCTGGGCGAGGATCCGGTTGGCCCGCGCGGTGTCGTAGCTGGCCTGGGATTGCAGGACGTCGGTCTTGTCCGACAGGCCCACATCGAAGCGCTCGTTGGACTGGTCCAGTTGACGCTTGAAGGCGGCTTCTTCGGCCTTGGTCGAGGCCAGGTTGTCCTGGGCGCGCAACACCGAGAAGTAGCTTTCGGCGCTTTGCAGGATCAGGTTCTGTTCGGTGGCCGAGAGCTCCAGCGCGGCTTGCTCGTTGACGTCCTTGGCCGCTTGCAGCTGGAACCAGCGGTCGGCGCGGAAAATCGGCTGGGCCAGGGTCGCCTGATACACGGTGCCGCTGCGGGTGGCGGTCATCGAGGGTTCGTCGAACTTGGTCCGGGTGTTGTTCAGGTCGGCACCGGCCGAGAGGTTGGGCAGCAAACCGGCGCGAGCCTGCGGCACCACTTCTTTGCGTGCGTCGTAATCGGCGCGGGCGGCGGCGAGGTCGGCGTTGTTGTCCACGGCTTCCTGGTAGACGCTGACCAGGTCGGTTTTAGTGGTCAAGGGCGCTTCTGCTGCCCAGGCCATTCCATTGGACGCACAAGACACGGCGATGGCCAGTGAGAGTTTGCGCAGCATTCGGCGATCCCTAGAGTTGATATTACGAGGATAATTCTGGCGCCAAGGCTAAGTCTCGGCCTGTGCAGCGTCAAGGTTCGACGCAACCCACCGAGTGTAGATGCGCCTGCGCAGGGCAACAATCCTGCATTTACGCCATTCATCACGCTGTTTGCCGTGGTGTTGGCGTTCTGTGCCGGCTTTGTCTAGACTGGCCGGGTTCTTGTCGGGGTGCCTTGCTATGAGGCTGAGATCGGATAATCCGGATCCCGTTGAACCTGATCAGGTTAGCGCCTGCGTAGGGAACAAGATTTCTCGTCACCCGGCGAGTCCTCTTGTGCTTCGTCCGGGATGTTGTTCGACAATCGAACACCCCTCGAGCACCAAGCACTGCACCAGCTGGTTTTCGCCCCTGGCTCCAGCTATGGCTGCGTCCGTTCGTTACAGGTTCGCTCCGACAAAAATCCACTGCCTGGATGCTGTCTGGAGAGCCTGTGATGACTACAAAATTAAAAAACGCTACCCACCTTAGCGAATCGGCCAAGGTCGATGAGCAGTCGGTTCAGCCCTTTACCCGCTCGCAAAAAATCTATGTCCAGGGTTCGCGCCCGGACATCCGCGTGCCGATGCGCGAAATCAGCCTCGACGTGACCCCGACCGACTTCGGCGGCGAGATCAACGCGCCCGTCACCGTCTATGACACCTCCGGCCCCTACACCGACCCCAACGTGGTGATCGACGTGCGCAAAGGCCTGGGCGATGTGCGCTCGGCCTGGATCGACGACCGTGGCGACACCGAGCGCCTGCCCGGCCTGAGCTCCAACTTCGGCCAGGAGCGCCTCGCCGATCCCGAGCTGACCAAGCTGCGCTTCGCCCACGTCAACAATCCGCGTCGGGCCAAGGCCGGGGCCAACGTCAGCCAGATGCACTATGCGCGCAAGGGCATCATCACCGCCGAGATGGAATACGTCGCCATCCGCGAAAACATGAAGCTGCAAGAGGCCCGCGCCGCGGGTCTGCTCGATCAGCAACACGCCGGCCACAGCTTCGGCGCCAGCATCCCGAAAGAAATCACCCCCGAGTTCGTCCGTGAGGAAATCGCCCGCGGTCGCGCGATCATTCCGGCCAATATCAACCACGTCGAACTGGAACCGATGATCATCGGCCGCAACTTCCTGGTGAAGATCAACGGCAACATCGGCAACAGCGCCCTGGGTTCCTCCATCGAGGAAGAGGTGGCGAAGCTGACCTGGGGCATCCGCTGGGGTTCGGACACCGTCATGGACCTGTCCACCGGCAAGCACATCCACGAAACCCGCGAGTGGATCATCCGCAACTCGCCGGTGCCGATCGGTACCGTGCCGATCTACCAGGCGCTGGAGAAGGTCAACGGCGTGGCCGAAGACCTGACCTGGGAGCTGTTCCGCGACACCCTGATCGAGCAGGCGGAGCAGGGCGTCGACTACTTCACCATCCACGCCGGCGTGCTGCTGCGTTATGTGCCGCTGACCGCCAAGCGCGTGACCGGCATCGTTTCCCGCGGTGGTTCGATCATGGCCAAGTGGTGCCTGGCGCATCACAAGGAAAACTTCCTCTACACCCACTTCGACGAAATCTGCGAAATCATGAAGGCCTACGACGTCAGCTTCTCGCTGGGCGACGGCCTGCGTCCGGGCTCGATCGCCGACGCCAACGACGAAGCGCAGTTCGGCGAACTGGAGACCCTCGGCGAGCTGACCAAGATCGCCTGGAAGCATGACGTGCAGTGCATGATCGAAGGTCCGGGCCACGTGCCGATGCAATTGATCAAGGAGAACATGGACAAGCAGCTGGAGTGCTGCGACGAGGCGCCGTTCTACACCCTCGGCCCGCTGACCACCGACATCGCTCCAGGCTACGACCACATCACCTCGGGTATCGGCGCGGCGATGATCGGCTGGTTCGGCTGTGCCATGCTCTGCTACGTGACGCCGAAGGAGCACCTGGGCCTGCCGAACAAGGATGACGTGAAGACCGGGATCATCACCTACAAGATCGCCGCGCATGCTGCGGATCTCGCAAAAGGACACCCGGGCGCGCAGATCCGTGACAACGCACTGTCCAAGGCGCGTTTCGAATTCCGCTGGGAAGACCAGTTCAACCTCGGCCTCGACCCGGACACCGCGCGCGCCTACCACGACGAAACCCTGCCCAAGGATTCGGCCAAGGTCGCGCACTTCTGCTCCATGTGCGGGCCGAAGTTCTGCTCGATGAAAATCACCCAGGAGGTCCGCGAGTACGCGGCCAACCAGCGCATCGAAGCGGTGGACGTGGAGGTCGCCAAGGGGCTGGCGGAGCAGGCCGAACGCTTCAAGCAGGAAGGCAGCCAGCTGTACAAGAAGGTTTGATCCTGCGCAGGTGATCGCTTCGCCAGAAGCGATCACTCCCCCCCGTAGGCGCGGGCAAGTCGGATCGCCGCCCGCTCGCTCCTGCAGGGTCTGGATAGTTTCCCAACCCTGTCCCTTCGAGATGCACCCTTGAACACATCCAGCAGCACTTACTCTCCCGATCTCGCGGTCCCTGCCGAGCAACGTGTATTCGGCGCGCGCGATCTGTTTTCCCTGTGGTTTTCCCTCGGCATCGGCCTGATGGTGTTGCAGACCGGCGCGCTGTTGGCGCCAGGCCTGGGCCTGTCCGGTGCCTTGCTGGCGATTTTTCTCGGCACGGCGGTCGGCGTCTTGCTGCTCGCGGCGGTCGGGGTGATTGGTAGCGATACCGGCCTGTCGTCCATGGCGGCGCTCAAGCTCAGCCTCGGCACTCGCGGCGCGAGCCTGCCGGCCTTGCTCAACCTGCTGCAACTGGTGGGCTGGGGTTCGTTCGAGATCATCGTCATGCGCGATGCCGCCAGCCTGTTGGGCGGCCGTGCGTTCAGCGAAGGCAGCCTGTTGGCCAGTCCCTTGCTCTGGACCCTGTTTTTCGGCGCGCTGGCGACCTTGCTCGCGGTCAGCGGGCCGCTGACCTTTGTGCGCAAGGTCCTGCGCAAGTGGGGCATCTGGTTGCTGTTGGCGGCCTGCCTGTGGCTGACCTGGAACCTGTTCGCCAAGGCCGATCTGGCCGCGCTCTGGGCCCAGGCCGGCGACGGCTCCATGCCGCTCGGCGTGGGGTTCGATATCGCGATCGCCATGCCGTTGTCGTGGTTGCCGCTGATCGCCGACTACTCAAGGTTCGGCAAGCGTGCGCGCAATGTGTTTGGCGGTACGGCGCTGGGGTTCTTTATCGGCAACCTGTGGCTGATGAGCCTGGGCGTGGCCTACACCCTGGCCTTTGCGCCGAGCGGCGAAGTCAACGCTCCTGGGGATTCCTCTGTTGCTGATCCTGCTGGACGAGTCGGAAAACGCCTTTGCCGATATCCATTCGGCCGCGGTCTCCAGCGGCATTCTGCTGCGCCTGAAAGTCGAGCACCTGGCCCTGGCCATCGGCGTGCTCTGCACCCTGATCGCCTGCCTGGCGCCTTTGGCCCAGTATCAGAACTTCCTGCTGCTGATCGGCTCGGTGTTCGCGCCGCTGTTCGGCGTGGTGCTGGTGGATCACTTCATCCTGCGCAAGCGCAGTGCCCAGGTGCTGTCCGTGGGGTGGCGCTGGCCGGCGTTGCTGGCCTGGCTGGGTGGGGTCAGCACTTATCACCTGCTGGCCAACTTCTACCCGGATGTTGGCGCAACCCTGCCGTCACTGGTGCTGGCAGGGTTGCTGCAAGGGCTGCTGGGACGGGCCTTCAGCCACGGCCAGGAAACAGCTCGGGCTTGAGAATGCCGTTCAGGCGGTTGTAAGGGATCTTCAGTTCGATGTGGCCCAGCGCGTAAGGCGCGATCACCGACACGTTGTACTTGAGGATCACGCCGCCGTAGGTCAGCGCCACGTTCGGGGTTTTCTGGAACGGCCAGGTCTTGATGAACTCCGGCTCCTGGTCCAGCTTGGTGCTGATCAGCCAGCTGTTGTGGGCCACCTGGGCGGCTTTCCAGAACGCGGTTTCCTGGCCCGGGCGCAGCATGTCGGACAGGGTCAGCTCCTTGTGCAGCTCGCGGGAGTAATTGATGAAGCCGCGACCGGGCGTGCCATGGGCGCCGCCGGTGTCCAGGTAGCTGGCCAGTTCGATGATCACCAGGCCGTCATGCTGTTCGCGTACCTTGGCTTGCAGGTACATGCTGTTGCGGCTGTCGGCCTCGCGCAGGAACTTCTCCCGATAGGCGCTCAGCGTCGCTGGCACGGCCTGGTCGGCAGTGGTGCGGGTCATCTGCAGCAGGCGCTTTTCAATCAGCGCATCCAGCTGCGGCTCGTCGGCGAAGTGCACGGTGTCGATGTTCACCAGCGGGCAATCCTGATTGCTGCAGCCGGGCTTGATCTGTTCCGACTTGTCGCTGGTGCTTTGCAGGGGCTTTTGATAGCTGGGTTGGAACAGGCTTTGGCAGGCGCCCAGGGTCAGGGCCAGGCAAGCCACGGAAGCGATTTTAAGAAGCGACATGTGCGTCCTTGATAAACCAGAGGTAGGCAAAAGTTACCGGCTTCGACTGCCTGCGGGGCAATCAGTTCGCCACTAAGCTCAATAGAGGCAATTAGATTAGGTTTGCCCCCTTGCCGTCTATCCCGCTGATGGCAAAGGGGCTGCATCATCGGTCACCGGCGCGTTAGGATGGCGCGAAGTCGAGGGGGAGCCTCGGATCGGACAGCAAGAAACGAGGATTGCCATGATGGACTTTGCCAACACCACGCCGACCACTGTCGATATCGTTCGGCGCGAGAAATGCTTCCAGGGTTTTTATCAGCTCGACCGGGTGCAACTGCGCCACGAGCTGTTTGCCGGTGGCATGGGGCGCGAGATCAGTCGTGAAATCTTTGTGCGTCACGATGCTGTCTGCGTCCTGCCGTACGATCCGCAACGCGACGAAGTGGTCTTGATCGAGCAGTTTCGCGTCGGCGCCATGGGGAAGACCGCGAACCCCTGGTTGATCGAACTGGTCGCTGGTCTGATCGACAAGGACGAGCAGCCGGAAGAAGTTGCTCACCGCGAGGCGCAGGAGGAAGCTGGGCTGACATTCTCCGCGCTGTGGCCAATGACCCAGTATTTCCCGTCGCCGGGGGGCAGTACCGAATTCGTGCATCTGTACCTGGGGCGTTGCGACAGCAGCGGTGCCGGTGGCCTGCACGGGCTGGTGGAAGAGGCGGAGGATATCCGCGTGTCGGTCTGGGCTTTCGAAGACGCACTGCAGGCGGTAAGGGATGGGCGGATTTCCAACGCGGCGAGCATTATTGCCTTGCAATGGCTGGCTTTGAACCGCGTTGAAGTGAGGGGGTTATGGTCGTAAACAAAGTGCGCGATCGCTATCGGGTCGATCTCGTGGGGCTGCAAGCGTCCTGCGAGGCCAACTATGCCCGGTTGATGCGCCTGTTGCCCGACATGCGCAACCAGCCGGTGGCGCGGCGGATCGCGGTGACCCAGGGTGACCAGATGCTCGGCGTGCTGGCGCTGGAGGTGCTGCTGGCCTGTCCTTACACCACCACCCTGCAGGTGCGCCAGGAACACAGCCTGCCCTGGCTGCCGGTGCCGCAGCTGGAAGTGCAGGTCTATCACGACGCGCGCATGGCCGAGGTCATCAGTGCCGAGCACGCCCGGCGCTTTCGTGGCATCTATCCGTATCCGAACGCCTTCATGCACCAGCCGGACGAGAAGGCCCAGCTCAATGTGTTTCTCGGCGAATGGCTGAGCCACTGCCTGGCTTACGGTCATGAGTTCGAGGCCGTGCGGTAGATGTGAACTGCGTCCGGTTCGCCGGTTTCCTCTTTTGAATTTCCCCCAGCATAATTGCCTCCATTCCTCACTGCCCGTGACACGCCCTGGGAGGCCGCCTTGCCGAGCGCATCCACTCTGACCACCGACGATCCCGTGTTGCTGGTGCAGCTGTCCGACAGTCATCTGTTCGCCGAAGCGGACGGCACGCTGCTGGGCATGAATACCCGCGACAGCCTGCAGCGGGTGATCGAACTGGTGCTGGAGCAGCAGCCGCGGATCGACCTGATGCTGGCCACGGGCGATCTGTCCCAGGACGGTACGCTGGAGTCCTATCAGCTATTTCGTGACATGACCCGGCAGATTCCGGCGCCGGCGCGCTGGATTCCCGGCAATCACGACGAGCCGCAGATCATGGCGCAGGCGGCGACCCAGAGTTCGTTGCTGGCGCCAGTGGTGGACATCGGCAACTGGCGGATCACCCTGCTCGACTCGGCCGTACCGGGTTCGGTACCGGGCTATCTACAGGACGAACAGCTGCAGTTGCTCGCCAGCGCCTTGAGCGAAGCCCCCGAACGCCATCATTTGGTGTGCCTGCATCATCATCCGGTCTCCATCGGTTGTGCCTGGATGGAGCCCATCGGGCTGCGCAATCCGCACGCGTTGTTCGCCGTGCTGGAGCGCTTTCCGCAGGCGCGCGCGGTGCTCTGGGGCCATGTGCATCAGGAAATCGACCGTCAGCAGGGGCCTTTGCGCCTGCTGGCGTCGCCCTCGACCTGCATTCAGTTCGAGCCGGGCAGCGAGGATTTCAAGGTCGGCGAAACCGCGCCGGGTTATCGCTGGCTGCGCCTGCTGCCCGATGGGCGCCTGGAAACCGGTGTCGAGCGGGTCACCGGCTTCGACTTCGAGGTCGATTACGGCAGCGACGGCTACTGATTCCGGCCCGGGGCCGCAGTCCGAGGCGGCAGGACAAAGGGATACACCTGAACACAAGTCAAGCGGCGATACACCCTGTAAACTGCGCCTTTTTGCACGATGCAAAGGGAGTGCGCATGTCCGGTTCGATCCTGTATATCCACGGCTTCAACAGCGCGCCGGCGTCGAAGAAGGCCAGCCAGTTGATCGCTGTCATGGAGGCGATCGGCCGCGGAGAACAGTTGCGCGTGCCGGCCCTGCATCATCATCCGCGCGAGGCCATTGGCCAGTTGGAACAGGCGATTGCCGAACTCGGACGGCCGCTGCTGGTCGGCAGCTCTCTCGGCGGCTACTATGCCACTCACCTTGCCGAGCGCCATGGCCTGAAAGCCCTGCTGATCAACCCCGCGGTCAGTCCGCACCGGATGTTCGACGGTTTTCTGGGCACGCAGACCAACCTCTATACCGGGGAAACCTGGGAATTGACCCACGACCACGTGACGGCCCTGGCCGAACTGGAAGTGCCGGCGCCCCAGGACCCGCAGCGGTTCCAGGTCTGGCTGCAGACAGGTGACGAGATGCTGGACTATCGCAGCGCCCAGCTGTATTACCGAGCCTGTGCCTTGCGCATCCAGGCCGGCGGCGACCATAGTTTCCAGGGTTTTGCCGGACAATTGCCGGCGTTGTTGAATTTTGCCGGCATCGGCCCGGATCAGTACCAGGCGATCGATTTCACCTCGCTGTGAACCCTCGCTTCTATTTCATTGAACGACTAACGACGAGACCCCATGGCCACTCCCAGCGCTAGCTCTTATAACGCAGACGCCATCGAAGTCCTCTCGGGCCTCGACCCGGTGCGCAAACGCCCGGGCATGTACACCGACACCACCCGGCCGAACCACCTCGCCCAGGAAGTCATCGACAACAGTGTCGACGAAGCCCTGGCGGGGCACGCGAAGTCGATCCAGGTCATCCTGCATGCCGATCATTCCCTGGAAGTGTCCGATGACGGTCGCGGCATGCCGGTGGACATTCACCCCGAAGAGGGCGTGTCCGGTGTCGAGCTGATCCTCACCAAGCTCCATGCGGGCGGCAAGTTTTCCAACAAGAACTACCAGTTCTCCGGCGGTCTGCACGGGGTGGGTATTTCCGTGGTCAACGCCCTCTCGACCCAGGTGCGGGTGCGGGTCAAGCGTGACGGCAACGAATACCAGATGACCTTCGCCGACGGCTTCAAGGCCACCGAACTGGAAGTGGTTGGCAGCGTCGGCAAGCGCAATACCGGGACCAGCGTGTACTTTGCCCCGGACCCGAAATACTTCGATTCGCCAAAATTCTCCGTCAGCCGCCTCAAGCATGTGCTCAAGGCCAAGGCCGTGTTGTGCCCGGGGCTGCTGGTCAGCTTCGAAGACAAAGGCACCGGCGAGAAGGTCGAGTGGCATTACGAAGACGGCCTGCGTTCCTATCTGGTGGACGCGGTCAGCGAATTCGAACGCCTGCCGACCGAACCTTTCTGCGGCAGTCTGGCGGGTAACAAGGAAGCGGTGGACTGGGCCCTGCTGTGGTTGCCGGAAGGTGGCGACAGCGTGCAGGAAAGCTACGTCAACCTGATCCCGACCGCCCAGGGCGGTACCCACGTCAATGGCTTGCGCCAGGGCCTGCTGGACGCCATGCGCGAGTTCTGCGAATTCCGTAACCTGCTGCCGCGCGGCCTGAAGCTGGCGCCGGAAGACGTCTGGGAACGCATCGCCTTCGTGCTGTCGATGAAGATGCAGGACGCGCAGTTCTCCGGCCAGACCAAGGAGCGCCTGTCGTCCCGTGAGGCGGCCGCCTTCGTTTCGGGCGTGGTCAAGGATGCGTTCAGCCTGTGGCTCAACGCCAACCCGGAACTGGGCATGCAACTGGCGGAGCTGGCCATCAGCAACGCCGGTCGTCGCCTCAAGGCCAGCAAGAAGGTCGAGCGCAAGCGCATTACCCAGGGCCCGGCACTGCCAGGCAAGCTGGCGGACTGCGCCGGCCAGGACCCGATGCGTTCCGAGCTGTTCCTGGTGGAAGGTGATTCCGCCGGTGGTTCGGCCAAGCAGGCGCGGGACAAGGAGTTCCAGGCGATCCTGCCGCTGCGCGGCAAGATCCTCAACACCTGGGAAGTCGATGGCAGCGAAGTCCTGGCCAGCCAGGAAGTGCACAACATCGCTGTGGCCATCGGGGTCGACCCGGGCGCCGAGGACATGAGCCAGCTGCGCTACGGCAAGATCTGCATCCTTGCCGACGCCGACTCTGACGGCTTGCACATCGCGACGCTGCTCTGCGCGCTGTTCGTCCAGCATTTCCGTCCGCTGGTGGATGCCGGTCACGTCTATGTGGCGATGCCGCCGCTGTACCGCATCGACCTGGGCAAGGAGATCTACTACGCCCTCGACGAAGCCGAGCGCGACGGCATCCTCGATCGCCTGGTGGCCGAGAAGAAGCGGGGCAAGCCGCAGGTCACCCGATTCAAGGGCCTGGGTGAAATGAACCCGCCGCAACTGCGCGAAACCACCATGGACCCGAACACCCGGCGCCTGGTGCAGTTGACCCTCGGTGAGGACTTCGCCGCGACTTCGGAAATGATGGACATGCTGCTGGCGAAGAAACGCGCCGGCGATCGCAAGAGCTGGCTGGAGTCCAAGGGCAACCTGGCCGAGGTTCTGGCCTGATGCGCAGAGGCTTTGCCCTGGCGTTACTGCTATTGGCAACCTCGGCGATGGCCGACCCCTTGCCCGAGTTGAGGCTGCTGGCCGAGCATCCTGTGGACGGCATGCGCGGCGGCAACCTGTCGGGACTGGCGTTGTGCGGCAAGGAGCTGTGGACGGTCTCCGACCGCGACGATGACCAGATCTATCGGCTCGATACCAGCGACCGGGTCTGGCAGGCCGAAACTGTGCGCATCGACGTGCCGCCGGTGCCGGACAGCGGTTTGCCCTGGGGCTTGAACTCACGCACCTGGGTCGCTTCGTTCGTGCGTGGCGGCGACCTGGATTTCGAGGGCATCACCTGCGACAGCGCCGGCAACAAGTATGTGGTCAGCGAATCCCATGCGGCGGTGTTGCAGCTGGCGCCGACGGGTTCGGCCGCCTGGTTGAAGATTTCGCCGATCATGGTGCGCGAGGCGCGGGCCAGCGGTATGTTGCTGCACTTCAATGCCTTGTTCGAAGGCCTGGCGGTCAACCCGGCCGGCGACAAGATCTGGCTGGCCGCCGAGCGCGAGCGCCGCGGGCTGCTGTTGATCAAGCGCCAGCAGAGTGTCTGGGACTGCGATGGCGGCTGTGTGCTGCTCAGCGAGGCCGGGCTGGAAATGCAGCCCCCGCAGATGCCCAAGGCCAAGGCGGTGTCCCGGGATTTCGCCGACCTGTCGCTGTTCGAGGGCAAGTTGTTCACCCTCGAGCGCAATGCGTTTCAGGTCTGTCGTCGTGATGCGTCGACGGCCAAGGTCGAGCGTTGCTGGTCGTTTGCCGCCGAGGCGTTGCAGGAACACCGGCGTTATCCACAGGACTATGGCCTGACCGAGGCGCTGGTGGTGGATGCCGAGGGCGCCTGGATTGGTGTGGATAACAACACCGGAGCCCGTGCAGACGGTGAAAAACGCCCGATCATCTGGCGCTTCGCCGCGCCCGAGGGCGGTTGGGGGGGCAAGCCGTGAGTCAGCAGCCACCGGGCAAACGTGCCGGGCGCGTGCTGCTGGTGCTGGCCTGGGGCGCCGGGCTGTTCCTGGCGACACGGTTTTTCGGCGAGTGGGAACAGCGTCAGGAGAACCCCAATGCTGTCGTCACTTCGCAACAACATGAGGGTTACATCGAAGTGAAACTGGTCGGCAACGGCCAGGGGCATTTCGTCGCCAGCGGCCAGATCAACGGCCAGCCGGTGAATTTCATGCTCGATACCGGAGCGACCGATGTGTCGATCCCGTCCGGGCTGGCCGAGCGTCTCGGCCTGGAGAAGGGCGCCCCGGTGACCCTGAGTACCGCCAACGGTCGTAGCGAGGGTTATCGAACCCGCCTCGACCGCCTGCAGTTGGGCGATATCGTCCTGCGGGATGTCCGTGCGCTGGTCGCGCCGGGCCTGGGCGGCGAGCAGGTGTTGCTGGGCATGAGCGCTTTGAAAAAACTTGAATTTACCCAGCGCGGCGGCACCTTGCTGCTGCGCCAGACAACGAACTGATGAGGCCCGCATGAGCGACTCCCTGGATCTCAGCCTGGATGGCGTAGAACGCCGATCGCTGGCTGACTTCACCGAAAATGCCTACCTCAACTACTCCATGTACGTGATCATGGACCGTGCTTTGCCGCATATCGGCGACGGCCTGAAACCGGTACAGCGGCGTATCGTCTACGCCATGAGTGAGCTGGGGCTGGATGCCGATTCCAAGCACAAGAAGTCCGCCCGTACGGTCGGTGACGTGCTGGGTAAGTTCCACCCCCACGGCGACTCGGCCTGCTACGAAGCCATGGTGCTGATGGCGCAGCCTTTCAGCTACCGCTACACCCTGGTGGATGGCCAGGGTAACTGGGGTGCGCCGGACGATCCCAAGTCCTTCGCCGCCATGCGTTACACCGAAGCGCGCCTGTCGCGTTATTCCGAAGTCCTGCTCAGCGAGCTGGGCCAGGGGACCGCGGACTGGGGGCCGAACTTCGACGGTACCTTGCAGGAACCCCTGGTATTGCCGGCACGTTTGCCGAACATCCTGCTCAATGGCACTACCGGTATCGCCGTGGGTATGGCCACTGACGTACCGCCGCACAACCTGCGCGAAGTCGCCACGGCCTGCGTGCGCCTGCTGGATGAGCCCAAGGCCACGGTCGAACAGCTCTGCGAGCACATTCAGGGCCCGGACTACCCGACCGAAGCGGAAATCATCACGCCACGCGCGGATCTGCTGAAAATCTATGAAACCGGTCGCGGTTCGGTGCGCATGCGTGCCGTCTATCGCATCGAGGATGGCGACATCATCGTCACCGCGCTGCCGCACCAGGTGTCCGGCGCCAAGGTGCTGGAACAGATCGCCGCGCAGATGCAGGCCAAGAAGCTACCGATGGTCGCTGACCTGCGTGACGAGTCGGACCACGAACACCCCTGCCGGATCGTGATCATTCCACGCTCCAACCGGGTCGACCCCGACGAGCTGATGCAGCACCTGTTTGCGACCACCGAGCTGGAATCCAGCTACCGGGTCAACGTCAACATCATCGGCCTGGACGGCAAGCCGCAACTGAAGAACCTGCGCGCCCTGCTGGTGGAATGGCTGGAGTTCCGCGTACTGACGGTGCGCCGCCGCCTGCAGTTCCGCCTGGACAAGGTCGAGCGTCGCCTGCACCTGTTGGACGGCTTGCTGATCGCCTACCTCAACCTGGATGAAGTGATCCACATCATTCGTACCGAGGACCAGCCGCGGGCCAAGCTGATCGAGCGTTTCGCCCTGAGCGAAGTGCAGGCCGACTACATCCTCGATACCCGCCTGCGTCAGTTGGCGCGTCTGGAAGAGATGAAGTTGCGCGCCGAGCAGGACGAATTGCTCAAGGAGCAGGCCAAGCTGCAAGCCCTGCTCAACAGCGAAGCCAAGCTGAAGAAACTGGTGCGCACCGAATTGCTGCAGGACGCTGAAACCTATGGCGACGACCGTCGTTCGCCAATCGTCGAGCGCGCCGAGGCCAAGGCCTTGTCGGAAAACGAGCTGATGCCGACCGAGCCGGTCACCATCGTTCTGTCGGAAAAAGGTTGGGTACGCTGCGCCAAAGGGCATGATATCGACGCCACGGGCCTGTCCTACAAGGCTGGCGACGGCTTCAAGACCTCGGCCATCGGGCGTTCCAACCAGTTCGCGGTGTTTATCGATTCCACCGGGCGCAGTTATTCGGTGGCGGCACATACGCTGCCATCGGCCCGTGGCCAGGGTGAGCCGCTGACCGGACGCCTGACGCCACCACCTGGCGCCAGTTTCGAATGCGTACTGCTGCCGGACGACGAGGCGCTGTACGTGATCGCGTCCGACGCGGGTTACGGCTTCGTGGTCAAGGGCGAGGATCTGCAAGCCAAGAACAAGGCCGGCAAGGCGCTGTTGAGCCTGCCGAACAACGCCAAGGTGTTGTTGCCGCGGCCGGTGAGCGATCGTGAACAGAACTGGCTGGCATCGGTGACCACCGAAGGGCGTTTGCTGGTGTTCAAGATCAGCGACCTGCCGCAGTTGGGCAAAGGCAAGGGCAACAAGATCATCGGGATTCCGGGTGAGCGAGTGGCCAGCCGCGAGGAGTACGTGACCGATATCGCGGTACTGCCGGAAGGCGCGACATTGGTGTTGCAGGCCGGAAAACGTACCCTGTCGCTCAAGGCCGATGACCTTGAGCACTACAAGGGTGAGCGCGGTCGCCGGGGTAACAAATTGCCGCGAGGCTTCCAGCGAGTGGATGCGTTGTTGGTAGAAACTCTCAATTGATGCGGTCTAGAGCGTCCGATCTGCGATTTAACCGGTAGATCGGCGCTACAACACTGGAGTCATGGCGCATATTCACGGATGATATGCGCTTTCAAGCGCCGGCGTGGCTGAGCGTTATTCAGGGTTATTTTGAGTATTTACACTGTGGCTAGCCTTGTGGCCGCCACCTGGATGGGATGATGACTGCTCTGCGCCTTCCTCTTGTTTTCTTGCTCGCTGGCGTTCTTGGCCTGGCGGGTTGCAGCGTACACCAGCCGGTGTCGCTGTATCAGCTGGACAGCGGAAGTCCAGCTCAACCGGCGCAAAGTGCCGGTATGGCCGTATTGCTGGGCCCGGTACTGGTTGCCGACTATCTGCAACGTGAAACCTTGCTGCAACGTCAGAGCGACGGCAGCCTGCAGGCTTCGACCGACGGTCGTTGGGCGGGCAGCCTGTCTTCCGATATCGATCAGTTGCTGTTGCGTCAGGTCGCTGGCCAGCTGGACAGCCAGCGTGTAGTGCTGGCGCCGGCAAGTACCGGCTTCACCCCGGATGTGCAGGTGCTGCTGTCGATCACTCGCCTGGATTCGGGCGCGTCGCAACCGGCGGTTCTCGATGCGCAATGGCGCCTGATCGATCGCCGTGGGCAGGTTCGCGACAACCGTATCGTTCATCTGCAGGAACAACATGCTGGCACCACCGCATCCCAGGTCCAGGCCCAGGGTGTGTTGCTGCAACGCCTGGCCGAGCAGCTGTCGGGTGCCCTCAAGCCGCTGGCCAACCAGCCTACGGTAGCCGAGGTGCCACGCAAGGCAGCGCCTGCGCCGGCGGCCAAACCGGTCGAGCAGGAGAAGCAGCCAAAGATTCCGATGGCCACGCCAATCCGCACGGATATGGAAGTGTTCCGCTTTTGAGTGTTGCGGTTCCAGGACAAAGCCCGCTGATCAGCGGGCTTTGTCGTTTCTGGAGAGTTGTTCGGTAGCTCGGGCGCTCTGCGGTGTTATGCAGATTGCTATCGCGGGCAAGCCTCGCTCCTACAGAAGCAGGTAGGTGCGAGGCTTGCCCGCGATGGCGTTAGCCCGATCAACGCCCAACAAAAAGCCCGCATCGCTGCGGGCTTTTTGTTGGGCGGCTGGCTTACAGCTTGGCCCGGGTCTCGTGCATGCGCGCCAGTTGCCGCTCCAGCATCGATGGATAAGGCTCCATCAGGCGCTCGACGCAGCAGGCGCCTTCCGGGCTGGCGATCGGACGGATGCGCGCGCGCTGACGAATCAGAGCATCGTCGTTGATCTTGCGCTCGACCAGCAGCAGGTTGCGGCTGTGCTGGGACAGTGCCAGGGCGTCCTGGGCGGTCTCGGTCAGCAGCAGATCAATCTGGCTCAAGCCGAACAGCTCTTCGCCCAGGGTCAGGCCCAGTTGCAGCTGCAGGGTGATGCCGCTGTCGGCCACTTCGATTTGCAGGGCGTGGCCCAAGGCGCGCAGCAGTTCGCCGCAGCAGATGGCGTTGGTCAGGTAGTCGTCGCCGCTGTCTTCGCTGTGGAACAGCATCAGCGTGCTGCCATCGTTCAGGGTGTGCAGTTCGCTCTGGTACAGCGAGGCGGCCTGGTCGAGGCAATCGCGATAACGTTCCAGCAATTCCGTCAGGCGGGCGCGGGGCAGGCGGCGCAGTTGCTCCTGGGCGCCCAGTTGCACGGCCAGTACCGCGCTGTGCTGCGGTTGTGCCGGTACCGCGGGTTTTACGATCGGCTTGGCAGCGGTCGCGGTGGACGAGCTATCGCGAAGATCGGCGAATGGGTCTTCATCGTCGGCCAGATCCTCTTCGGCATTGACCACGTGCCGCGGTGCGGGCTTGAGGCCGGCCACGGGAGCGCTTTCATCGAAGCTTGGGTCACGCAGGTTGCGCACTTCGAAGGTCGGTTCCGCGTCTTCGCTGTCGTCGTAGTCGGTGTCGTCGATCTCGGCTTCCGGTTCGGGCTCCGGCTCGACCTTCTCCGGCGCGAAGCTGGCGTGCAGCTGGCGCGCCAGGTCGCCGATCTCGTCCTGGCGCTGGGTGGCCGGGGTGTGTTCGTCGATATCTCGCAGCCAGACCCGCAGTTGCATCAGCGGCGTGGAGATGTGCCGCCCCAGGCGCAGGCTCAAGGCCAGGGCCAAGGCCAGCAGGATGGCGCTGAGAATGCCCATGCTCTGCAAGCTGATGGTCATCGGCTGCTGGAATTGTTCCATGTCCAGGCTGATGCGCAGGTTGCCCGCTGTCACGTCCTGGAAGGTGATCTTGGTCTGGTAGACGCCTTCGGTTTCACCCAGCAGGCTGCTTTTCGGGCGCTGACCGGCTTCGGCGAGGATGCGGTTGTCCACGCTGTAGATCGCCGCGTGGGCCACCAGCGGGTTCTTGGTCAGGTTATTCAGCAGCACGTTGAGGCTGAGGATGTCGTTGGACACCAACAACTCGGTGGCCGAGGTCGCGGTCTGGGTGGTCAGGCTCTGACCCAGGGCGTCGGCTTGCTCGTGCATGGCCTGCTTGAACTGCAGCCCCATCACGCAGGCATAGATCACCAGGGCCAGGGCGACCAGGATCACGTTATGGCTGGCAATGCGCAATGCAATCGGTACACGGCGATGACGCAGTGCACGGAAGATCAGCAGGAAGAAGTTATCGGTTTTAACTGGCGTGGGCCGGTTCACTGAGCTCGGCTCTTTTGTCCGTGAAGTTGAGGCGCAGTATAGCGACAGGCCCTAGACCGGCAAAGCGCTGGCTGTGCCCGATGGTCACTGAAAGTGGGTAGAATGCGGTTTTTTTCCACCTGCGGGGGTGCGCCTTGCGCGAAATCGTCCTGATAAACATCACTGGTGAGGACCGTCCGGGCCTCACTGCGGCCATTACCGGCGTTCTGGCCCAGGGTGGTGTGAACATTCTCGACATCGGTCAGGCGGTGATCCACGACACTCTGTCGTTCGGCATCCTGGTTGAAATTCCGGACAACGAGCAGAGCTCGTCGGTGCTCAAGGACATCCTGTTCACCGCCTATGAGCTGGACCAGCAGGTCCGTTTCACGCCGGTTTCCGAAGAGGATTACCAGCAATGGGTCGGTGGCCAGGGCAAGAAGCGCCATATCGTCACCTTGCTGACCCGCAAGGTCACCGCCGAGCAGTTGCAGCGCGTCAGTTCGATCACCGCCAAGTACGGCTTGAACATCGACCACATCGATCGCCTCTCCGGGCGCATGCCGCTGGACACCCCGGCCGACAAGGGCAAGGGTTGCATCGAGTTCTCCGTGCGTGGCGAAGCGGCCGATCCGCAGGCGTTGCGTGCCGAGTTTCTGAGCGTTGCCCAGGAGCTGAACGTCGATATCGCCTTCCAGGAAGACTCGCTGTTCCGTCGTAACCGCCGCCTGGCGGTGTTCGACATGGACTCGACGCTGATCGAGGCGGAAGTCATCGACGAGCTGGCCAAGGCGGCCGGCGTGGGTGACCGGGTGGCGGAAATCACCGAGCGGGCCATGGCCGGCGAGCTGGATTTCCGGGCCAGCTTCAAGGAACGCCTGGCCTTGCTCCAGGGCCTGGACATCAAGGTGCTGGACTCCATCGGCGCATCGCTGCGCCTGACCGAAGGGGCCGAGACCCTGTTCGCCGAACTCAAGCGCCTGGGCTACAAGACCGCGATCCTGTCGGGTGGCTTCACCTACTTCGCCAAGCAATTGCAGGCCAAGCTGGGGATCGACTACGTATTCGCCAACGAGCTGGAAGTGGTCGACGGCAAGGTGACCGGTGTCGCGGTCGAGCCGATTGTCGATGCCCAGCGCAAGGCCGATCTGCTGCGTGAGCTGGCCGCCAAGGAAGGATTGCGCCTGGAGCAGACCATCGCGGTCGGCGACGGCGCCAACGATCTGCCGATGCTGGCGATCGCCGGCCTGGGCGTGGCCTTCCGCGCCAAGCCGCTGGTCAAGCAGTCGGCCAAGCAGGCGATCTCCACCCTGGGCCTGGATGGCGTGCTTTATCTGCTGGGCTTTCGCGATCGCGACGGCCAGCTCTGAGCCGAATCCAAGGCAAAAAAAACGCCGCGATCTGCGGCGTTTTTTTATGTCCAGCTTTTTATGCCCAAAGCTCAGGCCTTGGGTAGGCCCATGCCTTGGCCCACCTGTACTGGCGAGCCGGCCGCCAGTTCTTCGGCCCACTGCACTTGCTCCGGCCCGAACAACACGATCGCGGTGGAGCCCAGCTTGAAGCGGCCCAATTCGGCGCCTTTTTCCAGGTGGATCGGTGCGCGGGCGGCTTCGTCGTAGCGCACTGTCTTCAGTTCGCGCTTCGGCGGAGTCACCAGGCCGGCCCAGACGGTTTCGATCGAGGCCACGATCATCGCGCCCACCAGTACCACGGCCATCGGGCCGCGCTCGGTATCGAAAACGCACACCACACGCTCGTTGCGGGCGAACAGTTCCGGCATGTTTTCCGCGGTGGTCTGGTTGACCGAGAAGATCCGACCCGGCACGTAGACCATTTCCCGCAGGGTGCCGGCCAGCGGCATGTGCACGCGGTGGTAGTCCTTCGGCGACAGGTAGATGGTGGCAAAATCGCCGCCCATGAACGGGGCTGCCAGGGCCGAATCGCCACCCAGCAGTTCCAGCACGCTGAAGCTATGACCCTTGGCCTGGAACACCCGACCGTGTTCGATCGGGCCGAGCTGGCTGACCGCGCCGTCGGCCGGGCTGAGGATCGCGCCCGGAGTCTGGTCCAGCGGGCGGGCGCCGTCTTTCAGGGCACGGGTGAAGAAGGCATTGAAGTGCTCATAGGCGGTCAGGTCTTCCACCAGCGCTTGCGACATGTCCACCTGATAACGCTTGGCGAACCAGGCGGTGAAGGCATTCTTGAACCAGCGCACACGACACTCGGCGATGCAGCCGGCCAGGCGCGACAGCAGGTGGTGAGGCAGCAGGTACTGGCTGAGGATAAACAAACGCTTTTTCATTAACTGTCCTTAAACCTTTAAATCTCTACGGGCGTGTCAGGGTGGTTGCCCCATTCGCCCCAGGAACCGGCATAGCCTTTGACCCGCGGATAACCGAGCGCCTTGGCCACCAGATAGGTGAAGCCAGAGCGATGGTGAGTCTGGCAGTGGGTAATCACTTCTTTGTCTTTGCTGATGCCGAGCTGTTCGAGGATCTGCGGTATGTCGCCGCGGATCCGCAGGTTGCGCGCCTGGTCCATGCCGGCGGTCCACTCGAAGTTGATCGCGCCTGGAATATGCCCACCCTTGGCGGCGAGGACTTTCTCCCCTGAGTACTCCAATGGGCCGCGAGCATCCCAGATTGCCAGGTCGGCCGCGCCAAGACGGCTTTGCAGGTATTCGCGGGTGGCGGTCGGCTCGTCGTGCAGGGTCAGGGCGACAGGGCCGCCGACGGCTGCCGGGACTTCATTCGAGACCGGCAGGCCGTCCGCCAGCCAGGCCAGCAGCCCGCCGTCCAGGTAGTGGTAGCGGGAGTGGCCGATGACATCCAGCAACCAGATGAAGCGCCCGGCCCAGCCGCCGCCTTCGTCGTCGTAGACCACGTAGAGCGCGTCCGGGTTATGCCCCAGTTCGCCGAACAGGGCTTCGAGGGCCGCCTGTGGCGGCATCAGCCCTGGCGCCGGCGCCTGACCGAGTTGGGTGCGTTTGGGGTCGACGAAACGCGCGCCGGGGATGTGGCCCGCGGCATAGCGGGCGGCGCTGGTCAGGTCCACCAGGATCAGTTCGCGGGCGTCCAGGCGAGGGAGCAGGTCGCTCGGCTCGATCACCAGCGGCAAGCCAGAGAAGTCAGGCATGTGAGGTCTCCAGGGCACAAAGGGAGGGATTGTAGCGCAAGCGTCAGCGGCTGCGGTTGGTAAAGCTGTGCAGGGCCTTTTCGATGCACTGGGCGGTCTTGCCGAACGCCTGTACGGAGATTTCCGAGAAGGGCTGGCCGCCCTGGTCGGCGACGATCAGCATGATCACCCGGCCATTGCTAGGTACCGAGCGCATCAGCAGGTGCTCGCCACGAAACAGCGTGCGCAGGCTGGCGGGCAGGCGGGCGGAGAACTGGGCGTTGTTGGTCGGCGTCAGGCGTACTTGCGCCGGGGCGTCCAGCAGCCGCTGCAATACGCTGCTCTGGTCGATCGTCAGCATCAGGCTCGAGGCTTGCGCGGGCAGCCCGGCGATCTGATGCACCCGCAACTGGGTCCGGGTGCGGTCGATCATCAACAGCATCACCCGGCGCATGCCGCACGCCACCAGGGCGTCGCGGGCAAAGGTGGTCAGGTGCATGGCGTTGCTGAAGCGGCTGGGTTCCACCAGCAGTTCGCTGCACTGCTTGCGCCATTTGGCCAGGTCTTCGGCGGTTGGCGCGGCGACCGGGAGCTCGCCGCGATGCACACGCCGGGCCTCCCAGGGCCAGAGCAGTGCCTCGGCCGGGTGCCACAGGTCGGGCATATGGTGATGCCGGGCACTCTGCGCGGCTTGCTGGTGCAACTGTTGTTGCAGCTCGTCCATCGACATCTGCAGGTACAGGCTGGTCAGGTATTGCCAGCGCATGCAGTGCGGGCCGGTCCAGGACTCTTGCGCCGAAAGGGCCAGGGCGTTGGCCAGCAATACACTGTTGGCCGGCTGGTTCAGCCAGCGCTGCAGGGCCGGATCGGCATCCAGGCATTGTTGCTGGTGCAGTGGATGGGCGTTGTCCCGGGCGATATGCAGAGCCTTGACCAACTGGTCCTGCTCGTCGATCAGCAGGCGGTAGCCTTGCTGTACCCAGATCGGCAGGTGCCAGACCTCCACCAGGGCCTGGCCCAGCTGAAGCAGGCCGACGCCGAACAGTTGCTGCTCGACCTCCTGGGCCGGTTCGGCCTTGTGGACGACACGCAACTCCCACTCTTCGAGCAGTTTTGGATAGGTCAGCGCCAAGGGCCACAGCGGCGAGAGAAACAGCAGGCTGCCCCAGTGAATGTCCTGCCAGAGCCTGGCCAGGCGCCCGGCGAAAAAACCGTTGGCCTGTTGGGTCGCGTGCTGGCTGATCAGTTGCAGCTGGCGCAGCCCGACCGGGATCTCCTGCTCGGGCTGGGCAGGCAGGCGGGCGAGCAATTCTTCGGTACGCGCGAGGCCCAGGCGGTTGAGGGCGATCTCGAGGTTTTCGGCCGGCTCGCTCATGCTGCCGTGGGTGTGGCGATTGGCTTCGCGAATCACGCTCAGGGCCAGCGCGGGGCTGTCCTGCATCAGGTCGGCAATGTCGCGCAGCGAGCTGCGATTGTCCCTGATGGCTTGGCAGACCCTATCGTGGCTGGCTTGCGGCACCGGCAAGCGGACCGCGTCAAGCAGCTTTATCCAGGATTCAAGGGAGTGGGGGGCGGTAGTTGGGACTGTCGTTTCATTAGACATGGCTGGGCGCAATCATCGTCTGCTGTAACACGCCCAGAGCGGGCCAAACTGGCTTTTCGCCTTAACGGCCTATAGTCTGGCGCAGTTTTGCCGATAAGTAGAAGAAGAGTTTTAAGAACTTCCGAATATGACCTTGAACCCGACTCAGTAAGTACCTTCCTACCTATGGCTAAAATTATCGGCATCATCGTCGTGTTCGCGAGCGTGCTCGGCGGATACGTGCTTTCTCACGGCAAGATTGCCGCCCTGATCCAGCCTTTCGAGGTGCTGATTATCGGTGGCGCCGCGCTGGGGGCGTTCCTGCAGGCAAACCCCGGCTACATGACCATGCACGTGCTCAAGAAGTCCTTGGGGATGTTCGGTTCGCGCTTTTCCCAGACCTTCTACCTGGAAGTGCTGGGGCTGATCTACGAGATCCTCAACAAGAGCCGTCGCGAAGGCATGATGGCGATCGAGGGCGATATCGAAGACGCCGCCGCCAGCCCGATTTTCGCCAAGTACCCATCCGTACTCAAAGACGAGCGCATGACCGCGTTCATCTGTGACTACCTGCGCATCATGTCCTCCGGCAACATGGCTCCCCACGAGCTGGAAGGCCTGTTCGACATGGAGCTGTTCAGCCTCAAGGAAGACCTCGAGCATCCGTCCCATGCGGTCAACGGCATCGCCGACGGCATGCCGGGTTTCGGTATCGTCGCGGCGGTACTGGGTATCGTGGTGACCATGGCGTCCCTGGGCGACGGCGACCAGAAGTCCATCGGCCTGCACGTAGGTGCGGCGCTGGTCGGTACCTTCTTCGGTATTCTCGCGGCCTACGGCTTCTTCGGCCCGCTGGCCCATTCCCTGGCGCATGACGCCAAGGAAGAGCTGAACGTCTACGAAGCCATCAAGGCTTCCCTGGTGGCCTCGGCTTCCGGCATGCCGCCATCGCTGGCCGTGGAGTTCGGGCGCAAGGTGCTGTACCCGGCGCACCGTCCAAGCTTCGCCGAGCTGGAACAAGCGGTTCGCGGTCGCTAAGCCATGGAAAACAATCAGCCGATTATCATCAAGCGCGTCAAGCGCTTTGCCGGCGGGCATCACGGCGGGGCGTGGAAGATCGCCTTCGCCGACTTCGCCACGGCGATGATGGCGTTCTTCCTGGTGCTGTGGCTGCTGTCCACCGCCACCCCGGAACAGAAGATCGCCATCGCCGGTTACTTCAAGGACCCGATCGGCTTCTCGGAAAGCGGCACGCCCTACATCATCGACCTGGGTGGTTCTCCCGAGCTGGCGCCGGAAAATACGCTCAACCCCGAGATCAAGTCGCAGCCGCAGCCGGACAAGGTTACGGTCGACACCGATCAGGTCGAGAGCATGGCCGAGCAGGTGGAAAGAGAGCGTCTGGAGCTGTTGCTGCAGGAGTTGCAGAACAAGGTCGAAGAAAACCCGCAGTTGCAGAAGTTCAAGGACCAGATCCTGTTCGAGATCACTCCGGACGGCCTGCGTATCCAGATCATCGATTCGGAAAACCGGCCGATGTTCGACTCCGGCAGTGCGCGTCTGAAGCCGTACTTCGAGGACATCCTGCTGGCCATGGCCGACACCATCAAGGCGGTGCCGAACAAGATCAGCATCAGTGGTCACACCGATGCCAAGCCTTACGCGGGCACTGGCGATTTCGGCAACTGGGAGCTTTCGGCCAACCGTGCCAACGCCGCGCGTCGGGCGCTGGTGGCGGGTAGCTATCCGGACGGTCAAGTGGCTCGTGTGGTGGGTTATGCCTCGTCGTCGTTGTTCGATCGCAAGGATCCGTTCAATCCGATCAACCGGCGTATCGACATCGTGGTGCTGACCAAGAAGGCCCAGCGCGCGATCGAAGGTGAAGTCGCTCCCGAGGCTCCGGCACCGACCCAGGGCCAGGGCGCCCCGGGTGAAGTGCCGGCCGATCCGAACGCCTTGCCCCCGGAGCAGGAGCCTTTGCCGGCCCATGAGCTGCGCGAGCGCCTGAATATCTTCGACGACGCTGCACCGAAGACCGAGGGCGCGGCTGCCCCCGCAGCTACGCCTCCCGCTGCGCGGTGATGGGTAAAAGCAGGCTCTGTTAAAGAGTGCTCGATAAAAAAGGCCGCGATCATCGCGGCCTTTTTTGTTTCTGCGTGGGGCTACTTATTAGTAGCTGCTGTCCGGCAGGCTGGCGATGATCGAGCGATAGCTGTTCATCCTTTGCTGTTGGATCCGGCCATCTTCCAGGGCCTTGAGCAGGGCGCAGCCCGGTTCACGGTCATGCTTGCAGTCACGGAAGCGGCAGGTGCCCAACAGGTCGTTGAACTCGATGAAACCTGCTTCGACATCGGCGCGGCTGACGTGGCCCAGGCCGAATTCGCGAATCCCCGGGGAGTCGATCAGTTCGCCGCCGCCCGGGAAGTGGAACAGGCGCGCGGTGGTGGTGGTGTGGGTGCCCTGGCCGGACAGTTCCGATAACGGGCCGACGCGGGTTTCGACGTCCGGCAGCAGGCTGTTCACCAGCGACGACTTGCCCACGCCAGACTGGCCGACGAATACGCTGATCCGTCCGTCCAGCTGCGCTTGCAGCTGTTCCATGCCATTGCCGTGGTGGGCCGAGACTTCCAGCACTGGATAGCCCAGTTGCCGATAGACCGCCAGCAGGGCGTTCAGGGCAGGGGCGTTCTGCTCGTCGATCAGGTCGAACTTGTTGAGCAGCAGCAGCGGGCGGATGCCGGCATGTTCGGCCGCTACCAGGTAACGGTCGATCAGGTTGGCATGGGGCTCGGGCAGCGGGGCAAAGACGATCACAATCATGTCGACGTTGGCAGCGACCGGCTTGAGCTGGCCGCGGCTGTCCGGACGGCAGAGTTCGGTGTGGCGCGGCAGTTGCGCGACGATCACGCCGATGCCCTGGTTGCCCGGACGCCAGACCACCTGGTCGCCAGTCACCAACGCCGGCAGGTTGGCGCGCAAGTGGCAGCGGAACACCTGGCCGGCCAGTTCGCCTTCGCGCGCCTCGACCTCGACCTGCACGCCGAAGTGGGCGATCACCAGGCCGGTCTGTTCGGGGCCGAGATCGCCGCCTTCCAGTGCTTCCACGGCAGAGGATTCACGTTTGGCGGCGCGGGCGGCGCGTTCGCCTTGAATCTTTTCGATGCGCCAGTTTTGGCGACGATTGAGCTGGCGTTTGGCCATTGGTGTTCCGTGTCGAGAATGCGGCGGTTAGGTAAAACGGCCGCGAGTTTAGCACGCCAGCAGGTCCCTCTAGGCTAAACTGCGCAACTACGCCGAGGAGCCCACACATGCAAAACCCGCAGAATCTGATCTGGATCGATCTGGAAATGACCGGTCTGAACCCTGATACCGACGTCATCATCGAGATGGCGACCATCGTCACCGATAGCAATCTCAATACCTTGGCTGAAGGCCCGGTCATCGCCATCCACCAGAGCGACGAAATTCTCGCCGGCATGGATGAGTGGAACACCCGTCAGCACGGCGGCTCGGGGCTGACCCAGCGCGTGCGTGAAAGCCGCATCAGCATGGCTGAAGCCGAAGCGCAGACCATCGCTTTCCTGGAACAGTGGGTGCCCAAGGGCAAGTCGCCGATCTGTGGCAACAGCATCTGCCAGGACCGGCGCTTCCTGTATCGCCATATGAAGGCGCTGGAAAGCTACTTCCACTACCGCAACCTTGACGTTTCCACCCTCAAGGAACTGGCTGCCCGCTGGGCGCCGGACGTGCGCGACAGCTTCAAGAAAGGCAGCACCCACCTGGCCTTGGACGACATCCGCGAGTCCATCGCCGAGCTGCAGCATTACCGCAAGCACTTCATCAAGCTCTGATGGTTCGGCGTTGAACTCATCGCGGGCAAGCCTCGCTCCTACAAGTCCGCGTGATCCGTAGGAGCGAGGCTTGTCCGCGATAGGCGCGTTGCACTCTCCAGCAATTCCAGCTGGCGCCCCCTTTTGGTGCCAGCAGCAACTGAGTAGACTGCGCGCCTTCCTGTAAGGACCGCCATCATGCTGCTGATGCTTTACCTGATTGCCATTACCGCCGAAGCCATGACTGGCGCCTTGTCTGCCGGTCGTCGCGGCATGGACTGGTTCGGGGTGGTGTTGATCGCCTGCGTCACGGCCCTGGGCGGCGGTTCGGTGCGTGACGTGCTGCTGGGGCATTACCCGCTGACCTGGGTCAAGCACCCGGAATACCTGGTGCTGACCTCGGTCGCGGCCCTGGTGACCATCTTTATCGCGCCCTTGATGCGCCATCTGCGTTCGCTGTTTCTGGTGCTCGACGCCGTGGGGCTGGTGGCGTTCACCCTGATCGGTTGCATGACCGCGCTGGAAATGGGCCACGGCATGGTGGTGGCATCGGTCAGCGGGGTGATTACCGGGGTGTTCGGCGGCATCCTGCGAGACATCTTCTGCAACGATATTCCGTTGATCTTCCGTCGCGAGCTGTATGCCAGCGTCTCGTTCGCCGCGGCCTGGTGCTACATGCTCTGCATCTATCTGCAGTTGCCCGGCGAGCAGTCGATCCTCATCACCCTGTTCGGCGGTTTCCTACTGCGCCTGCTGGCGATCCGTTTCCACTGGGAAATGCCCAAGTTCGTCTACAACGACGAGCAGTGACGGCTGGCGTGTTGCTTCAGCGCCCACTCCACATGTTCGCGCACCAGTTCTGACGGGTAGTCCCGACGTGCCTTCAGGGCCTCCAGCACCGGAATGCTCGACGGCGCGTTGCCCAGCCCCACCGCCAGGTTGCGCAGCCAGCGCTCGTAGCCGGCGCGGCGCAGCGGCGAGCCTTCGGTGCTGCTGAGAAACTTGTCCTCGTCCCACATGAACAGTTCGGCCAGTTCGGCATTGTCGAGGTTATGCCGTGGCTTGAAGTCGCCTTCGCCGGAAGGGCGGGCGAAGCGGTTCCACGGGCAGACGATCTGGCAATCGTCGCAGCCGAACACCCGATTGCCGATCAGTGGGCGCAGGTCTTCGGGAATGGCATTTTTCAGTTCGATGGTCAGGTACGAAATGCAGCGCCGGGCGTCCAGTACATAAGGGCCGACAAAGGCATTGGTCGGGCAGATGTCCAGGCATGCCGTGCAGCGGCCGCAATGCTCGCTGGCGTGGGGCTCGTCCACCGGCAATGGCAGGTCGACGAACAGTTCGCTGAGGAAGAAGTAGCTGCCGGCCTTGCGGTTGAGCACCAGGGTGTTCTTGCCGATCCAGCCGAGCCCGGCCTGTTCGGCGATGGCTTTTTCCAGCACCGGGGCGCTGTCGACGAAGGCGCGATAGCCGAACGGGCCGATTTCCTTCTGGATGCGCTCGGCCAGTTGCTGCACGCGCTTGCGGATCAGCTTGTGATAATCGCGGCCCAGGGCGTAGCGCGAGACATAGGCTTTTTCCGGCTGGGCCAAGCGTTGCGCCATCTGGGTGTCGCCGGGCAGGTAATCCATGCGCAGGGACACCACACGCAGGGTGCCAGGCACCAGTTCGTCCGGATGGGAGCGTTTGCTGCCGTGGGCGCCCATGTAGTCCATTTCGCCGTGGTAGCCCGCTTCGAGCCAGCGCTCCAGGTGCTGTTCATGCTCGGCCAGGTCCAGGCCGCTGATGCCGACTTGCTGAAAGCCCAGCTCGCGGCCCCAATCCTTGATCGATTGGGCGAGGGCGGGCAGATCGGTGGTAATGGCAGGCATGAGGCGAGAGAAACCGGGGCTGAGGTGCGTATAATTCTGCCAGACATCGGAGCCCGAAGACGCATGCCGCAGACAAAACACCCTTTACCCGACATTCAGCTGCTGACGCCCGGCACGTTGCCGCGGCTGGCTGCCCGTTCGCCAAACGCCCATAAAGGCCAGTTCGGGCATCTGTTGCTGATCGGCGGCGATCGAGGTTTTGGCGGTGCGGCCCTGCTCTGCGCCGAGAGTGCCTTGCGCAGCGGTGCCGGGATGGTGTCTCTGGCGACGCGCAGCGAGCACGTTGCGGCCGCTCTGGCGCGGATTCCGGAGGTCATGGCCCAGGGCACCGACTCGGCCAACCAGTTGATGGGCTTGCTGGAGCAGGCCTCGATCATCGTGGCGGGCCCCGGTCTGGGGCAGGCGGCCTGGGGGCGCAGCCTGTTGTCTGCCGCCGCCAATGCGCCACGGCCCCAGGTGTGGGACGCCGACGCGCTCAATCTGCTGGCCAAGGGCGGTTTGACCTTGCCGCCGAACAGCGTGATCACCCCGCATCCGGGGGAGGCCGCACGTCTGTTGGGAGTCTCCACTGCGGACGTACAGGCGGATCGTTCGGCCGCCGCTCAAGCGTTGAGCAAAAAATACACAGCTGTTGCCGTCCTGAAGGGCGCCGGAAGTCTGGTCGCCAGCCCTGATGGCCGCCTGGCCCGCTGCGACCGGGGGCATCCGGCCATGGCCACGGCGGGGTTGGGGGATGTGCTGGCCGGTCTGGTCGGGGCGCTGCTGGCCCAGGGGATGCCGGCGTTCGATAGCGCTTGCCTGGCGGTCTGGCTGCATGCCGTCGCGGGCGAGCATCAAGGCAAATTGGGCCGGGGGCTGGCGGCCAGCGATCTGATTCCGGCCATTCGTCAGTTGCTGGAGGAGCAAGCACCGTGTCTGAAATAACCCTGTATCTGGCAGACGAAGACGCCATGATCGCCTTTGGCGCGCGCCTGGCGCAGATCACTCAAGGGCTGGGCGTGATCTTTCTGGAAGGCGATCTGGGGGCGGGGAAAACCACGTTGTCCCGGGGCCTCATCCGTGGCCTGGGACATGCCGGTGCGGTGAAAAGCCCGACCTTTACCCTGGTCGAGCCCTACGAGATCGGCGATGTGCGGGCCTTTCACTTCGATCTTTATCGCCTGGTCGATCCTGAGGAGCTGGAGTTTCTCGGCATCCGCGATTACTTCGAGGGTGATGCTCTATGTCTGATCGAGTGGCCCCAGCGTGGTGCGGGCTTTTTGCCAAAGCCGGACCTGACCATTACCATTAGCCCGCATAACAGCGGGCGTTCCCTGCATTTGTTGTCGCAAGGCTCGCGTGGCGAGGCCTGGTGTGCCGCTTTGGCGTTGGAATTCAAATAATTGATGGGGTTAGGTATGCGCATTCGCGCGTTGGTTGCTGTCGTAGGACTGTTGCTTACGGCATTGGCCGTCGACGCTCTGGCCGCTACACAGGTCCGTAGCGTTCGCCTGTGGCGGGCACCGGATAACACTCGACTGGTATTCGACCTGTCCGGTCCGGTCCAGCACAGCGTCTTCACCCTGACGGCCCCTGATCGTCTGGTGATCGATATCAACGGTGCGACCCTCGGCGGGCCGCTGAATGTCTCCACGGCGAATACGCCGATTACCGCCATGCGTTCGGCCCAGCGCACGCCCACCGACCTGCGGGTGGTCGTCGATCTGAAAAAGGCTGTCACCCCCAAGAGTTTTACCCTGACGCCCAATGCCCAATACGGTAATCGCCTGGTGGTCGACCTGTTCGACAACCCGGCGGATGCAGCGCCGACGCCGCCACCCGCGCCGAATGTCGCGACCGTGCCGGCCGTCCCGGTAACGCCGACCAAGCCTGAGATCAAGCTGCCACCTGCCCCGGCCGGCAAGCGCGATATCGTCGTGGTCATCGATGCCGGTCACGGTGGCGAGGACCCGGGCGCCTCCGGCTCTCGCGGCCAGCATGAGAAAGACGTGGTACTGGCCATCGCCCGTGAGCTGCAGCGCCAGATCAACGGCCTCAAGGGCTTCCGCGCCGAGCTGACCCGTACTGGTGACTACTTCATCCCGCTGCGCGGTCGTACCGAGATCGCGCGCAAGAAAGGCGCTGACCTGTTTGTCTCGATCCACGCCGACGCGGCACCGTCCCGCGCGGCTTTCGGGGCCTCGGTGTTCGCGCTCTCCGACCGTGGCGCCACGTCCGAGACGGCCCGTTGGCTGGCGGACAGCGAAAACCGTTCCGACCTGATCGGCGGGGCCGGCAACGTCAGCCTCGATGACAAGGACCGGATGCTTGCCGGCGTATTGCTGGACCTGTCCATGACGGCCTCGCTGACTTCCAGCCTCAACGTCGGCCAGAAAGTGCTCAGCAACATCGGCCGGGTCACCCCGCTGCACAAGCAGCGCGTCGAACAGGCCGGGTTCATGGTGCTCAAGTCTCCGGACATTCCGTCGATCCTGGTGGAAACCGGCTTTATCTCCAACGCCAACGAAGCCTCCAAGCTGGCCACTGTCAGCCATCAGCAGGCACTGGCGCGCTCCATCAGCAGCGGCGTGCGGCAGTTCTTCCAGCAGAACCCTCCACCGGGCACCTACATCGCCTGGCTGCGTGATTCCGGGAAGATTGCCCAGGGGCCTCGCGACCACCGCGTGAGCCCGGGGGAAACCCTGGCGATGATCGCCGTGCGTTATCAGGTTTCCGCCGCCACCTTGCGCAGCGCCAACAACCTGAGCAGCGATGAGCTGAAAATCGGTCAGACCCTCACCATCCCGGGTACAGAACTGGCGGCCAAGGAATGAATGACGCAGTAATCAGCAGCGCCCGCATCGAGCTGCTCAGCCCGCGACTGGCGAACCAGATTGCCGCCGGCGAGGTGGTCGAGCGTCCGGCCTCGGTGATCAAGGAGTTGCTGGAGAACAGCCTGGACTCCGGCGCCAAGCGCATCGATGTGGACGTCGAGCAGGCGGGTGTCAAACTGCTGCGGGTGCGTGACGACGGCAGTGGGATTTCCGCGGACGATCTGCCGCTGGCCCTGGCGCGTCACGCCACCAGCAAGATCCGTAACCTCGAGGACCTGGAACAGGTCATGAGCCTGGGCTTTCGTGGTGAGGCACTGGCGTCCATCAGCTCGGTCGCCCGCTTGACCCTGACCTCCCGCACCCGCGAGGCCGATCAGGCCTGGCAGGTGGAAACCGAAGGCCGCGACATGGCGCCGCGCGTGCAGCCGGCGGCACACCCGGTCGGTACCTCGGTGGAAGTCCGCGACCTGTTCTTCAACACCCCGGCCCGGCGCAAGTTTCTCAAGGCTGAGAAAACCGAGTTCGATCATCTGCAGGAAGTGATCAAGCGCCTGGCCCTGGCGCGTTTCGATGTGGCCTTTCACCTGCGCCACAACGGTAAAAGCGTCCTCAGCCTGCATGAGGCCAACGATGATGTGGCGCGTGCGCGGCGGGTAGCGGCGGTGTGCGGTTCGGGCTTTCTCGAGCAGGCGCTGCCGATCGAAGTCGAGCGTAACGGTTTGCATCTGTGGGGTTGGGTAGGCTTGCCGACCTTTTCCCGCAGCCAGGCGGACCTGCAGTATTTCTACGTCAACGGTCGCGCGGTGCGCGACAAACTGGTGGCCCACGCGGTGCGCCAGGCTTACCGCGACGTGCTGTTCAATGGTCGGCATCCGACCTTTGTGCTGTTCTTCGAAGTCGATCCGGCGGTGGTCGACGTCAACGTGCACCCGACCAAGCACGAAGTGCGCTTCCGTGACGGGCGCATGGTCCACGACTTCCTTTATGGCACCCTGCACCGCGCCCTGGGCGATGTCCGGCCGGAAGACCATCTGGCGGCGCCGGCAGCGGTCGCTGGCATAGTGCGGCCGAGCGGGATCGAGGCTGGCGAGTTCGGCCCCCAGGGTGAAATGCGCCTGGCGGCGAACATGACGCTGGAACAGCCGCAAGCCCAACCGGCCTTCAACCCGCCGGGGGCTGGCTCGGGCGCGGGTTATCAGTACCAGTACACGCCGCGTCCGCAGCCAGTGCTGCCGGCGGCCGAGGCGCAAAGCGCCTATCGCGAGTTCTTCGCGCCCTTGCCTGAGTCCGGGGCTGCGGCCTTGCCGGATGCCCAGGGCGATATCCCGCCGCTGGGTTATGCGCTGGCGCAGCTCAAAGGGATCTATATCCTCGCGGAAAACGCCCAGGGCCTGGTGCTGGTGGATATGCACGCGGCCCACGAGCGGATCATGTACGAGCGCCTGAAGGTGGCGATGGCCAGCGAAGGCCTGAGTGGCCAGCCGCTGCTGGTGCCAGAGTCGATCGCTGTCAGCCAGCGCGAAGCGGATTGTGCCGAGGAGCACGTCAGCTGGTTCCAGCGCCTGGGGTTCGAGTTGCAGCGCCTGGGGCCGGAGTCGCTGGCGATCCGGCAGATTCCGGCCTTGCTCAAGCAGGCAGAAGCCAACCGCCTGGTGCATGATGTCCTGGCCGACCTGATGGAGTACGGCACCAGCGACCGTATCCAGGCGCACCTCAACGAGCTGCTGGGTACCATGGCCTGCCACGGTGCGATCCGGGCCAATCGCCGTCTGGCCCTGCCGGAAATGAACGGCTTGTTGCGCGACATGGAAAACACCGAGCGCAGCGGTCAATGCAACCATGGCCGGCCGACCTGGACCCAATTGGGCCTGGACGATCTGGACAAACTCTTCTTGCGCGGTCGTTGATGAGCCAGCTTCCCCCAGCGATCTTCCTGATGGGCCCGACTGCCGCTGGCAAGACCGACCTGGCCATCGAACTCACCAAGGTTTTGCCTTGCGAACTGATCAGCGTCGATTCGGCGCTGGTCTACCGCGGCATGGACATAGGCACCGCCAAGCCTTCCAAGGAAATCCTGGCCGAATTTCCGCACCGCCTGATCGACATTCTCGACCCGGCCGAGAGTTATTCGGCGGCGGATTTCCGTACCGATGCGCTGGAGGCGATGGCCGATATCACCGCACGCGGCAAGATTCCGCTGCTGGTAGGCGGCACGATGCTCTATTACAAGGCTTTGCTCGAAGGCCTGGCCGACATGCCGCCGGCCGACCCACAGGTTCGCGCCGAGCTGGAAGAAGAGGCTGCGCGCCTTGGCTGGCAGGCCCTGCACGACCAACTGGCGGCAATCGACCCCGAATCGGCGGCGCGGATTCATCCCAATGATCCGCAGCGCCTGACCCGGGCGCTGGAAGTCTATCGGGTCAGCGGCCTGAGCATGACCGCCCATAGACTGCGACAATCTGCGCAAAGTACTGAAGCAGCCGCTTCGGGACGGGGACAATTGCCCTATACTGTCGCGAACTTGGCCATTGCCCCGGCAAACCGTCAGGTACTGCATGAGCGCATTGCACAAAGATTCACAATTATGTTGGAACAGGGATTCGTCGACGAGGTCGTAGCTCTGCGTTCTAGAAGTGACCTGCATGCCGGGTTGCCGTCTATACGTGCTGTAGGCTACCGACAGGTCTGGGATCATCTGGATGGCAAGCTGACATTCGCCGAGATGCAGGAGCGCGGCATCATTGCCACGCGCCAATTGGCGAAGCGCCAGTTCACCTGGTTACGCAGCTGGGCTGATTTACACTGGCTGGACAGCCTGGATTGCGACAATCTGCCACGCGCCTTGAAATACCTGGGAACGGTCTCCATATTGAGCTGAGTCCTTGCAATTGCCGTCTATCCTTGGGGGTGGGGCGGTTTTAGCCATCTGTTTTCCGATTTTTTATTATTGATCCTTAAAGGAGTGCGGCACATGTCAAAAGGGCATTCGCTACAAGACCCTTACTTGAATACTTTACGTAAAGAGAAAGTTGGGGTTTCCATCTATCTGGTCAACGGGATCAAGCTGCAAGGTACGATCGAGTCTTTCGACCAGTTCGTCATCCTGCTGAAGAACACCGTCAGCCAAATGGTTTACAAGCACGCTATCTCGACAGTGGTACCGGTTCGTCCAATTCGCCTGCCTAGCGCATCCGAATCCGAACAGGGTGACGCTGAGCCAGGTAACGCCTGATAGGAGTCTCCTTTGTTCTTTGAGCGCCACGGTGGTGGTGAACGTGCAATTCTCGTTCACTTGGATGGTCAGGACCCTGAGGCGCGCGAAGATCCGCAGGAGTTTCAGGAGTTGGCAATATCGGCCGGCGCCGAGACCGTCGCGTTTGTTAACGTGCCGCGTCATCGGCCAACCGCCAAGTACCTGGTTGGCAGCGGCAAGGTCGAAGAATTACGCGACCTGGTCAAAGCCGAACAGGTCGACCTGGTGATTTTCAATCACATCCTCACACCCAGTCAGGAACGTAACCTCGAACGCATTTTCGAGTGTCGCGTGATTGACCGCACGGGTCTGATTCTCGACATTTTCGCCCAGCGCGCCCGCACTCACGAAGGCAAGCTCCAGGTAGAACTGGCCCAGCTTGAGTATATGAGTACGCGCCTGGTTCGTGGCTGGACTCACCTTGAGCGGCAGAAAGGCGGTATCGGGCTGCGCGGCCCGGGTGAAACCCAGCTCGAGACCGACCGGCGACTTCTGCGGATTCGCCTGCGGCAGATCAAGGCCCGGCTGGAGAAGGTTCGCAGCCAGCGCGAGCAGGCCCGTCGCGGGCGCAAGCGTGCCGATATCCCCTCGGTCTCGCTGGTGGGCTACACCAACGCCGGCAAATCCACCTTGTTCAACTCCGTGACCGAGTCCGATGTATTCGCGGCCGACCAACTGTTCGCCACCCTCGATCCGACCCTGCGCCGGCTCGAGCTGGACGATCTGGGGCCGATCGTGCTGGCTGACACCGTGGGGTTCATTCGTCACCTGCCGCACAAACTGGTCGAGGCGTTTCGGGCTACGCTCGAAGAGTCGAGCAACTCCGACCTGCTGTTGCATGTGATCGATGCCCATGAGCCCGAGCGCATGGCCCAGATCGAACAGGTCATGGTGGTGCTCGGCGAGATCGGAGCCCAGGACTTGCCGATACTGGAGGTCTATAACAAACTCGATTTGCTCGAGGGGGTAGACCCGCAGATCCAGCGCGATGCCGACGGCAAGCCGCAGCGGGTCTGGTTGTCGGCTCGTGAGGGGCAGGGGCTGGACTTGCTCAAGCAGGCCATTGCCGAGCTACTGGGCGAGGATTTGTTTGTAGGCACCTTGCGCTTGCCGCAGCGTTTTGCTCGACTGCGAGCGCAGTTCTTCGAGTTGGGCGCGGTGCAGAAAGAAGATCACGACGAGGAAGGCGTCAGCCTGCTGGCTGTCCGCTTGCCACGAGTCGAGTTGAATCGACTGGTAAGCCGCGAAGGCATGCAGCCGCTGGAGTTCATCGAGCAACACACTTTGCAATAAAAGCCTGAGAAAGCGGTTGTGCCGCTGTAGCAGGCATTCTGTAGCATTGGTCGGCGCGCCGTGGGTGCGTCTTTGCTTTATCAGATGGAGAGCGCTATGGCTTGGAATGAGCCGGGTGGCAACTCGAATAATCAGGATCCTTGGGGTGGTAAGCGCCGCAACAATGGCGACCGCAAGGGGCCACCGGATCTCGACGAGGCCTTCCGCAAGCTGCAGGAAAGCCTGAATGGGTTGTTCGGTGGTGGTAAGAAACGTGGTGACGATGGTGGCAGTTCCGGTAAGGGCGGCGGTCTCGGCCTACTCGGTATCGGTCTGGCCGTGCTGGCGGCCGTGTGGCTGTACAGCGCGGTGTATGTCGTGGACGAGCAGGAGCAGGCCGTGGTGCTGCGCTTCGGCAAGTACTATGAAACCGTCGGCCCGGGCCTGAACATCTACTTCCCGCCGATCGATCGCAAGTACATGGAAAACGTCACGCGTGAGCGTGCCTATACCAAGCAGGGTCAAATGCTGACTGAAGACGAAAACATCGTCGAAGTGCCGCTGACCGTGCAGTACAAGATCAGCAACCTGCAGGACTTCGTGCTGAACGTCGATCAGCCGGAAATCAGCCTGCAGCACGCCACCGACAGTGCCCTGCGCCACGTAGTGGGTTCCACCGCGATGGATCAGGTGCTGACCGAAGGTCGTGAATTGATGGCCAGCGAGATCAAGGAGCGTCTGCAACGTTTCCTCGATACCTATCGCACCGGTATCACTGTTACTCAGGTGAACGTACAGAGCGCAGCGGCACCGCGTGAAGTGCAGGAAGCCTTCGATGACGTGATCCGCGCCCGTGAAGACGAGCAGCGTTCGCGCAACCAGGCTGAAACCTATGCCAACGGCGTCGTGCCGGAAGCCCGTGGTCAGGCCCAGCGCATCATCGAGGATGCCAACGGTTACCGTGGCGAAGTGGTTTCCCGCGCCAAGGGTGAGGCCGATCGCTTCACCAAGCTGGTGGCCGAGTACCGCAAGGCGCCTGAGGTCACTCGTGAGCGTCTGTACCTGGACACCATGCAGGAAGTCTTCAGCAATACCAGCAAGGTTCTCGTGACCGGCAACAAGAACGGCCAGAGCAATCTGCTGTACCTTCCGCTGGACAAAATGGTCGAGAGTGGCCGCAGCACCAGTGCTCCGGTGACTGGCGCAGCAGCCAGCAGCAACGAAGCGAATGCGCGTGCGGCAGCTGATCTGCAGCAACAGCAAGCGCGTACCAGGGAGAGTCGCTGATGAGCAATAAATCGCTGATCGCCCTTATCGTCGGCGTCGTCGTGGCGATCGCTGCCTGGAACTGCTTCTACATCGTGGCTCAGACCGAGCGCGCGGTGTTGCTGCAGTTCGGTCGTGTGGTCCAGGCTGACGTTCAGCCGGGCCTGCATGTGAAAGTGCCCTATGTGAACCAGGTGCGTAAGTTCGACGCTCGCCTGATGACCCTGGACGCACCGACCCAGCGTTTCCTGACGCTGGAAAAGAAAGCCGTGATGGTCGATGCCTATGCCAAATGGCGCGTGAAGGATGCGGAGCGTTTCTACACCGCGACTTCCGGCCTCAAGCAGATCGCCGACGAGCGTCTTTCCCGTCGTCTGGAGTCGGGCCTGCGTGACCAGTTCGGTAAGCGCACCCTGCACGAAGTGGTGTCCGGTGAGCGTGATGCGCTGATGGCGGATATCACGGCTTCGCTCAACAAGATGGCCGAGAAAGAGCTGGGCATCGAAGTGGTCGATGTCCGGGTCAAGACCATCGACTTGCCGAAGGAAGTGAACCGCAGCGTCTTCGAGCGTATGAGCACCGAGCGTGAGCGTGAAGCTCGCGAACACCGCGCCAAGGGTAACGAGCTGGCTGAAGGTATTCGTGCCGATGCCGATCGTCAGCGCCGCGTACTGCTGGCTGAAGCCTATCGTGAGTCGGAAGAGATTCGCGGTGACGGCGATGCCCAGGCCGCAGCCATCTACTCCAAGGCCTACGGTCAGGACCAGGAGTTCTACGGTTTCTATCGTAGCCTGCGTGCCTATCGTGAAAGCTTCGCGAACAAATCCGACGTCATGGTCCTCGACCCAAGCAGCGACTTTTTCCGTTACCTGGAAAAGGCCAAGCCTTGATGCGACGTTGACCTGAATCGCCCCGCCGGGCGGCTAAAGTGTCTGGCGGGGTGATCCTTTGGGAAAACGAGTGTATGATGCGGCAGCCGGGAAATTCCCGGCTTTTTTGCGTCTGCACGTTTGATTGTGGTTGTTGGTGCAAGACGGCGAGTTGAACGACTCGACAGGTTTTTTCGAGGAAAGTGAGTGGCGAAGCCGGTTTCAGGCTTTTCGCTTCGTCGCCCATGCGCGTGGTTTGCGCATGAGCCGATCATTTTCTGCTTCACTCAAGGCCCGCCCATAGGCTGGCCGCCTGGATCACAGGGGAATGGCGTAATGGCAACGGTAGACCGCTGGCTGCTGCCAGATGGCATCGAAGAAGTACTGCCACCTGAGGCGGCGCGCATTGAAGTTGCGCGTCGTCAGGTGTTGGATCTGTTCCAGAGCTGGGGTTACGAGTTCGTCGTGACCCCTCATATCGAGTACCTGGAATCCTTGCTGACTGGCGCGGGCCAGGACCTCGACCTGCGTACCTTCAAGGTCATCGACCCGCAATCGGGTCGGCAGATGGGGTTCCGCGCCGACATTACGCCGCAGGTGGCCCGCATCGATGCGCATACCCTGCGTCGCGAAGGCCCAAGCCGCCTGTGTTATGCCGGTAGCGTGCTGCATGCGCAGCCACGTGCCTTGTCGTCCTCGCGCAGCCCGATCCAGCTGGGCGCCGAGTTGTACGGCGATGCGAGCCCGAGCAGCGACGTGGAAGTCATCAGCCTGATGCTGGCGATGCTGCAACTGGCCGATGTGCCGGATGTGCACATGGACCTGGGGCATGTCGGTATCTACCGTGGCCTGGCCCGTGCGGCCGGCCTCTCCGGCGAAGTGGAACAGCAACTGTTCGATGCCCTGCAACGCAAGGCCATCGACGAGGTCATTACCTTGACCGAAGGCCTGCCGGCCGATCTGTCCGGCATGCTGCGGGCGCTGGTCGATCTGTGTGGCGGCCGTGAAGTGCTGGCTGCGGCCCGCGAGCGTCTGGCCAATGCGCCGGCGCCGGTGCTGGCGGCCCTGGACGACCTGCTGGCGATTGCCGAGCGTCTTTCCGTGCGTTTCCCTGAATTGCCGCTGTACTTCGACCTGGGCGAGCTGCGCGGTTACCACTACCACACCGGTGTGGTGTTCGCGGTGTTCGTGCCGGGCGTTGGTCAGTCCATTGCCCAGGGCGGTCGTTACGACGATATCGGCGCCGACTTCGGTCGCGCCCGTCCGGCAACCGGCTTCTCTACCGATTTGAAAACCCTGGTGACCCTGGGGCGTGCTGAGATCGAGCTACCGTCTGGCGGTATCTGGATGCCGGACAGTACGGATGCAGCCCTCTGGCAGCAGGTTTGCCAGTTGCGCAGTGAGGGTCAGCGCGTGGTTCAGGCCTTGCCTGGACAACCATTGGCCGCCGCCCGTGAAGCGGACTGCGACCGGCAATTGATTCAGCAGAACGGGCTTTGGCAAGTATTGCCGCTGGCTTCTTGAGTTTTCCCGCCGGCCGTTGCCGGCACCAAGTTTGCGCGAATGAGGACAAGTGTTATGGGTAAGAATGTCGTAGTCCTGGGCACCCAGTGGGGTGATGAGGGCAAAGGCAAGATCGTTGATCTGCTGACCGAACATGCTGCCGCCGTAGTGCGCTACCAAGGTGGCCACAACGCTGGCCACACCCTGGTGATCGACGGCGAAAAAACCGTCTTGCACCTGATCCCTTCGGGTGTGCTGCGCGAAGGCGTTCAGTGCCTGATCGGCAACGGTGTGGTGGTTGCGCCGGACGCCTTGCTGCGTGAGATCGTCAAGCTGGAAGAGAAAGGCGTACCGGTGCGTGAGCGCCTGCGTATCAGCCCATCCTGCCCGCTGATCCTGTCCTACCACGTAGCGCTGGACCAGGCGCGTGAAAAAGCCCGTGGCGAGCAGAAGATCGGTACCACCGGTCGCGGCATCGGCCCGGCTTACGAAGACAAGGTCGCTCGTCGCGGCCTGCGTATCGGCGACCTGTTCCATCGCGAGCGTTTCGCCGCGAAGCTGGGCGAGTTGCTGGACTACCACAACTTCGTACTGGTCAATTACTACAAAGAGCCGGCCATCGACTTCCAGAAGACGCTCGACGAGTGCATGGAATACGCCGAGCTGCTCAAGCCGATGATGCTGGACGTGACCGCCGAGCTGCACCAGCTGCGCCGCGCGGGCAAGGACATCATGTTCGAAGGCGCCCAGGGCTCGCTGCTGGACATCGACCACGGTACCTACCCGTACGTCACCAGCTCCAACACCACTGCCGGCGGCATCGCCACCGGTTCGGGCGTGGGCCCGATGTACCTGGATTACATCCTGGGCATCACCAAGGCTTACACCACTCGCGTGGGTTCGGGTCCGTTCCCGACCGAACTGTTCGACGACGTGGGCGCTTTCCTGGCCAAGCGTGGTCATGAGTTCGGTGCAACCACCGGCCGTGCCCGTCGTTGCGGTTGGTTCGACGCCGTCATCCTGCGTCGCGCCATCGACGTCAACAGCATCTCGGGCCTGTGCCTGACCAAGCTGGACGTACTGGACGGCCTGGAAACCATCAACATCTGCGTGGGCTACAAGAACCAGGATGGTGCAGTCATCGACGCGCCAACCGACGCCGACAGCTACATCGGCCTGGAGCCGGTGTACGAGCAGATGCCAGGCTGGAGCGAGTCGACCCTGGGTGCCAAGACCCTGGAAGAGCTGCCGGCCGCTGCCCGTGCCTACATCAAGCGTATCGAAGAGCTGGTCGGCGCGCCGATCGACATTATTTCGACAGGCCCGGACCGCAACGAGACGATCGTTCTGCGTCACCCGTTTGCTTGATAAGTCGTTGATGTAAAAAACAAAGGCCCCTCTTCAGGGGCCTTTGTCGTTTCTGCCTGCCAGGCGGCACGACCCTTGCTGTGATTTCCCCTTCCAAAGTGCTATCAGTTTGATGGCGTTGAAGTAGAGGGATTTCCTGTGTCGGCCGTTCTCTCACTGTTACAAAGCCGTTTGTTGCGGCCTGTGTTCGTTACCCTTGGTATCGCCCTTTTAGTGCAGGTGCTGGTTGCCGTTGCCCTGACCCGGAGCACGGTGACGGCGCTGGAGGCCGACCTGGCCGCTCGTCTGGGCGTCGATAGCCAGAAGCTGTCCGGCGAGTTGGAGCAGGCGGCTCGCGAAGTCACCTCGAGCCTGGAAAGCCTTTCCAGCAGTACCCGGCAACGATTGACCGTGGGGCTGTCCTCGCGCCTGGAGGAAGAGCAGGTGCAATTGCGGGCGACGCTGGAGAAGGATCTCAAGGATTCGGCCAACGATATGGCCCAACTGCTCGCTTCGGTGGCGCCGAGGGCTATGTGGGACAGCGACGTCCCGACTCTTTCCGAGTTCGCCCGGCGCGCCCAGCGCAATCCCAACGTGCTGTTCGTGGTGTATGACGACGCCAATGGCGAGCACCTGACTCGTTACCTGAACCGGGAAAACCCGATCAACAAGGCGCTGCTGGAAAAGGGCAAGGGCGATCGTGCCCTGGACAAGGTGCTGGACGCAGCCAAGAACGATCCATCGGTCTATTACCTGGAGGCCTCCATCAGTCCTAACGGCGTGGAGATCGGCAAGGTGCTGATGGGGGTCTCCACGGCGTCGGTCGAGGCGGACGTGGCGGCGCTGGACAAGCGTTTCGCAGCCTTGATTGCCAGCAGCGACCAACTGGTCGGCGATAGCCTCAAGGGCGCTTCGGCGGACAGTTCGGCGGCCATGCGTGCGCGTCTGCAGTCGGCGCAGACTACGGCTTCGGACATGCAGGCCAATACTGCCGGTACTGTGCAGGATGCGGCGGCCACCCTGCGCTGGCGCATCGGCATGGGCCTGGCGCTGGTGGGCTGCGGGGTCTTGCTGTTGCTGGCGGTGGTGCTGGGGCGGCGAGTGGTCAGCAAGCTGCATCTACTGATCGCTGCGTTGAACGATCTGGCGGCCGGTGAGGGCGACCTGACCAAACGGGTCCAACTCAACAGCAATGATGAGATTGGCGACATGGCGTCGGCGGTCAACCGCTTTGTGGACAAGTTGCAGCCGATCGTGCGTGAGGCGGGCGATGTGGCGCAGCGCACCGGTGTCGAAATCGGTGCGATGAGCCTGCGTAATGCCGGGGCGGACGCCGCGGCCGAGGCCCAGCGTGACGAGGTGGCGGAGAGCTTGCGGGCGCTGTCGCAGATGGCTGACGAAGCCCAGGCGGAAAGCCAGGCGATGCAGGCAGCCTTGCAGCAGGTGGTGGAGATCCGCCAGGCAACCGACGAAAACACCCGGACCTCGGCCCAGGTGGGCGGTCTGATCGAGGCGCTGGCGGGGCAGGTCGACACCGGGGCCAAGGTTATTGAGCGCCTGGCGCAGCAGAGCGAACAGATCGAGGTGGTGTTGACGGTGATTCATGGCATCGCCGAGCAGACCAACCTGCTGGCCTTGAATGCGGCCATCGAGGCGGCGCGGGCCGGGGAAACCGGGCGCGGCTTTGCGGTGGTGGCCGACGAAGTCAGGGCGCTGGCAAGCAAGACGCAAAGCTCCACCGGGGATATCCAGGCGCATATCGGTGCTCTGCAGCAGGGCGCGCGCGAGGCGGTGGCGGCGATCGGCCAGGCCGGAAGGCAGGCTAGCGAAGGTCTGCTGGTGCTGCGCGACAGTGCACGGTTGCAACAGACGGTGCAGTCGTCGGTGGAGCAGGTGCACGCGGCGATTGGCCTGGCGACCCAGGCGGCGGCCCATCAGGCTCGGGGCGCGCAAGCGGTGCGCGGCCGGGTCGAAACCATCCATGCCCAGGCCGAGCGTGCGGCTCAGGCGGTGGTGGAGACCACGGCCAGTGGCAAGGTGCTGGATGGCCTGGCGGCGCAACTGAAAGCTAGCCTGGGGCAATTCCGGGCTTGAGTTTCCACAAGGCTTGAATGTTTGGGGTGGAGCTCCTACAGAAGGCTTTCTGTAGGAGCGGGCTCAGCGGCTCAGATACATCCGCGTCGTCAGCAGATAGACCGGTAATCCCGATACCAGAATCAACAGCGCCGCATAAGGCGCTGCGGCTGCAAACTCCACATTCGCCGTGTGCGCCCAGACTTCCGTTGCCAGCGTATTCAGCCCGGTCGGGCTGAGTAGCAGGGTGGCCGTCAGTTCTTTCATGGCGTCCAGGAATACCAGGGCGAAGGCGGCCCCCAGTGCCGGGAAAATGATCGGCAGAGTCACCCGGCAGAAGGCCGTGAATGAGGAGGCGCCCAGGGTGCGGGCGGCTTCCTCGAGTTGTGGTGCTGCCTTGTTCAGGGCGGTGCGGATCGGCGCTTGCGCCAGGGGCAGGAACAGCAGGGCGTAGGCGATCAGCAGCAGGGCCGAGGTTTGATACAGCGCCGGCACGTAGTGCAGGGCAAAGAACACCAGCGTCAGGGCGATCACCAGACCTGGCAGGGCGTGCAGCAGGTAAGGCAGGCGTTCGGCCCAGAGTGCCAGGCGGCCCTTGTGGCGCACCACCAGCAGCCCGACCGGTACCGCCAGCGCCAGGCACAACGCCGCGCCACCCAGCGATAGAGCCAGGGAGGAGAGCAAGGCTTCGCTGATGGCGGCCAGCGGAAACGCGGCCGATGAGCCGACGGCCAGCCAGTACGCCAGCATGCCTAGCGGTATGCCGCTGCCGATCAGGGTCAACAGCGCGCAGTACAGTTGCCCGCCAATCGCCCACTTGCCCAGGCGGACCTGCTCGGCATGTCGCGCCGCGCCCTGGCCGGTTCGTACATGGCGGCCTTTGCCGCGAACCCGCAACTCCAGCCACAGCAGGGCCAGGCACAGCGCCAGCAGCACGGCGGAGAGCATCGCTGCGTTGGCATTGCTGAACTCCAGTTCGAACTGCTGATAGATCGCGGTGGTGAAGGTTTGCAGGCCGATGATCGACAGCGCGCCGAACTCCACCAGCATGTGCAGGGCGATCAGCAGCGAACCGGCCAGCAACGACGGCCAGAGCAGGGGCAGGGTCACCCTGAAGAACACGCCCCAGCGATTCTGCCCGAGGGTGCGGGCCGACTCCTCCAGGGAGGGGTCGAGATTGCGCAGGGTGGCTGCGACCGGCAGGAATACCAGCGGGTACTTGGATAGGCTCATGACCAGGATGGCCCCGCCCAGGCCTTCGAAGCTGGCGCTGAGGGAGACCCAGGTAAAGCTGCTGACGAAGGCTGGTACGGCAAAGGGCAGGCACAGGATCACACCCCAGAGGCGCCGCCCCGGCAAGTCGCTGCGCTCCAGCAGCCAGGCCAGGGACAGGCCGACGATGGCGCAGGTAACGGTCACGCCGATGAGCAGCAACAGGGTGTTGCGCAGCAGGCCGAATACATAGGGGCGCCACAGCAGGTGCAGGGCTTCGGCCCAGCCGGCCTGCCAGGCCTTGAGCCCGACATAGAACAATGGCAGCAGGCTGAGCCCAACCAGCAGCAGGACCGGTAGTAGCAGCCAGATCGATGGTCCCTTGCGCCTCGGTATGTAGTTCGTGCGCGAGGCGGGGGCGGGCAGCGATGCGCTCATCAGTTCAGGCCGACTTCGCGTTCCAGTTCCAGGGCTTCTTCGGCGTTGCCAAGGTCAGCCGGGGTGACTTTCGGCGCTTGCAGCTCACTGAACGGCTTAAGGCCGCGATCCGACTCCAGGCCTTTGCGCAGCGGGTATTCGGCGGTGGTCTGGGTGATCACGCGCTGGCCTTCTTCGCTGGCCATATAGGCGAGGAATTGCTGAGCTTCTTTTGGGTGTTTGCTGGACTTGAGTACTGCGGCGCTGGATACGGTGATCAGCCCGCCGGCATCGCCGCCGGTGAAATAGTGCAGCTTCGAGTCCAGCTGGCCTTTTTCGCGTTGCAGGGCGAACCAGTAATAGTTGTTCACCAGCACGGTGGCGACTTCGCCGTTTTCCACGGCCTTCAATGCCACCATGTTATTGCTGTAGGTCTTGCCGAAGGCGCGCAGGCCGGTCAGCCATTCCTCGGCGGCGTCCATCCCGTGCAGCTTGATGATTGCCACGGCCTGTTCCTGGAATGCGCCGCTGGTGGGGACGAAACCCACTTTGCCTTGCCATTGGGGTTGGGAGAATTCCATCACCGATGTGGGCAGGTCCTTTTCGTCGATCAGCTTCGGGTTGAACGCCACCACGCGGACGCGGGCGGTGATGCCGATCCAGGTGCCGTTGCCGGCGACGTAATCCTTGGGCAGGACTTCGAGGGTCGCGGCATCGGTCTTGGCCAGCAAACCTTGCTCGCCGAGTTTGTTCAGGGGCGGCGATTCTTCGGTGTAGATCACATCGGCGGGGGAGCGCTCGCCTTCTTCCACGATCTGGCTGGCGAGCTGGTTGCTGCTGCCTTTGCGCACATTGACATGAATGCCGGTCTTGGCTTCGAAAGCCTTGGCGATGGCGTCGCCGACTTCCTTGTGCTGGCCGTTGTAGAGAGTCAGGGAGGCCGGATCGGCTGCTTGAGTGAGTGGAGATGCCAGGGTCAGGCCCAGCAAAGTGATGGTCAAGCCACGCAGAAGGGATGTTGGAAGGGCGGTGTTTCTAAACATCATTCGCAGGGTTCCTCACTGTGGTGCCGCAAAAACTTGTAACAATCATAAACGATATTGTTTCTCATGTGCGGCTTGACGGGCTGGGTAGCTCTGAGGAGGGGGGGCTTTGGCGGGGGAAATGATTGTTATGGGCCAGAAACGCAAAAACCCGCTTTCGCGGGTTTTTGTGAGGCTTCACAGCTATGCTGTGAAACTTGAATGTGGTGCCCAGAAGAAGACTCGAACTTCCACGGCCTTGCGGCCACCAGCACCTGAAGCTGGCGTGTCTACCAATTTCACCATCTGGGCAGTATCGGCAACGTCTCCGTCGTCGATGGCGCGCACTATACGGACCACCTTTTGAGCTGTAAACCCCTGATCTTGAAAATATTGAAAAAAATTCACCGACGGCTTTTACAGGATGGTTCTGAAGCCTTGAAAGGACTTTTCGGAGCCTGTCTTAGCCTGAAATTTCCCGTTTCAATACGCGTATGCCAAACTAACCCGCATATAGACAAGGTGAAATTTATCTAATGGCCGATTGGCAGTCCCTCGATCCCGAGGCCGCTCGTGAAGCGGAAAAATATGAAAACCCTATCCCTAGCCGCGAACTGATCCTTCAGCACCTTGCTGATCGGGGTTCGCCTGCTAACCGCGAACAGTTGGTCGAAGAGTTTGGTCTGACCACGGAAGACCAGATCGAAGCCCTGCGTCGCCGCCTGCGCGCCATGGAGCGCGATGCTCAACTGATCTACACCCGTCGCGGCACCTATGCGCCAGTGGACAAGCTCGACCTGATTCTCGGCCGCATCAGCGGTCACCGTGACGGCTTCGGCTTCCTGGTTCCCGATGACGGCAGCGACGACCTGTTCATGAGCCCGGCGCAGATGCGCCTGGTGTTCGATGGCGACCGTGCGCTGGCCCGGGTTTCCGGTCTGGATCGCCGTGGTCGCCGTGAAGGCATGATCGTCGAGGTGGTGTCCCGTGCTCACGAGAGCATCGTCGGCCGTTACTTCGAAGAGGGCGGCATTGGTTTTGTGGTGGCGGACAATCCGAAGATCCAGCAGGAAGTGCTGGTGACCCCGGGCCGCAATGCCGGCGCCAAGATTGGCCAGTTCGTCGAGGTGAAGATCACCCACTGGCCGACTCCGCGCTTCCAGCCACAAGGCGACGTGGTCGAGGTCGTGGGCAACTACATGGCCCCGGGCATGGAAATCGATGTTGCCTTGCGCACCTACGATATTCCTCATGTCTGGCCTGAGGCAGTGCTGAAGGAAGCCGGCAAGCTCAAGCCGGAAGTCGAAGAGAAGGACAAAGAGAAGCGCATCGATCTGCGCGATCTGCCGTTCGTCACCATCGATGGCGAAGACGCTCGCGACTTCGACGATGCGGTTTACTGCGAAGCCAAGCCTGGCAAGCTGCGCCTGTTCGGCGGTGGCTGGAAGCTGTACGTGGCGATTGCCGACGTTTCCAGTTACGTGAAGATCGGTTCGGCGCTGGATGCCGAGGCTCAAGTGCGCGGCAACTCGGTGTACTTCCCCGAACGCGTGGTGCCGATGCTGCCGGAGCAACTGTCCAACGGCCTGTGCTCGCTGAACCCGAAAGTCGATCGTCTGGCCATGGTGTGCGAGATGACCATCTCCAAATCCGGCGAGATGACCGACTACCAGTTCTACGAAGCGGTGATCCACTCCAAGGCGCGCCTGACCTACAACAAGGTCAGCACCATCCTTGAGCAGCCGAAAACCAGCGAAGCCAAGCAGTTGCGTGGCGAGTACGCCGATGTCGTGCCGCACCTCAAGCAGCTTTATGCGCTGTACAAGGTGCTGCTCGGTGCCCGCCATACCCGTGGCGCCATCGACTTCGAGACTCAGGAAACCCGGATCATCTTCGGTTCCGAGCGCAAGATCGCCGAAATTCGCCCGACTACTCGCAACGATGCGCACAAGCTGATCGAGGAATGCATGCTGGCGGCCAACGTGGCCACCGCCGAATTCCTCAAGAAACACGAAATCCCTGCGCTCTACCGCGTCCACGACGGCCCGCCGCCAGAGCGCCTGGAAAAACTGCGCGCCTTCCTCGGCGAGCTTGGCCTGTCCCTGCATAAAAGCAAGGACGGCCCGACGCCGAAGGACTACCAGGCATTGCTGGAAAACATCAAGGATCGTCCGGATTTCCACCTGATCCAGACCGTGATGCTGCGTTCGTTGAGCCAGGCGGTGTACAGCGCTGACAATCAGGGCCACTTCGGCCTGAACTACGAAGCCTATACCCACTTCACCTCGCCGATTCGCCGTTACCCGGACCTGCTGACGCACCGGGCGATTCGCAGTGTCATCCATTCCAAGCAGAACACCCCTCACGTGCGTCGTGCCGGTGCGATGACCATTCCGAAGGCGCGCATCTATCCGTATGACGAGGCGGTTCTCGAGCAGCTTGGCGAGCAGTGCTCGATGAGCGAGCGGCGTGCCGACGAAGCGACCCGCGACGTGGTGAACTGGCTCAAGTGCGAGTACATGAAGGACCGCGTGGGCGAATCGTTCCCAGGCGTGATCACCGCGGTGACCGGTTTTGGCCTGTTCGTCGAACTGACCGATATCTATGTCGAAGGTCTGGTGCATGTCACGGCGCTGCCGGGCGACTACTACCACTTCGATCCTGTGCATCACCGCCTGGCGGGCGAGCGCACCGGCCGCAGCTTCCGCCTGGGTGACAGCGTGGAAGTGCGGGTCATGCGCGTCGACCTGGATGAGCGCAAGATCGACTTCGAGATGGCGGAAAAAACCATCAGCGCGCCGATCGGTCGCAAAAAACGCGGCGCCGTCGATGTGCCTCCAGCCAAGACTGCTGCCGAGCCTGCTCCAGCCAAGACCGGCCGTCGTGGCCCGGCCAAGGAAAAGCCGGTCGAGGCCTACCGCTCCAGCGATGCCGCGGCGAAAAACGCCGAAGTGCGCAAGAGCCGTGAAATGAAGCAGGCGTTGCTGGCCGAAGCCAAAAGCGGCGGTAAAGCGGCGTCTGGGGGAAAGTCCGGAAAGCCGGCGTCCAGCAAGCCGAGCAAACATCGTAAAGGCCCGCCGAAAGCGGGCGCAGGTCCTGCGGCGAAAAGCGGCGGGGCGCGTAAACCCAAGGCCAAGTCATGAGTCAGTTGGAAAAGATCTACGGCGTGCACGCTGTAGAAGCATTGCTGCGTCACCACCCCAAGCGCGTCAAGCAGATCTGGCTGGCCGAAGGCCGCAGCGATCCGCGCGTACAGGTGCTGGTGGACCTGGCCGGGCAGAATCGCGTGGCGGTCGGTCAGGCCGAGCGTCGCGAAATGGACGCCTGGGTCGAAGGCGTTCACCAGGGCGTCGTGGCTGAAGTGAGCCCAAGCCAGGTCTGGGGCGAGGCGATGCTCGATGAGTTGCTCGACCGTACCGAAGGTGCGCCGCTGCTTCTCGTGCTGGACGGTGTGACCGACCCGCACAACCTCGGTGCCTGCCTGCGTACCGCCGATGCGGCTGGCGCGCTGGCGGTGCTGGTGCCGAAAGACAAATCGGCGACCCTGACCCCGACCGTGCGTAAAGTGGCGTGCGGTGCCGCGGAAGTGATTCCGCTGGTGGCCGTGACCAACCTCGCGCGCACCCTGGAAAAGCTCCAGCAGCGCGGCCTGTGGGTCGTCGGCACGGCTGGCGAAGCCGAGCAGGAACTGTATGACCAGGACCTGACCGGGCCGACCATCCTGATCATGGGCGCCGAAGGCAAGGGTATGCGTCGCCTTACCCGTGAGCATTGCGACTTCCTGGTGCGCCTGCCGATGGCCGGTAGCGTCAGCAGTCTCAACGTTTCGGTGGCTACCGGCGTGTGCCTGTTCGAGGCCACGCGCCAGCGTGCGGCCAAGGCCAAGAGCGCAGCCAAGAAGGCCTGAGTTTCCTCCCTCTATGCAGGTGCGAGCTTGCTCGCGATAGCGGCCCGACTGAGGTGCCGTAATCGTGAGCAGGCCCGTCCGGCAGGTTTGGCGTGCCCTGGCGCCAAATTGTTCAAATAATCACCAATTGCCTTGCGCCGCTGTTGCCCCTTCTCTACAATTGCGCCCCTTGCCGTTGCGGCAGGCGCATATGTGCCTATCTCTGGCAAGACACACAAGTGTCATTCACTCCTTGTCTGACCGCTTTTGAGCGGCAGGCTACAACCCGTAAGGAGCATTCATGCGTCATTACGAAATCATCTTTCTGGTCCACCCTGACCAGAGCGAGCAAGTCGGCGGCATGGTTGAGCGTTACACCAAGCTGATCGAAGAAGACGGCGGCAAAATCCACCGTCTGGAAGACTGGGGCCGTCGTCAACTGGCCTACGCAATCAACAATGTTCACAAGGCTCACTACGTGATGCTGAACGTTGAGTGCACCGGTAAAGCCCTGGCTGAGCTGGAAGACAACTTCCGTTACAACGATGCTGTGATCCGTAACCTGGTCATCCGTCGCGAAGAAGCCATCACTGGCCAATCCGAGATGCTCAAGGCTGAAGAGAACCGCAGTGAGCGCCGTGAGCGTCGTGACCGTCCTGAGCATTCTGACAGCGCCGATGGCGATGACAGCGATAACAGCGACGCCAGCGATAACGCTGACGAGTAATCCACGGACCTTTTGAGGAGCCAATTACATGGCACGTTTCTTCCGTCGTCGTAAATTCTGCCGCTTCACCGCTGAAGACGTGAAAGAGATCGATTACAAAGATCTCAACACTCTGAAAGCCTACGTATCCGAGACCGGCAAAATCGTTCCAAGCCGTATCACCGGTACCAAAGCTCGTTATCAGCGTCAGCTGGCCACCGCTATCAAGCGCGCCCGCTTCCTGGCCCTGCTGGCCTACACCGACAGCCACGGCCGCTGAGACCGGGCAGTCGACAAGTAGTAAGGGATTGAATGCATGCGCGCCTTAGCTGAGTTCATCATGCGCGGCCGTATGCAGGCCACTCTGGTAGTGGCCGGATGTGCGGCATTGCCGTTGTTGTATTGGTTGGGTGCTGCTGCGGGAAGCCTGGTGCTCCTGCGGCGCGGTTTGAGCGACGCCCTTGGTGTCCTCGCCCTGGGATTGCTGCCGGCATTGTTCTGGTGGCTGTATTCCGGCGATCCACGCGCACTCATGGTGCTGCTGGGGTCTTCGGGCCTTGCGTTGATTTTGCGCGCAAGCGAATCCTGGAACCGTGTGCTGCTGGTCAGCATAGCGCTGGGCCTGGTGTTTGCTGGAGTGTTGGGTGTGGCTTACCGCCCCCAGATCGAGATGCTCTCGCAGGAGTTGGTAAAAATCCTGCCGTTGGCCCTCGGTGATCTCTACCAGCAACTATCGGTTGAAGAGCGGGCTCGTCTCGCCTCACTGATTGCACCGGTCCTGACCGGCCTGATAGCGGCCTTGTTGCAGGTCGTCAGTGTGCTGAGCCTGATTGTCGGGCGCTACTGGCAGGCGTTGTTGTACAACCCGGGTGGTTTTGGGCGCGAGTTTCGCGCTATCAAGCTCCCGCTGGGACTGGCGATGTTGCTGCTGGCCTGCATGCTGCTGGGACCGAATCTCGGTCCACAGATGGCGATGCTGACGCCGTTGTGCAGCGTACCGCTGGTGTTCGCCGGGCTGGCCCTGATTCATGGGCTGGTGGCGCAAGGGCGACTGGCCAGGTTCTGGCTGGTGGGGTTGTACGTAACGCTGTTGCTGTTTATGCAGCTGATCTATCCGTTGCTCGTGGTGTTGGCCATAGTCGACAGCCTGATTGATTTTCGCGGTCGTTCGGCGCCGAAAGACGCTGATAACGGCTCTGCGAACGGTGAAGGTTAAAAGTTAAGAGGTTATTACCAAATGGAACTGATCCTGCTGGAAAAAATCGCCAACCTGGGCAACCTGGGCGATAAGGTAAACGTTAAGGCTGGTTACGGCCGTAACTACCTGCTGCCTTTCGGCAAAGCCACCGCTGCTACCGCTGCCAACCTGGCTGCGTTCGAAGCGCGTCGTGCCGAGCTGGAAAAACTGGCTGCAGAGAAAAAGGCTTCTGCCGAAACTCGCGCTGCCCAACTGGCTGAGCTGGAAGTGACTATCACTGCCACCGCTGGTGACGAAGGCAAGCTGTTCGGTTCGATCGGCACCCACGACATCGCTGATGCACTGACCGCCTCCGGCGTTGAAGTGGCAAAAAGCGAAGTTCGTCTGCCGAACGGCACCATCCGCAACGTAGGTGAATTCGACGTAGCCGTGCACCTGCACGCCGAAGTTGAAGCCACCGTACGCGTTGTCGTGGTAGCAGCTTAAGCAGTACTTGTCGGCTAGCACCCTCGGGAGCTAGCCGGTAACATCGGGCACGATCCTGTTTACAGGTCGTGCCCTTTGTCTTTCTGTACCCTCAGTTTTTCAAACCCCTGCTTTTCCTAAAAAACCAAGTGGCCATGAACGATATCTCCGCTCCCGAGCAATACGATCTGCAAACCGCTGCCCTGAAGGTGCCGCCACATTCCATCGAGGCCGAACAGGCCGTGCTCGGTGGTCTGATGCTGGACAACAACGCCTGGGAGCGGGTGCTCGATCAAGTCTCCGACGGCGATTTCTATCGGCATGACCACCGTTTGATCTTCCGTGCGATCGCCAAGCTGGCCGATCAGAACATGCCGATCGACGTCGTGACCCTGTCCGAGCAGTTGGACAAGGAAGGCCAGACGTCCCAGGTCGGCGGCCTGGGTTATCTGGGCGAGCTGGCGAAGAACACGCCGTCGGTGGCCAACATCAAGGCCTATGCGCAGATCGTTCGCCAGCGCGCCACCCTGCGCCAGCTGATCGGCATCAGCACCGAGATCGCTGACAGCGCCTTCAACCCCGAAGGCCGCACCGCCGAAGAGATCCTCGACGAAGCCGAACGGCAGATCTTCCAGATCGCCGAAGCCCGTCCGAAGACCGGCGGCCCGGTAGGCGTCAACGAGTTGCTGACCAAGGCCATCGACCGCATCGACACCCTGTTCAACACCGACAACGCCATCACCGGCCTGTCCACCGGCTACACCGACCTCGACGAGAAGACCAGCGGCCTGCAGCCAGCCGACTTGATCATCGTCGCCGGCCGTCCGTCCATGGGTAAGACCACCTTTGCCATGAACCTGGTGGAAAACGCCGTATTGCGCAGCGACAAGGCGGTGCTGGTGTACTCCCTCGAGATGCCAGGCGAATCGCTGATCATGCGTATGCTGTCGTCCCTCGGCCGTATCGACCAGACCAAGGTGCGTTCCGGTCAGCTGGAAGACGACGACTGGCCGCGCCTGACCTCGGCGGTCAACCTGCTCAACGACCGCAAGCTGTTCATCGACGACACCGCCGGTATCAGCCCCTCGGAAATGCGCGCGCGGACTCGCCGCCTGGTGCGCGAGCACGGCGACATCGCGATGATCATGATCGACTACCTGCAGCTGATGCAGATCCCGGGTTCCAGCGGTGACAACCGGACCAACGAGATTTCCGAGATCTCCCGTTCCCTCAAGGCCCTGGCCAAGGAATTCAACTGCCCGGTGGTGGCCCTGTCCCAGCTCAACCGCTCCCTCGAGCAGCGTCCGAACAAGCGCCCGGTGAACTCCGACTTGCGGGAATCCGGAGCGATCGAGCAGGACGCCGACGTCATCATGTTCGTGTACCGGGACGAGGTGTATCACCCCGAGACCGAGCATAAAGGCATTGCCGAGATCATCATCGGCAAGCAGCGGAACGGCCCGATCGGCTTTATCCGCCTGGCGTTCATCGGCAAGTACACCCGCTTCGAGAACCTCGCGCCGGGCAGCTACAACTTCGACGACGACGAGTAAGTCCCAGCCTCTCGATCGCAGGCAAGCCTCCAAGGTCATCGTGTTCCTGGGAGCGAGGCTTGCCCGCGATAAACGCCCCACCGATTTCCGACCATGGTCGTCGGAATTGGTCATTTTTTGTGCTATATTCCGCGCCCGCGAATTTCTCTGTAAATAAACGCGCCCTTATCTACACCTATACCGGTCATCGACATGCAAGCAGCCAAGCCGTTATTTGACTATCCCAAGTACTGGGCCGAATGTTTCGGACCGGCACCGTTCCTGCCGATGAGCAGGGCGGAGATGGATCAGCTCGGCTGGGATTCCTGCGACATCATCATCGTCACCGGTGATGCCTACGTCGATCACCCGTCGTTCGGCATGGCGATCATCGGCCGGCTGCTGGAGTCCCAGGGCTTCCGCGTCGGGATCATTGCCCAGCCGAACTGGCAGTCCAAAGACGACTTCATGCAGCTCGGCGAGCCGAACCTGTTCTTCGGCGTCGCGGCCGGCAACATGGACTCGATGATCAACCGCTACACCGCGGACAAGAAAATCCGTTCCGACGACGCCTACACCCCGGGTGGCCTGGCGGGCAAGCGTCCGGACCGCGCCAGCCTGGTCTACAGCCAGCGCTGCAAGGAAGCCTACAAGCACGTGCCGATCGTCCTGGGCGGCATCGAAGCCTCCCTGCGCCGCATCGCCCACTACGACTACTGGCAGGACCGGGTGCGCAACTCGATCCTGATCGACGCCAGCGCCGACATCCTGCTCTACGGCAACGCCGAGCGGGCGATTGTCGAAGTCGCCCAGCGCCTGTCCTACGGGCACAAGATCGAAGACATCACCGACGTGCGCGGCACCGCCTTCATTCGCCGTGACACGCCCCAGGGCTGGTACGAAGTCGACTCCACGCGTATCGACCGTCCGGGCAAGATCGACAAGATCATCAACCCCTACGTCAACACCCAGGACACCCAGGCCTGCGCCATCGAGCAAGAGAAGGGGCCGGTTGAAGATCCCCAGGAAGCCAAGGTCGTGCAGATCCTGGCCAGCCCGAAGATGACCCGGGACAAGACCGTGATCCGCCTGCCGTCGATGGAAAAGGTGCGTAACGATCCGGTGCTCTACGCCCACGCCAACCGCGTGCTGCACCTGGAAACCAACCCGGGCAACGCCCGTGCGCTGGTGCAGAAGCATGGCGAGATCGATGTCTGGTTCAACCCGCCACCCATCCCGATGACCACTGAAGAGATGGACTACGTGTTCGGCATGCCGTATCAGCGCATCCCGCACCCGGCGTACGGCAAGGAGAAGATCCCGGCCTACGACATGATCCGTTTCTCGGTGAACATCATGCGTGGCTGCTTTGGCGGCTGCACCTTCTGCTCGATCACCGAGCACGAAGGGCGGATCATCCAGAACCGTTCCGAAGAATCGATCATTCGCGAGATCGAAGAGATTCGTGACAAGGTTCCAGGCTTTACCGGGGTCATCTCCGACCTCGGCGGCCCGACCGCGAACATGTACCGCATCGCCTGCAAGAGCCCGGAAATCGAATCCGCGTGCCGCAAGCCGTCCTGCGTGTTCCCTGGCATCTGCCCGAACCTGAACACCGATCACTCGTCGCTGATCCAGCTGTATCGCAGCGCCCGCGCCTTGCCGGGGGTGAAGAAGATCCTGATCGCTTCCGGCCTGCGCTACGACCTCGCGGTCGAGTCGCCGGAATACGTCAAGGAGCTGGTGACCCACCACGTCGGTGGCTACCTGAAGATCGCCCCGGAACATACCGAGGAAGGTCCGCTCAACCAGATGATGAAACCGGGTATCGGTACCTACGACCGGTTCAAGCGGATGTTCGAGAAGTACTCCAAGGAAGCAGGCAAGGAGCAGTACCTGATTCCTTACTTCATCGCCGCGCACCCGGGCACCACCGACGAAGACATGATGAACCTGGCCCTGTGGCTCAAGGGCAACGGTTTCCGCGCCGACCAGGTGCAGGCCTTCTACCCGTCGCCGATGGCCACCGCCACCGCCATGTACCACTCGGGCAAGAACCCGCTGCGCAAGGTCACCTACAAGAGTGACGGGGTGACCATCGTCAAGAGCGAGGAGCAGCGTCGCCTGCACAAGGCGTTCCTGCGTTACCACGATCCGAAAGGCTGGCCGATGCTGCGTGAAGCACTGACCCGCATGGGCCGCGCCGACCTGATCGGGCCGGGCAAGCACCAGTTGATTCCGTTGCATCAGCCGGCTACCGACAGCTACCAGAGCGCCCGTCGCAAGAACTCGACACCGGCTGGCAGCCACAAAGTGGCCAAGGAAACCACCCGGATCCTCACCCAGCACACCGGCCTGCCACCGCGTGGCAGCGACGGCGGCAACCCGTGGGACAAGCGCGAACAGGCCAAGGCCGCCGCGATGGCCCGCAACAAGCAGGCCGCCAAGGAACGCACGGATGCGGCCAAGGGCAAAGGCAAGAAGCCGACCCGCAAACCGGTCGTGCCCCGCTAAGGCAGCTGCTGTACAGACACAACGCCAACCCCAGGGTTGGCGTTGTGCATTTCGCGATTCGGGTTTGTTAAGGTGCGCCCCAGGATTGGCATCGACTCAAGGAAGAGCAGCGTGTTACGTCGCAGGAAAACCCCGCAACAACAGCAGATCGAAGACAAGCTGCTGCTTCTCAAGACCGCCGAATGGCTCGCCTGGCAGCCCTATGTGCGGCGCTTCGGGGTGATTCACATCGCGGTGATGATGACGACGGTCTTCAGCCTCTCGCTGACCGCCGCGCAGGTGCCCCATCTGTATTTCCCCCGGGACTTCCAGGTCGCCAACTACGCCCTGATGGCGATGCTGGGCGTTGGCCTGCTGATGAGCCTGTGTTTCCTGCTGGTGATCCGCGGTTACCCGCGCGGGGCCTGGGCCTTGTTCGGCGCGCTGGTGTTCTGCCTGGCGTGTGCGGTGCTGGTCCTGCTGGATTCCCGCCAGCGACTCTTTCCGGCCTTTGTCCTGTGCATCCCCCTGACCGGGCTGTACCTGATGAGCACCCGGCGCTACCAGCGCGGGCTCAAGGTGCTGCAAGTGGCGGCGCGCAAACGCCGGCGCCTGCGGCAACTGGAGGCCGGCCTGAAGCGGGTGCGCTGACCACCGGCTGCATCCTGTCGCCACATTTATGTGCAACCCTGCGCACGCTAAAGCACGCGCCGCGCGCTTTTGGTGCTGTACTGCCCACGGCAGTCGGTGGAAGCGCCGGGACTGGTGCTCTGGCATAAGTCTTGCGCGCTTTCGTGTACGTTCAGGCCCGCAGGAGGCACGCCGTGTCGATCCATGTCGCATTGCACCATGTCACGCATTACCGCTACGACCGCGCGGTCGAACTCGGCCCGCAGATCGTTCGCCTGCGTCCGGCGGCCCATAGCCGCACGCGGATTCTCTCCTATGCGCTGAAGGTCCAGCCCGAGCAGCACTTCATCAACTGGCAGCAGGACCCCCAGGGCAACTACCTGGCGCGCCTGGTCTTCCCGGAAAAGACCGACGAGCTGCGCATCGAAGTCGATCTGCTGGCGGAGATGGCGGTGTTCAATCCGTTCGATTTCTTCCTCGAGCCCTATGCGGAGAAGATCCCCTTCGCCTACGCCGCCGATGAGCAGCGGGAGCTGGCGCCGTACCTGGAAACCCTGCCGCTGACGCCGAAGTTCAAGGCGTATCTGGCGGGCATCGACCGCACGCCGCTGCCGGCGGTGGATTTCCTGGTGGGCCTGAACCAGCGCCTGAGCGAAGACATCGGCTACCTGATCCGCATGGAGCCGGGCGTGCAGACGCCAGAGCAGACCCTGGACAAGGCTTCCGGCTCCTGCCGCGACTCCGCCTGGCTGCTGGTGCAGCTGCTGCGCAACCTGGGGCTGGCCGCGCGGTTTGTTTCCGGCTACCTGATCCAGCTGACCGCCGACGTCAAATCCCTCGACGGCCCGTCCGGCACCGAGGTGGATTTCACCGACCTGCACGCCTGGTGCGAGGTGTACCTGCCCGGCGCCGGCTGGATCGGCCTGGACGCCACTTCCGGGCTGTTTGCCGGGGAAGGGCATATCCCGTTGGCGTGCAGCCCCGATCCGTCCTCGGCGGCGCCGATCAGCGGCCTGGTGGAGCCTTGCGAATGCGAGTTCAGCCACGAGATGTCGGTGGAGCGGATCTGGGAAGCGCCACGCGTTACCAAGCCCTACACCGAAGAGCAATGGCTGGCGATCCAAGCCCTGGGCCAGCAGATCGATGCCGACCTGCTGGAGGGCGACGTGCGCCTGACCATGGGCGGCGAGCCGACCTTCGTTTCGATCGACGACCCGGATGGCGCCGAATGGAACACCGCGGCCCTCGGGCCGAACAAGCGCCGGCTGTCCGCCGAGTTGTTCCAGCGCATGCGCAACCACTACGCGCCCAAGGGCCTGGTGCATTTCGGCCAGGGCAAGTGGTACCCGGGCGAGCAACTGCCGCGCTGGTCGCTGAACTGTTACTGGCGTCGCGATGGCGTGCCGATCTGGCACAACGCCGCGCTGATTGCCGACGAGCACGAAGACTACGGCGCCGACAGCGAACTGGCCGGGCGTTTCCTGGCCAGTGTCGCCGAGCGCCTGAAGCTGCCGCCGCGCTTCGTGTTCCCGGCCTACGAAGATAACCTCTACTACCTGTGGCGCGAAGGCAGCTTGCCGCAGAACGTCAGCGCCGAGGATTCACGGCTGGCGGACGAGCTGGAGCGGGCGCGCCTGCGCAAGGTGTTCAGCCAGGGCCTGGACAAGGTCATCGGCCAGATCCTGCCGCTGGCCCGCACCGCCAAGGGCGACCAGTGGCAGAGTGGCCGTTGGTACCTGCGTGACACCCATTGCCGGCTGGTGCCGGGGGATTCGCCCCTGGGTTATCGCCTGCCGCTGGCGTCCCAGCCCTGGGTGACAGCGGCGGAGTACCCCTATGTGCATCCCACCGATCCGAACCAGGAGTTGCCCGAGCTGCCGGACAGCGCGCAACTGCGTGAACATAGCGAGGCGGCCGAGGCCGATGAGCGGGTGCCGCAGATCGACCAGTCCGCCGACTGGCTGACCCGCACCGCGTTCTGCGCCGAGGCGCGGGGCGGGCGGTTGTACCTGTTCATGCCGCCCCTGGAGCGCCTGGAGGATTACCTGGAGCTGGTCTGCGCCATCGAGGCCACGGCCGAAGAGCTGCATTGCCCGGTATTGCTGGAGGGCTACGAGCCGCCGAGCGATCCGCGCCTGAGCAACTTCCGCGTCACCCCGGACCCGGGCGTGATCGAGGTCAACGTGCAGCCGTCCGCCAGTTGGGACGAACTGGTGGAGCGCACCGAATTCCTCTACGAGGAAGCCCGGCAGACCCGCCTGACCACCGAGAAATTCATGATCGACGGGCGCCACACCGGCACCGGCGGCGGCAACCACTTCGTGCTGGGCGGTGCGACGCCGGCGGATTCGCCGTTCCTGCGCAGGCCGGACCTGTTGCGCAGCCTGATCAGCTACTGGCACAACCATCCGTCGTTGTCCTACCTGTTCTCCGGGCTGTTCATCGGCCCGACTTCCCAGGCGCCGCGGGTCGACGAGGCGCGCAACGATGCCTTGTACGAGCTGGAAATCGCCTTTGCCCAGATGCCCGAACCGGGCGAGGAGTGTCCGCCGTGGCTGGTCGACCGGCTGCTGCGCAACCTGTTGATCGACGTCACCGGCAACACCCACCGAGCCGAGTTCTGCATCGACAAGCTGTACTCGCCGGACGGTGCTACCGGGCGCTTGGGCCTGCTGGAACTGCGCGCCTTTGAAATGCCGCCTCATGCGCGCATGAGCCTGGCCCAGCAACTATTGTTGCGGGCGCTGGTCGCGCGCTTCTGGCGCGAGCCCTATGCACCGGCCAAGCTGGCGCGCTGGGGCACCGAGCTGCACGATCGCTTCCTGTTGCCGCACTTCATCGAGCAGGACTTCGCCGACGTCATAGTCGAGCTCAATGCCGCCGGCTATCCGCTGCGCGCCGAATGGTTCGCCGCGCACCTGGAGTTCCGTTTCCCCAAGGTCGGCGATTACGCGGTCGGCGGTGTCGAGCTGGAGCTGCGCCAGGCCCTGGAGCCTTGGCATGTGTTGGGGGAGGAGGGTTCCGCTGGCGGCACGGTGCGTTATGTCGACTCGTCGCTGGAGCGCTTGCAGGTCAAGCTCACCGGGCTGGCGCCGCAGCGCTACCTGTTGACCTGCAACGGTGTCGCGGTGCCGCTGCAGCCTACCGGGCGGGTCGGGGAGTTCGTCGCCGGTGTGCGTTACCGGGCCTGGCAGCCGTTCAACTGCCTGCAGCCGACCATCCCGGTGCACGCGCCCCTGGTGTTCGACCTGCTCGACACCTGGATGCAGCGCTCCCTGGGCGGTTGCCAGTATCACGTGGCCCACCCGGGCGGGCGCAACTACGACAGCCTGCCGGTGAATGCCAACGAGGCCGAAAGCCGGCGCATGGCGCGCTTCTTCCGCCTGGGGCATAGCCCCGGCACCTTGTCGGTGCCGAGCCTGACGATCAACGACGAGTTGCCGATGACACTCGATTTGCGACGTTTCTAAAGTAGACGCGACGCCCGGATGTTTCGCATATCCGGGTGTCATGTGTCTGCGTTAATCTGACTTACCTTGCCGTCTGCCGAGCTCTCCATGCCTGACCTGCTTGACCACTACCCGCTGACGGCGGGTACCTACCACGAACTGCTCGACGCCAGCGGCGCGGTGCGCCCGCACTGGCGCCGGCTGTTCGACCAGTTGCAGCGCAGCACGCCGGCGCAGTTGATGCAGCGCCAGGCCCTGCTGACCCGGCAGATCCAGGAAAACGGCGTCACCTACAACGTCTATGCCGACCCCAAGGGCGCCGACCGGCCGTGGGAACTGGACCTGCTGCCCCATGTGATCGCCGCCGATGAATGGCAGCAGCTGTCCGCCGGGATCGCCCAGCGGGCGCGTTTGCTCAATGCGGTACTGGCCGACCTGTACGGCCCCCAGCGGCTGATCAGCGAAGGCCTGCTGCCGGCCGAACTGGTGTTCGGCCATAACAATTTTCTCTGGCCGTGCCAGGGCATCCAGCCGCCGGACGGCGCTTTCCTGCACCTGTACGCGGTCGACTTGGCGCGCACCCCGGACGGGCGCTGGTGGGTCACCGCTGACCGTACCCAGGCGCCCTCCGGCGCCGGCTACGCCCTGGAAAACCGCATGATCGTGTCCCGGGCCTTTCCGGACCTGTACCGCGACCTGCAGGTGCAGCACCTGGCCGGGTTCTTCCGCACCCTGCAGGAAACCCTGGCCCGCCAGGCACCCCGGGACGACGAAGCGCCACTGATCGTGCTGCTGACCCCGGGGCGTTTCAACGAGAGCTATTTCGAGCACCTGTACCTGGCGCGCCAGCTCGGTTATCCGCTGGTGGAGGGCGGCGACCTGACGGTGCGCGACGCCACGGTCTACCTCAAGACCCTGAGCGGCCTGCGGCGGGTGCACGCGATCATGCGCCGGCTCGACGACGACTTCTGCGACCCGCTGGAGCTGCGCACCGACTCGGCCCTCGGTGTGCCGGGGCTGCTGGAGGCGGCGCGGCGGGGCCGGGTGCTGGTGGCCAATGCCCTGGGCAGCGGCGTGCTGGAATCGCCAGGCCTGCTGGGTTTCCTGCCGAAGATCAGCGAGCACCTGTTTGGCGAAGAACTGATCCTGCCGTCGGTCGCCACCTGGTGGTGCGGCGAGGCACCGGTGCTGGCCCAGGCCCTGGAAAAACTCCCGGAGCTGCTGATCAAGCCGGCGTTCCCGTCCCAGAGTTTTGCCCCCTTGTTCGGCCGCGACCTCTGCGAGAAAGAGCGCCAGGCCCTGGCCGAGCGCATGCGGGCGCGACCTTATGCCTATGTCGCCCAGGAACTGGCGCAGCTGTCCCAGGCGCCGGTCTGGCAGGCCGAAGACGGCCAGCTGCAACCGCGGGCCATCGGCATGCGGGTGTATGCCGTGGCCAGCCGCGACGGTTATCGGGTGCTGCCGGGCGGCTTGACCCGGGTGGCCGCCGAGGCCGATGCCGAAGTGGTATCGATGCAGCGCGGCGGCGCCAGCAAGGACACCTGGGTGCTGGGCGAGCGTGCGCCCAGCGGCGAACAGTGGAAGGGCCAGCGGACCATCGGCGTGCATGACCTGGTGCGGCGTGATCCGTACCTGCCGTCGCGGGTGGTGGAAAACCTGTTCTGGTTCGGCCGCTACTGCGAGCGTTGCGATGGCAGCGCGCGGTTGTTGCGGATCATGCTCGCGCGTTATGTCGACGGCGATGACCCGCAGGCCTTGCAGGCGGCGGTCGATCTGGGCGAAAGCCTGATGCTGCTGCCAGACGAGGGCGAGCTGCCCGAGCGTCTGTTGGCGGCCCTGCAGGGGGACGACTGGTCCTTCAGCCTGCGCTCCAACCTGCAACGCCTGCAGTGGGCGGCATCCCAGGTGCGCGGCAAGCTCTCGCGGGAAAACTGGCAGGCGCTGGTGGAATTGCAGCGCGAAGCCCTGGCGCTGGAAGCCCGCGAGCCGGACTTCGGCGAGTTGCTGGACTTCCTCAACCGCCTGGTGATGTCCCTGGCGGCCCTGTCGGGCTTTGCCCTGGACGATATGACCCGCGACGAAGGCTGGCGCTTTTTGATGATCGGCCGGCGCATCGAGCGCCTGCAGTTCCTCAGCAGCAGCCTGGCGGCCTTCCTGCGCGATTCCTCCGCGCCCGACCAGGCCGGGCTGGAGTGGCTGCTGGAACTGGGCAACAGCAGCATCACCTACCGTTCGCGCTACCTGGCGGTGGCGCAGTTGATCCCGGTGCTCGACTTGTTGCTGCTCGATGAGCAGAACCCCCACGCAGTGCTGTTCCAGCTGAAGCTGGTGACCCGGACCCTCAATCGCTTGAACGACGACTTTGGCGTGCCGCGCGAGGCCGGCTTGCCCGTGCTGGTGAAGCGCCTGTCGCGCTTCGACCTGGGCTGCCTGGAGAACCCGCTGTTCGGCGAGGCCAGCGTGCGTGCGGCACTCGAAGGCCTGGCCGACCTGTTGCAGGAAATCGCCGACGCCAGCGGGCAGGTTTCCGACCGCCTGGCGCTGCGGCATTTCGCCCATGTCGACGATGTCAGCCAACAAACGGTGTCCGTCTGATGAGCGCTCATTACCAGATCTTCCACGATACCCATTACCACTACGACAGCCCGGTTTCCCTGGCCCAGCAGCTGGCGCACCTGTGGCCGCGGGCCTGCGCCTGGCAGCATTGCAGCCAGCAGGAGCTGCTGATCAGCCCCGACCCCACCACCCGCCGCGACGAGCTGGATGTGTTCGGCAATCCGCTGACCCGGCTGGCATTCGAGCGTCCCCATGACGAGTTGCTGGTCAATGCGCAGCTGACGGTGGAGGTGCTGGCCCGGCCTGCGCTGGACTTCACCCGGTCATTGCCCTGGGACGCCACCCGCAATGCGCTGACCTACAGCAGCCGGCCGTTGTCCGCGGCCTTGATGGAGGCTTGCCGCTATCGCTTCGAGTCGCCTTATGTGCACCTGAAGAAAAGCTTCGTCGAGTTTTCCGAAAGCTGTTTCCCTGCCGGGCGCCCGTTGCTGCTGGGGGTACAGGCGTTGATGGAGAAGATCTTCAGCGAGTTCACCTTCGATGCCGAAGCCACCCAGGTGGCGACACCGCTGGTGGAGGTGCTGGAGCGGCGGCGCGGGGTCTGCCAGGATTTCGCCCACCTGATGCTGGCGTGCTTGCGTTCCCGCGGTTTGGCGGCGCGTTATGTCAGCGGCTATCTGCTGACCCAGCCGCCACCGGGGCAGCCACGCCTGATCGGCGCGGATGCCTCCCATGCCTGGGTTTCGGTGTTCTGCCCGGTGCTCGGCTGGGTGGATTTCGACCCGACCAACAACGTGCAGCCGGCACTGGAACACATCACCCTGGCCTGGGGCCGGGACTTTTCCGATGTCTCGCCGTTGCGCGGGGTGATTCTCGGCGGCGGCAGCCACGACCCGGAAGTGCGGGTGACGGTGATGCCGCTGAATGAACGGATCTCTTTGTAGCCGCTGCCGCAGGCTGCGATAAGGTTCGCAGAACCTTCCAGCGGTCTGAAAAATACGGCCGCTACGCGCCCGAGCGCAGCCTTCGGCAGCGGCTACAGGCTTTACAGGAGTCGCTTATGTTCCCGGTATCGATCAAGGGCGTGCTGCAATCCCCCGAAGGATTGGTGGTGCTGATGCTCAACGAGCGTGACGAGTGGGAGCTGCCCGGCGGGCGGATCGAGCTGGGGGAGACGGCGCCGCAATGTCTGGCGCGGGAGATCGAGGAAGAGCTGGACGTGCGGGTGGCGGTGGAGGAGCCGCTGGATTCGTACCTGTTTGAGGTCATCCCCGGCAAGCATGTGTTTATCTCGACCTATCGCTGCCGGCTCCTGGGTGGTTTTGTGCCGACCGTCAGCCACGAGCACAAGGAAATCGGCCTGTTCGCAACTGACCAGCTACCGGCCAACTTGCCACGGGGGTATCGCGATTCGATTGTCAAAGCGCTGGGTATCCGAGGGTCGGCAACGGATGGCCGACCCTAGATCCCGAGGGCCTGATAGAAGCATCAGGCCTGGCGGGTCTCAGGCCTTGGGGGTCTGATCGTCTGCTGTATTGGCGTCGTCGACGGCCACTTCGTCTTCTGTATCCGGGCTCGGTGCGCCGGCTTCTTCAGCGGCCGCTTTCTTGCGTTGCAGCTTTTCCTCTTTCTTCTGCTCCTTTGCCAGGTCTCGCTGACGTTTGGCGAAGGAGTAATTGGGTTTAGCCATGGGCGATCCTCTGGGGTCGAAGGTGAGGTTGAGCGGCGCGTATTCTGCCTTGTATCGGAGCCCGGCGGTTAATCGGGTTTTTGCTCGGCCCATTTGGGGGCTACCCTGGGTTGCCAGGCTTGCAGCGCATCCAGCAGTTTGCGCGGCGATTCGCTCACTTGCAGCATGTCACGGTGCGGGGCGCGAACGAAGCCTTCGCCGACGATGTGATCGAGAAAACCCGTGAGTTTCTCGTAGAAGCCATTCACTTCCAGCAGCCCCAGGGGCTTGGCGTGGTAGCCCAGTTGGCCCCAGGTCCAGACCTCGAACAATTCTTCCAGGGTGCCCAGGCCGCCCGGCAGCGCGATGAAGGCGTCGCTCAGCTCGGCCATGCGTGCCTTGCGGGCGTGCATGCCGTCGACCACCTCCAGGCGCGTCAGGCCCGGATGGCCGATTTCCTTGTCCTTGAGGCTCTGGGGAATGATACCGATGACTTCACCGCCGGCCGCCAGGGCCGCGTCGGCGACTAGGCCCATCAGGCCGACAGCGCCACCGCCATAGACCAGGGTCAGTTTGCGTTCGGCCAGATGGCGCCCGAGGGCTTCGGCGGCCTCGCGGTAGGCCGGGTTGGTGCCGGTGCTGGCACCGCAGAACACGCATACAGACGTTAAAGACATGCCTTACTCCATGGTCGGTGAGGGCCACAGAGTAATGGCTGGTCGGCCGCGCTCCAAGGGTCAATCCTCGCGGCGGGGGCTTTCATAGGTGCCGCTGGCGCCACAGGCGTAGGCGGCGAGCAGGCTGCGGAACAGGCTGTTGAGGTGCATGGCAGACACTCCGATAGTGATGTGCGCCGAGCATAGGTCCGCGGCAGTCGGCTGGCTGTTTGATTCTCTCGATCAGGCCGATAGCGCAAAGTTGTATACAATTTCTTGATTTGAATCATAGGAACTTGTGAAAAATTCAGGCAGTCTTCACCTTCATGGATTCAGATGGATTTTGTTAACCCTGCCTTGGAGATTCACCATGTTTGCCAAACTCGTTGCGGTATCCCTGCTGACACTGGCCAGCAGCCAGCTGATGGCCGCCGAATGCAAGGTCGATGTCGACTCTACCGACCAGATGTCCTTCAACACGAAGGAAATCACCATCGACAAGAGCTGCAAGACCTTCACCGTGAACCTGACCCACTCTGGCAGTCTGCCGAAGAACGTCATGGGCCATAACTGGGTGCTGAGCAAAAGCGCGGACATGGCCGGCATCGCGACCGACGGCATGGCTGCCGGCATCGACAAGGACTACCTGAAACCAGGCGACAGCCGCGTCATCGCCCACACCAAGATCATCGGCTCTGGCGAAAAAGACTCGGTGACCTTCGACGTGTCGAAGCTGACCGCTGGCGAAAGCTACGAGTTCTTCTGCTCGTTCCCGGGCCACAACTCGATGATGAAAGGCGCCGTGGTGCTGAAGTGATAGGTTGATCCCGCGTGATGAAAAAGCGCCCTTCGGGGCGCTTTTTTGTGGGCGGTCGGTCGCGGGCAAGCCTGGCACCCACAAGCTTCTGCAGGAGCGAAGCGTGCTCGCGATAACGCCAGCCCAGCCAACACACAACAAAAAGCCCGCCGAGGATTTCCCGCGGCGGGCTTTTGCGTCACCTCATCACCTCAAGGCGCGAACGGCATCACGCGTTTGTGATGGGTCTTGTTGTAGGTGTTGCAGATGATCTTGAACGCTTCCTCGCGCACCGGCTGGCCGTGGAGGAAGGCGTCGATCTCGGCGTAGGTCACGCCGTGGGAGGCTTCATCCGGCTTGCCCGGAGACAGGTCTTCGAGGTCGGCGGTAGGGATCTTCTCCACCAGCGACTCCGGCGCGCCGAAATGCCGGGCAACGGCCCGCACCTGGTTCTTCACCAGCCCGCTCAGCGGCGCCAGGTCGCAGGCGCCGTCGCCGAACTTGGTGAAGAAGCCCATCACCGCTTCGGCGGCGTGGTCGGTGCCGATCACCAGGCCGTGGGCGGCGCCGGCGATGGTGTACTGCGCGACCATGCGCATGCGTGCCTTGGTATTGCCGAGCACGAAGTCCCGGGTTACCGCCTGGTGGCCTTCGAAGGCCGCCACTTCATTGGCCAGGGACTTGACCGCCGGACCGATGTTCACGGTGTGGCGCTCGTCGGGTTCGATGAAGTCCACCGAGGCCTGGGCATCGTGTTCGTCGAACTGCACGTCGTACGGCAGGCGCACGGCGATGAAACGATAGCCCTGGTCGCCGCTGCTGGCGCGCAGTTCGCGCACCGCCCGCTGGGCCAGCAGGCCCGCGGTCAGGGAGTCGACGCCACCGCTGATGCCCAGCACCAGGGTCTTGAGCCCGGAATTGAGCAGGCATTGCTGGATGAACGCGACCCGCCGGGCGACTTCTGCCTCGAGAGCGGCCTGGTCCTTGAAAGGGGGTTGGACCTTGAGCTGTTCAGCAATCTCACGCTGTACGGCTTGCATGATTCACTCCTTGCTTGATGTGCCAGAAAGGGCGGCAGGTACTTGGAAAACGTGGCGCAGATAAGCGACGAAGTTGGGATCCTTGCAATGGGTCTTGCCCGCTTCGTCGGAGATCTTGGCGACGGGCTGGCCATTGCAGGCGGCCATTTTAAGCACGATGCTCATCGGCTCGACACCGGGAATATCGCACGTCAGGTTGGTGCCGATACCGAAGCTGACATTGATCCGACCATGCAACGCGCGAAAAATCTCCAGGGATTTGGGCAGCGTCAGGCTGTCGGAGAACACCAGGGTCTTGCTCATCGGCTCGATGCCCAGTTTCAGGTAGTGGGCGATGGCTTTTTCCGCCCAGGCGATCGGATCGCCCGAGTCGTGGCGCAAACCGTCGAACAGCTTGGCGAAGTACAGATCGAAGTCGTTGAGGAAGGCGTCGGTGGTGATGCAGTCGGTCAGGGCGATCCCCAGCAGGCCACGGTATTCGCGGACCCAGCAGTCGAGGGCGGCGATCTGGCTGTCGATCAGCCGCGGCCCCAGTTGCTGGTGGGCCATGATCCATTCGTGGGCCATGGTGCCCAGGGGTTTCATGTCCAGCTCGCGGGACAGGTGCACGTTGCTGGTACCGACGAATCGTCCGGGGAAGTCGTGCTTGAGCACATTCACCACCTCTTCCTGGACCCGGTACGAGAAGCGCCGGCGGGTGCCGAAGTCGGCCACCTGCAGATGCGACAATTCATCGGCGCTGGCGTTGGCGCTCAGCCAGTCGAACTTGCGATACAGCTGTTCGCGGGCCTGTTCCAGGACGACTTCGCGGTAGCGATAGCGGTTACGCACCTCGCTGACGATCGCCAGCATCGGCACTTCGAACAGGATCACATGCAGCCAGGGCCCGCGCAGGCGGATGAACAGCTCGCCGTTCTCGATACCGGTATGCACATAACGCAGGTTGAAGCGGAACAGCCCGAGAAAGCGCAGGAAGTCCGGTTTCAGGAAGCTGATGCGTTCGAGAAAGCTCAACTGGTCGGCGCTCAGGCTCAGGTCGCCCAGGCGCTCGAACTGATAGCGGATCTCCGCCAGGTAGGGGCGCAGGTCCTCGCTGTTGCGGCAGCGGAATTCCCATTCGACTTCCACATTGGGGTAGTTGTGCAGCACCGCCTGCATCATGGTCAGTTTGTAGAAGTCGGTGTCGAGCAGGTTCTGCACGATGCGATCGGCAAACACACTCTCGCTCATAACGGGAATCTCCATGCTGGCCGCGATCAAGGGCGCGGCTTTCCAGCTTGTTCAATAAAGGCAGTAGTGGCGCATATCCGCTGTGGGTTTTGCCAGCGTTTTTTGCTTGGGGCATTGTCGGGGCTGTTGGCCTCATCGCGGGCAAGCCTCGCTCCTACGGGTACGGCGCTGCTCTTGTCGGAGCGAAGCCCGCCCGCGATAGCGCCCGTGCGGCCTGCACCCATCCCGGATCAGGCCGGCGTCGGGCTGTCGATCTGCTCCAGCATCCAGCGTACGAAGTCCCGCACCTTGGGCACTTCGGCCGCATGTTCAGGGTAGGCCAGGTAATAGGCATCGTGGCTGGGCATGGCATAGTCCCAGGCCAGCACCAGCTTGCCCTCGGCCAGCTCTTCCTCCACCAGGAACCGCGGCAGCAGGGCCACGCCGCAGCCGACCTGAGCGGCCCGGATGCACATATAGAAAGTTTCGAAGCGCGGGCCGTGATAGCTGTGCTCGGTGTGGTAACCCTGGCTGTCGAACCAGTCATGCCAGGCCTGCGGCCGCGAGGCCAGTTGCAGCAGCACCAGTTCGGCCAACTGCGTCGGGTCGGTGAACGGCTTGTCCGGCAGGCTGCCGGGGGCGCAGACCGCCACCAGTTCTTCGCCGAACAGCTTCAGGCACTCGGTGCCGGGGCGTGAGCCCTGGCCGAAGTAGAACGCCATGTCGCTGCGGCCCTGCAGCAGGTCGTCGGCTTCCTGTTCGTTGCACAGGTCCAGGTGGATCTGCGGGTGGCGCAGGCGCCAGCCCTTGAGGCGCGGCACCAGCCAGCGCGCGCCGAAGGTCGATGGGGTGGACACCCGCAGGACTTCGGTTTCGCCACCGTAGGAGCGCAGGTAATGGGTCGACATCTCGATCTGCGAGAGGATCTTGCGCACCTCCACCAGGTACAGATCGCCGGCCGGGGTCAGTTGCAGACGCCGGCGTACCCGGCGAAACAGCAGGTGCTGCAGGAGTTCTTCCAACTGCGCGACCTGCTTGCTGACCGCGCTCTGGGTCAGGTTCAGTTCTTCGGCGGCGCGGGTGAAGCTCAGGTGCCGGGTGACGGCCTCGAAACACTGCAGGGCGGTGATCGAGGGCAGGTAGCGTTTATTCAGCATCGAGGGTTCCTTGTTCTTGTCTCGGCTGCGCAGCATGAATAAACGGAATGATATCTCGCCTAATCGTCGTTTGTTGGCAAGTCTCGGGCCGGCTACAACTACAGATCTGAATAGCCGTGTCAGCGGCTGCGATTTTTTTGCTTTCCATCTGTAAGGAGTGACCCATGGTTGCCGCATTGCTTGATCGTCTTGGTGTGAACCCGGCCCTGTATCAATCGGGCAAGCAGCCCGTGCATTCGCCGATCGACGGCAGCCGCATCGCTTCCGTGAACTGGCAGGGCGCAGCCGAGGTGGAGCAGCAGGTCAGTCGCGCGGAGCATGCATTCGAGTTGTGGCGCAAGGTGCCGGCGCCGCGTCGCGGCGAGCTGGTGCGCCAGTTCGGCGAAGTGCTGCGCGAATACAAGGCCGACCTCGGCGAGCTGGTGTCCTGGGAAGCCGGCAAGATCACCCAGGAAGGCCTGGGCGAAGTGCAGGAAATGATCGACATCTGCGATTTCGCGGTCGGCCTGTCGCGCCAGCTGTACGGCCTGACCATCGCCTCCGAGCGCCCAGGCCACCACATGCGCGAGACCTGGCACCCGCTGGGCATCGTCGGGGTGATCAGTGCGTTCAACTTCCCGGTCGCAGTCTGGGCCTGGAACACCACCCTGGCGCTGGTCTGCGGCAACCCGGTGATCTGGAAGCCCTCGGAAAAGACCCCGTTGACCGCCCTGGCCTGCCAGGCGCTGTTCGAACGTGTGCTGAAGAACTTCAGCGATGCCCCCGAATACCTGAGCCAGGTGATCATCGGTGGGCGCGACGCCGGCGAAGCGCTGGTGGACGACCCGCGCGTGGCCCTGATCAGCGCCACTGGCAGCACCCGCATGGGCCGCGAAGTGGCGCCGAAAGTCGCCGCGCGTTTCGCCCGCAGCATCCTCGAGCTGGGCGGCAACAACGCGATGATCCTGGGGCCGAGCGCCGACCTGGACATGGCCGTGCGCGCCATCCTGTTCAGCGCCGTCGGTACCGCCGGCCAGCGCTGCACGACGTTGCGCCGGCTGATTGCCCATGAGTCGGTGAAGGAAGAAATCGTCACCCGCCTCAAGGCCGCCTACTCCAAGGTGCGCATCGGCCATCCGCTGCAAGGCAACCTGATCGGTCCGCTGATCGACAAGCACAGCTTCGACAACATGCAGGATGCGCTGGAGCAGGCCCTGAGCGAGGGCGGCCGGGTGTTCGGCGGCAAGCGCCAGTTGCAAGACCAGTTCCCCAACGCTTATTACGTATCGCCCGCGATCGTCGAGATGCCGGAACAGAGCGACGTGGTGTGCAGCGAGACCTTCGCGCCGATTCTCTATGTGGTGGGCTACAGCGATTTCGCCGAAGCGCTGCGCCTGAACAACGCCGTGCCGCAAGGCCTGTCGTCCTGCATCTTCACCACCGATGTGCGTGAGGCCGAGAAGTTCATGTCGGCGGTGGGCAGCGACTGCGGCATCGCCAACGTCAACATCGGCCCGAGCGGCGCGGAAATCGGCGGCGCCTTCGGTGGTGAGAAGGAAACCGGCGGCGGCCGCGAATCCGGTTCCGATGCCTGGCGTGCCTATATGCGTCGGCAGACCAACACCGTGAACTACTCGCTGGAGTTGCCATTGGCGCAGGGTATTACCTTCGATTGATCGACCCCATCGCGGGCAAGCCTCGCTCCTACAGAGCACCGTAGGAGCGAGGCTTGCCCGCGATGCTGTGTTTTTGTTTGTTGGGTTTCACTGTGGAGCTTGGCAATGCCGTTACGCGAAGAATGCCTGTGGGAAAAACTGACGCCGCAAAGGCCTGACAATGCCGCGCTCAAGGGTGAGGTCACTGTGGATGTCTGCGTGATCGGCGCGGGCTTTACCGGCCTGTCGGCCGCCGTGCACCTGCTGGAGCAGGGCAAAAGGGTCTGCGTACTGGAAGCCCATCGCACCGGTCACGGTGGTTCGGGGCGCAACGTGGGGCTGGTGAACGCCGGGATGTGGATTCCGCCGGACGAGATCGAAGCCGGTTTCGGCGAGGCGGTCGGCAGCCAGCTCAACCGCATGCTGGGGGCGGCGCCGGCCCTGGTGTTCAGCCTGATCGACAAATACCGCATCGATTGCCAGCTGCGCCGCGAAGGCACCTTGCACATGGCGCACAACGCCCGGGGCGAGGCCGACCTGCGCAGCCGGGAAGCCCAGTGGAAGCGCCGGGGCGCGCCGGTCGAGCTGTTGACCGGGGCGGCCTGTGAAACCGCCACCGGCACCAGGAAGATCGCCGCCGCCTTGCTCGATCGCCGGGCCGGCACGGTCAACCCGATGGCCTATGTCAGTGGCCTGGCCAAGGCCGCGGCCGACCTGGGGGGGCAGTTGTTCGATCACTCGCCGGTAACCCGTCTTGAACGCCAGGGCCAGCGCTGGTCGGTGCAGACCGCGCAGGGTTCGGTGCTGGCCGAGCAGGTGGTGATTGCCTCCAACGCCTACACCGAAGGCGACTGGACCGAGTTGCGGCGCAATTTTTTCCCCGGTTACTACTACCAGGTCGCTTCCAGGCCGCTGACCGAGGAAGCCGCGCAGCGGATCCTGCCGGGTGGCCAGGGTTCCTGGGATACCCGCCAGGTGCTCAGCAGCATTCGCCGGGACGCCGACGGCCGCCTGTTGCTGGGCAGCCTGGGCAATGGCAACCAGAAGCCGGCCTGGTTCCTCAAGGCCTGGGCCGACCGGGTGCAGCAGCATTATTTCCCCTACCTGAAAACGGTGGAGTGGGAGTGCACCTGGACCGGTTGCATCGCCTTTACCCCCGATCACCTGATGCGCCTGTTCGAACCGGCGCCCGGTCTGGTGGCCGTCACCGGCTACAACGGCCGGGGCGTGACCACGGGCACCGTGGTCGGCAAGGCGTTCGCCGATTACCTGTGTAACGGAAATCCTCAGGCCTTGCCGATTCCCTTCGCCCCCATGCAGCCCCTGGCCGGCGTGGGCTTGCGCAGTTGCCTGTACGAGGCCGGGTTCTCGCTGTATCACGCGGGCCAGTGCCTGCGCATCGTTATCTGACAGAGGAAATATGTTGCGCGGTGCGGCGCTTTTCGGCGCAGCGACTAGCCTGTAGTGGTGCGGGGCGTAGCAGTCCCGCACCAGTAGTGTGCAGTTCGGTTACGCAGGCTGTTACAGGCTGGTTGCACGTTGATTTGCGCCGCGGTTGCAATGATGGCGCAGGCGGGTTGCGCCTGATGTTTTGTAAGGTTTCACCTTCCGCGGTTTAGACGGTTGCACGCCCAATAAAAAAGGGCTCGAAACAGTCGAAATAACAATAAAAGAGCGACTTTTTTCAGAATAAAAAACCAATGGCACGGCCCTTGCTCTGAGCATTCGGTGAAGTCGCAGTGCCAACTAAAAAAACCTTGGAGCACCACCTCATGTCCCAGACGTTTTACAAGAAAGGCTTTCTGGCCCTCGCAGTGGCAGCTGCGTTGGGTGTTTCTGCGTTTGCTCAGGCCGACCTCAAGATCGGCGTAGCGGGTCCCATGACAGGCGCCAACGCGGCATTTGGCGAGCAGTACATGAAGGGTGCACAGGCAGCGGCTGACGAAATCAACGCCAAGGGCGGCGTCAATGGCGAGAAGATCGTCCTGGTCAAGGGCGACGACGCCTGCGAACCGAAACAGGCCGTGGCCGTAGCCAACCGCCTGGTCGACCAGGACAAGGTGATCGGCGTGGTCGGGCACTTCTGCTCCTCCAACACCATCCCCGCTTCCGAGGTGTACGACGAAGCTGGCGTGATCGCCATCACCCCGGGCTCCACCAACCCGCAGGTCACCGAACGTGGCCTCTCCGCCATGTTCCGCATGTGCGGGCGTGACGACCAGCAGGGCATCGTCGCCGGCGACTACATCGTCGACGTGCTCAAGGGCAAGAAAGTCGTGGTGCTGCACGACAAGGACACCTACGGCCAGGGCCTGGCGGACGCCACCAAGGCACAGCTGAGCAAGCGCGGCGTGACGCCGGTGCTGTACGAAGGCCTGACCCGTGGCGAAAAAGACTTCAGCGCCGTGGTCACCAAGATCCGCGCCGCCGGTGCCGATGTCGTCTACTTCGGCGGTCTGCACCCGGAAGCCGGCCCGCTGGTCCGCCAGCTGCGCGAGCAGGGCCTGAAAGACGTCAAGTTTATGTCCGACGACGGTATCGTCACCGACGAACTGGTGACCACCGCTGGCGGCCCGCAGTACGTCGACGGTGTGTACATGACCTTCGGCGCCGACCCGCGCCTGCTGCCGGACAGCAAGACCGTGGTCGACGCTTTCCGCAAGGCCGGCACCGAGCCTGAAGGCTACACCCTGTATGCCTACGCGTCGGTCCAGGCCCTGGCTGCCGGCTTCAACGGCGCCAAATCCAACAAGGGCGAAGACGCCGCCAAGTGGCTCAAGGCCAACCCGGTGAAAACCGTGATGGGCGAGAAGACCTGGGACGCCAAGGGCGACCTGAAAGTCTCCGACTACGTGGTTTACCAGTGGGACAAGGACGGCAAATACCACCAGCTGGAAAAACAGAAGTGACATGAGCGTCCGGGCAGGCCGGCCCTTCCTCCAGGGGAGGGCGCAGGCCTGCTGCATGCGTGTCCGTGCAGTACCTGTCTTTTCTCGTAGAGCTGCACAACTGTCGTGTTGCGCGGGTGGTTGAACCCCAGGCCGTCGTATCCGCTGTGTGCAGTCTCTCAAGTGCGTGAGATTGCGTTATGGATGGTATTTTCCTGCAGCAACTGATCAATGGACTGACCCTCGGGTCTGTCTATGGTCTGATCGCCATCGGCTACACAATGGTCTATGGCATCATTGGCATGATCAACTTCGCCCACGGCGAGGTTTACATGATTTCCGCTTACCTCGCGGCAATCAGTCTGGCTCTGCTGGCCTACTTCGGCATCGAATCCTTCCCGCTGCTCATTCTCGGTACCCTGGTCTTCACCGTCGTCGTGACGGGGATCTACGGCTGGGTCATCGAGCGCGTCGCTTATAAACCCCTGCGCAACTCCACCCGCCTGGCGCCGCTGATCAGCGCCATCGGGATCTCGCTGATCCTGCAGAACTACGCGCAGATCAGCCAGGGCGCCAAGCAACAAGGTGTACCGACGCTGCTGGCCGGCGCCTGGAAGGTCGATATCGGCACCGGTTTCGTCCAGCTCACCTACACCAAGATCTTCATCCTGGTGGCGGCATTCGCCGGCATGGCGTTGCTCACCTACATCATCAAGTACACCAAGCTCGGCCGCATGTGCCGCGCCACCCAGCAAGACCGTAAGATGGCCTCGATCCTCGGGATCAACACCGACCGGGTGATTTCCTACGTGTTCATCATCGGCGCCGCCATGGCTGCGCTGGCGGGCGTACTGATCACCATGAACTACGGCACGTTCGACTTCTATGCCGGCTTCGTCATCGGCATCAAGGCGTTCACCGCGGCGGTCCTCGGCGGTATCGGTTCGCTGCCGGGCGCGATGCTCGGAGGCATCATCCTCGGGATCTCCGAGTCGCTGTTCTCCGGTCTGATCAACTCCGACTACAAAGACGTGTTCAGTTTCTCGCTGCTGGTGCTGATTCTGATTTTCCGTCCCCAAGGCCTGCTGGGTCGCCCACTCGTGGCGAAGGTATAAGTATGTCTGCTGCCAATAAACCGATTGATATCAAAAAGAGCGTCATCGACGCCGTGCTGGCCGGGCTGATCTCGCTGATCGTGTTCGGTCCTATCGTGGGTGTGGTACTCGAGGGCTACAGCTTCAACCTGCAACCGGCCCGTGTCGGCTGGCTGGTGGCGATCGTGATGATCGGCCGCTTTGCCTTGAGCCTGTTCCTGCAGACGCCCAAGGGCCTGAGGATCCTCCAGGGTTTCGAAAGCAGCAGCTCCGGTGTGCATGTGCGGGCGCCGGACTACAAGTCGCGGCTGCGCTGGATCATCCCGGCGCTGATCGTGATCGCCATCGTCTTCCCGTTCTTCGCCAACAAGTACCTGCTGACCGTGGTCATCCTCGGCCTGATCTACGTGCTGCTGGGCCTGGGGCTGAACATCGTGGTTGGCCTGGCCGGGCTGCTCGACCTGGGGTACGTGGCGTTCTACGCCATCGGTGCCTACGGCCTGGCCCTGGGTTATCAGTACCTGGGCCTGGGCTTCTGGACCGTGCTGCCCCTGGCTGCCCTCGCCGCGGCGCTGGCGGGGTGCATACTCGGCTTCCCGGTGTTGCGCATGCACGGTGACTACCTGGCCATCGTGACCCTGGGCTTCGGTGAGATCATCCGCCTGATCCTTAACAACTGGCTGTCCTTCACCGGCGGCCCGAACGGCATGCCGGTGCCGTCGCCGACCATCTTCGGCCTGGAGTTCGGACGGCGGGCGAAGGATGGCGGGGTGCCGTTCCACGAGTTCTTCGGTCTGGAATACAACCCCAACCTGAAGTTCCTGTTCATCTACATCGTGCTGTTCATCGTGGTGCTGCTGGTGCTCTACATCAAGCACCGGCTGACCCGCATGCCGGTCGGCCGGGCCTGGGAAGCGCTGCGCGAAGACGAGATTGCCTGCCGCGCCATGGGCCTGAACCACGTGCTGGTGAAACTCTCGGCCTTCACCATCGGCGCTTCCACCGCGGGCCTGGCCGGGGTGTTCTTCGCCAGCTATCAGGGCTTCGTGAACCCCTCGTCCTTCACCTTCTTCGAGTCGGCGCTGATTTTGGCCATCGTGGTCCTGGGCGGCATGGGTTCAACCGTGGGCGTGGTGATCGCGGCGTTCGTGCTGACCGTGGCGCCGGAGCTGCTGCGCAGCTTCTCCGAGTACCGGGTGCTGCTGTTCGGCATCCTCATGGTGTTGATGATGATCTGGCGACCCCGGGGCCTGATTCGCATCAGCCGCACCGGCGTGACCCCGCGCAAGGGTGCCTTGACCGAGAGGAGCGCATCATGAGTGATGAAGTGATCCTGAAGGTAGAGAACCTGATGATGCACTTCGGTGGCATCAAGGCCCTGAGCGACGTCAGCCTGGAGGTCAAACGCAACTCCATCTTCGCCCTGATCGGCCCCAACGGCGCCGGCAAGACCACGGTGTTCAACTGCCTGACCGGTTTCTACAAGGCCACGGGCGGGCACATCGCCCTCAATACCCGGGGTACGCCGACCAACGTCATCAAGCTGCTGGGCGAGCCGTTCCGGGTGACCGACTTCGTGTCGCCCAAGCGCTTTGCCAGCCGGCTGTTCTACAAGATGTTCGGCGGTACCCACCTGGTGAACCGGGCAGGCCTGGCACGGACCTTCCAGAACATTCGCCTGTTCAGGGAAATGTCGGTGCTGGAGAACCTGTTGGTGGCCCAGCACATGTGGGTCAACCGCAACCTGCTGTCCGGCATCCTCAACACCAAGGGTTACCAGAAGGCCGAAAGCGATGCCCTGGACCATGCCTTCTACTGGCTGGAAGTGGTGGATCTGGTGGACTGCGCCAACCGCCTGGCCGGCGAGTTGTCCTACGGCCAGCAACGCCGCCTGGAAATCGCCCGCGCCATGTGCACCCGGCCGCAGATCATCTGCCTTGACGAACCGGCCGCCGGCCTCAATCCCCAGGAAACCGAAGCGCTCAGCGCGATGATCCGGCTGCTGCGCGACGAGCACGACCTGACCGTGGTGCTGATCGAACATGACATGGGCATGGTGATGAGTATTTCCGACCACATCGTGGTGCTCGACCACGGCAACGTGATCGCCGAGGGCGGGCCCGAAGCGATCCGCAACGACCCGAAAGTGATTGCCGCCTACCTGGGTGCGGACGAAGAGGAGCTGGTATGACGACTGCACCTATCCTCGAACTCAAGGACCTGGATGTGTACTACGGGCCGATCCAGGCCCTGAAGAAAGTCTCGCTGCACATCAACGAAGGTGAAACCGTGAGCCTGATCGGCTCCAACGGTGCCGGCAAGTCCACGCTGCTGATGTCGATTTTCGGCCAGCCGCGGGCCGAGTCCGGGCAGATCATCTATCGCGGTGTGGACATCACCCACAAGTCCTCGCACTACATCGCCTCCAACGGCATCGCCCAGTCGCCGGAAGGGCGCCGGGTGTTTCCGGACATGACGGTGGAAGAGAACCTGCTGATGGGCACCATTCCCATCGGCGACAAGTACGCCACCGAAGACATGCAGCGCATGTTCGAACTGTTCCCGCGGCTCAAGGAACGTCGGACCCAGCGGGCCATGACCATGTCCGGCGGCGAGCAGCAGATGCTCGCCATCGCCCGCGCGCTGATGAGCCGTCCCAAGCTGCTGTTGCTGGACGAACCGAGCCTTGGGCTGGCGCCGATCGTGGTGAAGCAGATCTTCGCCACCCTGCGCGAGCTGGCCTCTACCGGCATGACCATCTTCCTGGTCGAGCAGAACGCCAACCACGCGCTGAAGTTGTCGGACCGAGCCTATGTGATGGTCAACGGCGAGATCCGCCTGAGCGGCACCGGCAAGGAGCTGTTGGTCAACGAGGAGGTGCGTAACGCGTATCTGGGCGGGCACTGAGCCTGCGTACTGTGGATAAGACCTGCCCCGCCGGCTCGCGCCGCCGGGGCATTTTTTATCCACATCCGACTGTCTCTGTTTCTGTAGGAGCGGCCGGTCGACGCTCGATTGCCCGCGATCAGCTCACCGCGTGAGTTCGATATATCGCGTCATCGTTCATCGCGGGCAAGCCTCACTCCTACAGAAGCCGGCGGCAGCGGATGACCTTGTCCACAGCAGAAGGCGCAAATTGTGGAAAACATTCTGCGCAAGCTGGCAAAGCGCGGCATAAAGACGCTGCAAATAGTTGTTTTGCCACGGTTTTGACTTGTCCCCGTTTGCTGTGGAACTGGCTGTGGGTAACGTGGGAGTAGCTGGCTGTACGCCTTGATCGGCGTGGCCTGCAGGCGGGTGATTGTTTTTTGATCAGGCGTTTTTGCCGGACCTTGAGCAGCCGTTGTCAACCTTTTTATTGTCGCAGGCAAAGGGCGAAAACACCCTGGACAAGCCTGTGGATAAGTCTGTGATTAAACTCTGGAAAGACTCGTCCAGGCAGCGTCGTTACTGGCTTGAAGCCATCCCTCGCCTGACCGCCCGGTCGACTTCGTCGGTCGGGGCTGCATGGACGCCATGCCCGGGTCAAGCAAAAAACTTTCTAAAACCGCCTGCAGCCCCTGTGGATAGCGGCTTGCAGACTTTTGCACTTGCCCCCAAAGACTGTGGAGCGTCCTGTGGATAAGGTGCGTGCATATGGCTGCGGGCCACGACCTGCCTGGCTTGGCGGTGGTTGGTTGTTTTTTGTACAGTCGCCGGGCGATGACAGAGATTTTCCAGTAAGCGAAGGTCGTTCATTCTGCCCATGAACAACACTCGGTTGCCGCTGCGATTCAGGCCGGGCATGCTGCGAAACGATTTTTCATTTCCACGGCGGTTCGACGCCCAGCAAGGAGAACACCATGACTTCCACCCTGTTTATTACCGGCGCGACCTCCGGTTTTGGCGAAGCCTGTGCCCGTCGTTTTGCCGAGGCCGGCTGGTCGCTGGTGCTGACCGGGCGCCGCGAGGAGCGTCTCGACGCCCTGTGCGCCGAACTGTCGAAGCAGACCGAAGTGCATGGCCTGGTGCTCGATGTGCGGGACCGCAAGGCCATGGAAGAAGCGATCGCCAACCTGCCGCCGTCCTTTGCCAAGCTGCGCGGGCTGATCAACAACGCCGGCCTGGCCCTGGGGGTCGACCCGGCGCCCAAGTGCGACCTGGACGACTGGGACACCATGGTCGACACCAACATCAAGGGCCTGATGTACAGCACCCGCCTGCTGCTGCCACGGCTGATCGCCCATGGCCGCGGCGCCGGCATCGTCAACCTCGGTTCCATCGCCGGCAACTACCCCTACCCGGGCAGCCACGTGTATGGCGCGAGCAAGGCGTTCGTCAAACAGTTCTCCCTGAACCTGCGTTGCGACCTGCAAGGCACTGGCGTGCGGGTGACCAACATCGAGCCGGGCCTGTGCGAAAGCGAGTTCTCGCTGGTGCGTTTCAAAGGCGACCAGGAGCGTTATGACGCCACCTACGCCGGTGCCGAGCCGATCCAGCCGCAGGACATCGCCGACACCATCTTCTGGGTGCTCAACACCCCGGCCCACGTCAATATCAACAGCCTGGAGCTGATGCCGGTGAGCCAGACCTGGGCCGGTTTCGCCATCGAGCGCAACGCCAAGGGCTGAGACCGCGTCACTATCCATCGCGGGCAAGTCGGATCGCCGCCCGCTCGCTCCTACAGACGCGATTTCTGTAGGAGCGAGGCTTGCCCGCGATTGCGTTCTACACTGCAACACCTCACCTGCCGATGCGTTTGGCAACACAGCCGTTCAGGCCCGAATCAGCCTGCACAAGGTAGACTCCCGCTCCGCAACCCACCGCTGCCTTGCATCAAGGCCGCGAATTCAAAGGTTCTCGAGGAGGAAATGTGAGTAACCGAGGTGAGCAGGTACTGCTCAAACAATCGACCATCCTGATGTTCGCCGTGGCGATCGCCGCGATCGTCACGGGTTTTTTTTCCGGTTCCCAATCGATTCTGTTCGATGGTTTTTTTTCGCTGATCGCGACCGTCATCAAGGTCCTGATGCTGATCACCGCCAAGTTGATCGCCAAGGAAAGTAACCAGCGCTTTCAGTTCGGCTTCTGGCACCTGGAACCTATGGTGCTGCTGATCGAGGGCAGCTTTTTGCTGCTGATTGCGATCTACGCCTTTCTCAGCGGTATGTTCGGCATCATCAACGGTGGCCGCGAGATCGAACTGGGCCTGGTGATCCCTTTTGCGACGGTGCTTAGCGTCGTCTGCTTCGCCTATTTCTTCTACGTCCGTTATCGCAATCGCACGTTGAAATCCTCGTTGATCCAGTTCGACAACGTCAGCTGGCTGGTGGACGCGATGCTCTCGGTCGGCTTGCTGGTGAGCTTTCTCATCGCGTTGCTGCTCAAGACCCAGGGGTATGGCCAGTGGGCCGCTTACGTCGACCCGTCAATCCTGATCCTGCTGGCCCTGAGCATGCTGGCGCCGGCCTTCAATATTCTCAAGCCGGCGTTGCGCGATGTACTGGGAATTGTCCCGGACCAACTGGATGACAAGGTTCGCCAAGTGATGGACGAGGCGAAAGTCGAGCACGGCTTTGCCGACTACGTCTCGTATGTGCAGAAGCACGGACGGGCGCGGTTTATCGAGATTCACATCGTGCTGCCGGCGGACTATCCGTTGCAGGGCGTGGCGACGCTGGACAAGCTGCGCGAGGAGATATCCACACAGCTCGGCAAGGCGGATGCCGCGCGCTGGCTGACCATCAGCTTCACCGGGGATCGCAAGTGGATTGCCTGAGGCCTTCCTGAGCGCAGGCGCTCAATCGCGAGCAAGCTTCGCGTTTCTCTGTAGGAGCGAAGCTTGCTCGCGATAGCGTACTGAAGGTCAGCCGAAGTATTCAGCCAAACCGAGGTAGCAGGTCGCCAGGTGGTAAGGCGTGGTCGACGGCATGTCCCGGCGGCTGAGCACGCCATGGGCGTCCAGGCACTCGTTCCAGCCCTTGGCATGCAGGAAGTGTTTTTGCAGCGCCAGCAACTGACGCTGCAGGCGTTCGGCGCTGTCCTGGCGCAAGGTCAGGGCGCGCAGGTATTCGGCCTGGGCCCAGATACGCTGGGTCGGGTCGAGCACGCCGCCCTCGACACTCAGCATCCCGCTCACCGCGCCGCTGTGGTTATCCACACCGACGTGCTCGGCATAGGCAAAGGCTCGTTCCAGCGAGGCGTGCAACGGGCAGCCACGCAGCAGGGCCGAGGATTGCAGCAGGAAGAACCATTCGAACTGGTGCCCCGGCTCGAACCAGTTATCCACAGCCCCCAGGGGTTTCTCCATCATCAGCCCATGCTGTGGCTCGATGAAGCGCTGCTGCATGGCCTCGCACAGGGCCAGCAATGCACCTTGCACAGCGGCGTCGTCACGCACGGCCAGGGTGGCGAGGAAGGCTTCGGCCAGGTGCATCAGCGGGTTCTGCAAGGGGCCGGACGCCAGGGACGACCAGTCTTCGGCGAGAACCGCCTCGTACAGGCTATCGCCGCTGGCAAAACGCTCGGTCACCACTTTCAGCGCGGCGTTGAGCACCGACTCCACCAGCGGCTCGCGGACCTTGGCCCAGTAATGGGCGCAGGCAAAGATGATGAAGGCGTGGGTGTAGAGGTCCTTGCGCCTGTCCAGCGGTGCGCCCTGGGCATCGATGCTGTAGAACCAGCCACCGTGCTCGGCGTCGTGGAAGTGCCGTTGCAGGGAACGGAACAGCGCCGCGGCGCGCTCTTGGGCAAGCGGCGTGCGCCCATCGCCGATCAGGCTGGAAAACAGGTACAGCTGCCGGGCGCAGGCCATGGCCCGATAACGTTGCTGCGGCAGCGGGGCATGCTCGGCGTCCAGCGCCTCGAAGGGCAGCGCCAGCTCCGGATTCCAGCCCGGCCCCTGCCAGAGCGGCACGATCACGGTGTGGAAATGCTGCTGCACGGCCTTGAACAGGGCGGTCGATTCAGACGGGGAAACGGGGCTGGAAACATCGGGCATTGGCTGGCGTCGTCACGGCAGGGTGGAATGCGCGACATGGTAGCAGAGAAGGCCCCGGGGATCGTGGTACACGCCGGTGGACGTTTGGTTGTAGGAGCGAAGCTTGCTCGCGATCCAGGCGACGCGGTCTGTCGCCAAGAACGCATCGCGGGCAAGCCTCGCTCCTACTAGGGGCCGTTTCAGCCTGCCAGCAACCAGGCGCCGGTAGCGGCCGACGCCGCACCCGCCAGGCGCACCAGCGGCGCGGCGGCTTGTGGCAGGACCCGTACCACGGCGTAACCGGCCGCGTGCAGTGCCGCGGTGGCGGCGACGAAGCCTGCGGCATAGGTCCAGGGGCTGGACATGTCCGGCAGTTCCAGGCCGTGGGCCACGCCGTGGAACAGGGCGAACAGCGCGGTGGCGGCCACCGCCAGGCTCAGCGGCGGACGCACCGCCAGGGCCACGGCCAGGCCGAGGGCCAGGACCGACGCGGCGATCCCGCTTTCCAGGGCCGGCAGGTTCAGTCCTTCAAAACCCAGCACGCCGCCGATCAGCATGGTGCCGACGAAAGTGCAGGGCAGTGCCCAGCGCGCCACGCCTTGTTGCTGTGCGGCCCACAGGCCAACCGCAACCATCGCCAGCAAGTGGTCGAGGCCGCCGATCGGGTGGCTGATACCGGCGATCAGGCCGTTGTCGCCGTGGCCCGGGTGCGCGAAGGCCAGGGCGGGAGTCAGCAGCAGGGCGAGGGTGCCGAGAATGCGTTTGAGGGTCATGGACAGGCTTCCTTGTTGAGCAGTTTGAAAAGAGCGATCAGGCCGCGGTCAGCAGTCCCTGGCGTTCGATAAAGGCGATGATTTCCTCCAGGCCCTGGCCGGTCTTCTGATTGCTGAAGACGAACGGCTTGCCGCCGCGCATGCGCCGGGTATCGCCGTCCATCATCTCCAGCGAAGCGCCGACCAGGGGCGCCAGGTCGATCTTGTTGATCACCAGCAGGTCGGACTTGCAGATGCCCGGGCCGCCCTTGCGCGGCAGCTTGTCGCCCGCCGACACGTCGATCACATAGATGGTCAGGTCGGACAGTTCCGGGCTGAAGGTCGCCGACAGGTTGTCGCCGCCGGACTCCACCAGAATCAGGTCGAGGCCGGGAAAACGCCGATTCAATTGATCTACCGCTTCGAGGTTGATCGAGGCGTCTTCGCGAATCGCCGTGTGCGGGCAGCCACCGGTTTCCACACCGATGATGCGTTCGGGCGCCAGGGCCTCGTTGCGCACCAGGAAGTCGGCGTCTTCGCGGGTGTAGATATCGTTGGTCACCACCGCCAGGTTGTAGCGTTCGCGCAGGGCCAGGCACAGGGCCAGGGTCAGGGCGGTCTTGCCGGAGCCCACCGGGCCGCCGATGCCGACGCGCAGAGGTTGTGTGTTCATGCGGCTCTCCAAAATAAAGGCACCAAAATAAAAGGACTTATGAACGGAACAGGCGGCTGTACTGGCGCTCATGGGCCATGCACGCCAGGGACAGGCCGAAGGCGGCGCTGCCGTAATGTTCGGGGTCGAGGCTCGAGGCATGGCGCTGGGCCTGTTGCAACAGCGGCAGCAGTTCGCTGGTCAGGCGCTGGGCGGCCTGCTGGCCCAGGGGCAGGGTTTTCATCAGCACCGCCAGCTGGTTTTCCAGCCAGCTCCACAGCCAGGCGGCCAGGGCGTCCTGCGGGCTGATCCGCCAGGCCCGCGCGGCCAGGGCCCAGCCCAGGGCCAGGTGCGGCTCGGCGATCTGCTCGAGAAAGGCGCGGGCCGGCACATCCAGCTCGGGCAGGCCGTTCAGCAGCTGTTGCAGGGAGTAACCCATCTGCCGGCTTTCCTGGTGCAGCTCGCGGGTTTCGCGGCTGGCGCGATGTTCCTGGCACAGCTGCAGCAGCTGCGCCCAGTCCTCATCGGCGGCCGCCTGACAATGGGCCAGCAACAGCGGCGCTTCGAAGCGCGCCAGGTTGAGCAGCAACTGATCGCCGATCCAGCGCCGGGCGCTGTGCGGGTCCTTGACGGTGGCCTGTTCCACGACCATTTCCAGGCCCTGGGAATAGCTGTAGCCGCCAATCGGCAGCTGTGGACTGGCCAGGCGCAGCAGGGCCCAGGCCGGATTCATGGGCGCACGCCGAACTGGTGCAGCCGCGGCGCGTAGTTGAAGTCCTCGTCGCCGTGGCGGGAATGATGATGGCCGCCGCCGTAGGCGCCGTGTTCCGGCTGGAATGGCGCCTCTATGGTTTCGGTGCTGGCGCCGAGCTGTTCGAGCATGGCCTTGAGCACATAGTCGTCCAGCAGGCGCAGCCAGCCATCGCCGACTTGCAGGGCAACGTGACGGTTGCCCAGGTGGTAGGCGGCGCGGGTCAGTTCGAAGGCGTTGCGGCAGGTGACATGCAGCAGGGTTTCCGGGCGCGCGCAGACCCGCACGATCCGGCCGTCCTCGGCTTGCAGGCATTCGCCGTCGTGCAGCGGCGGCTGGCCACGCTCCAGAAACAGCCCGACGTCTTCGCCGTCGGCACTAAAACAGCGCAAACGGCTTTTGCTGCGGGCTTCGAAGGTCAGGTGCAACTCGGCGGACCAGTCGGGTTGCGGCGCGATTCTGCGATGAATCACCAGCATTGGAAGGCTTCCAGCTATGAGCGATGCAGGGTGTAGAGCAAGTGCCTTGCCAATCGCCCGGTCTGATCGGAAACAGGTGGGAAGCGCCTGAAAATGGGACCGGCTTATGTTTTATTTTGTTACAAATTCAAAATTCGATCTGATTTATAGCACTGACTTGGTGCGCTGTGCTGTTTTTTGATGCGCGGCAAAGCGCCGCTCTGGCGCAGGCCATAGCGGGCATATGAGGCGGTGGAGGAGGTGGTGTGGTTGAGCGAAGCGGCGGGCTTATTCCGTGCTGCCCAGCCCCTGCCAATGCTTGAGGCCGATAAAGATGAAACGCAGCTGCTGGGTGATTTTCGCCTGGGGCGTGAGGTGCTCGGGCAGGGCTTGCGCGGGCGGGTCGATGATGTCCGGCAAGGTGGCAAACACACTTTTGACGATCAGGTCGGCCATCACCGTCAGGTCGGCGATGTTCAGGTGTTGCAGCTTGGGCATCAGGGTCAGGTCGGCCGCCAGGTCGGAACTGATGTTTTCCCGCAGGCTGGCGATCGCCTGGCGCACCGGCAGCGAACCGCCGTACTGCTCGCGGGCGAGAAACAGGAACTGCGAGCGGTTGGCCGCCACCACGTCGAGGAAGATCCGCACCGAGGCATCGATGATGCCGCCCATGACAAATTCGTTATGGCGCACCAGACGGATGGTTGCGCGGAAGGTCTGGCCGACTTCGCTGACCAGCTCCAGGCCGAGCTGGTCCATATCGGCGAAATGCCGGTAGAAACCGGTCGGCACTATGCCAGCGGTTTTCGCCACTTCGCGCAGGCTCAGGCTGCCGAATCCGCGGCCGCATTCCATCAGGTGGCGGGCAGCGTCCATCAAAGCGTTGCGAGTCTGTTGTTTCTGTTCGGCGCGGGGCAGCATCGGCTGACTGGTTTCTGATCAAGAGAGCGGCGCACTCTAGCAAATCAACTTTGCCGGCGTCGAACCTGGTGGGGATGGTGGGTCGAAGGCGAGGTTTGGATCGGAGTGGCGGAACGCAGGACTAAAACGGCGCAGCTCAGGAAAAAACAAAGCCCGATCCAGGGACCGGGCTTTTCTGTAGAGGCATCATAGGCTTGACTCACAGCTGGGTTGCGTTAGGCCAAACGGTCGTTGCCGTCTTAAACCAGACCTTTCTCTTCCAGGCGATCACGGCCGCCTTCAGCTACAGCTTGGCCCAGGGGAGTGCGATCGAAGCCGTCTTCAGCCAGGGTCTGACCTTGTGGGGTGCGGTCGCTACCGTCGGCAGCCAGGGTTTGGCCTTGTGGAGTGCGGTCGCCACCATCGGCAGCCAGGGTCTGGGTGAATACCGAGGTGCTTGCCTTGACTTGTGGGGTAGCCTGTTCAGCGGCTGGCAGGGCGAAAGCGTTGGCTGCCAGGATCGAGAGGGTCAGGCTAAGCAGTAATTGGCGTTTCATGATGAGTTGCTCCTTGGGGGGGCGATAAAGTGGGTACGAAGCCAATGTTACGCGCGCTAAATCGATATAAAAGTTCATAAAGACAATGGTAATAATCAACAGAATTGATTGTTCGGCCCGAGGGCTCTAGAACGGGCGTTTTCGAAGAAGGGTTTTGCACCGGGGTGGGTATTTTCGACCCACCTGCGCCTCGCAAAAGTGCGGCGGCGGTAACGCCAAGCTGGCGCTTCGGTCAGAAAAATCCGTGTATTTGTGTCTGAGTCGCGGCTTTTGGGTTAAACCTGCGGGCCGTTTGTCAGTCCTAGTTTCCATGACCGGTGGATTTCAACCCCGGCAGTTCATAAGGGCGTCGCCATCCAGGCGCCCGTCAGTAGTCAGGAGCCCTGTGCATGACGCGCACCCGTAAAATTCTCGCCTGGACAGTCGGTAGCCTTTTCCTGCTGCTGGCCGTGCTGGTACTGATCATCGCGTTCTTCGATTGGAACCGGATCAAGCCGCCACTCAATGCCAAAGTCTCCGAAGAGCTGCATCGCCCCTTCGCCATCAACGGCAACCTGGCGGTGATCTGGCAGCGCGAGCCCGACGAAGGCGGCTGGCGGGCCTGGGTGCCGTGGCCGCATGTGGTGGCTGAAGACCTGACCCTGGGCAACCCCGAGTGGTCCAAGGCGCCGCAGATGGTCAGCCTCAAGCGCGTCGAATTGCGTATTTCGCCCCTGGCATTGCTGGCGCAGCGCGTGCGCATTCCGCGTATCGACCTCACCGAGCCGAATGCCGCCCTCGAGCGCCTGGCCGACGGCCGCGCCAACTGGACTTTCCAGTTCGACCCGAAAGACCCGAACGCCGAACCCTCCAACTGGGTGGTGGATATCGGCGCCATCGGTTTCGACAAAGGGCATATCACCCTCAATGACCAAAGCCTGAAAACCCGCCTCGACCTGCTGGTCGACCCGCTGGGCAAGCCGATTCCGTTCAGCGACATCGTCGGCGACAAGGCGGCGAAGAAAGCCGAGGAGAAGGGGGCCGCCCCCCAGTCCTATGCCTTTGCCTTCAAGGCCAAGGGGCAATATCACGGCCAGGCCCTGGCCGGCTCCGGCAAGATCGGCGGCCTGCTGGCGCTGCAGGACGCGAGCAAGCCGTTCCCGCTGCAGGTCCAGGCAACGATCGGCGATACCCGCGTCGAACTGGCCGGCACCCTGACCGACCCGCTCAACCTCGGCGCGCTGGATCTGCGCATGAAGCTCGCCGGCACCAGTCTGGGCAACCTGTACCCGCTGACTGGCGTGACTCTGCCGGACTCGCCGGCCTATGCCACCGATGGCCACCTGAGCGCGCAGCTGCGCGATCCGGCCGGGGCGAAGTTCCAGTACCAGGACTTCAACGGCAAGATCGGCGACAGCGACATTCATGGCAACCTGACCTACGTCGCCAGCCAGCCGCGGCCTAAACTGACCGGCGCGCTGGTGTCCAATCAGTTGCTGTTCAGCGACCTGGCGCCGCTGATCGGTGCCGACTCCAATGCCGAGCAGAAGGCCCGTGGCGGCGACAGCAAGCAGCCGGCGGACAAGGTGCTGCCGGTGGAGGAGTTCCGCACCGAGCGCTGGCGCGACATGGACGCCGATGTCGAATTCACCGGCAAGCGTATCGTCCACAGCGCCGATTTACCCTTCACCGACCTGTACACCCACCTGGTGCTCGACGACGGGCGCCTGAGCCTGGAGCCGCTGCGTTTCGGCGTGGCCGGCGGCAAGCTGGACGCGCAGATTCGCCTCAACGGCCAGGCCACGCCGCTGGAAGGCCGGGCCAAATTGACTGCGCGCAACTTCAAGCTCAAGCAGCTGTTCCCGACCTTCGAGCCGATGAAAACCAGCTTCGGCGAACTCAACGGCGATGCCGATATCGCCGGGCGCGGCAATTCGGTGGCGGCCCTGCTCGGCAGCGCCAACGGCGAGCTGAAGATGCTGATCAACGACGGCGCCATCAGCCGCAGCCTGATGGAGATCGCTGGGCTCAACGTCGGCAACTATGTGATCGGCAAGATGTTTGGCGACAAGGAAGTGAAGATCAATTGCGCCGCCGCCGACTTCGGCATCAAGACCGGCCTGGCCACCAGTCGCCTGTTCGTGTTCGATACCGAGAACGCGATCATCTACATCGACGGCACCGCGAACATGGCCAGCGAGCGGCTGGACTTGACCATCACTCCGGAATCCAAGGGCCTGCGCCTGTTCTCCCTGCGTTCGCCGCTCTATGTGCAAGGCAAGTTCATCAAGCCGGAGGCCGGGGTCAAGGCCGTACCGCTGATGTTGCGCGGCGCTGGCATGGTGGCGCTGGGGGTGATCGCCGGGCCGGCGGCCGGGTTGCTGGCGCTGGTGGCGCCGAGCGGCGGCGAGCCGAACCAGTGCGCGCCGCTGCTCCAGCAGATGCGTTCGGGCAAGGCCCCGGTGGCGGTCAAGCCGACCCGTTAAGCTCACGCTTCACCGCAGGAGCGAAGTTTGCTCGCGATGAGCGATGACGCGGTGCTACAGATGCTCCGCGGTGCCTGGATCGCGGGCAAGCTTCGCTCCTACGGGGGAGGATGACCCCGCGCATCCGGTGTAGGAGCGAAGCTTGCTCGCGATGAACGATAACGCGGTACTACAGACACTCCGCGGTGCCTGGATCGCGGGCAAGCCTCGCTCCTACGGGGACGGATGACCCCACGCATCCAGCGTAGGAGGGCCTCAGCCGGCGGCGAGCATCGGATGCCCGGCCGCCTGGGCTTCTTCGCGCAGCCACTGGAAAAATGCCCGCACCGGTGGATGCCGTTCGCGCCCGGGCACGCACAAGGCGCTGTAGCCCGCGCCGTCGACGTGGATCTCCGGGCGATACGGCACCAGCAGGCCGCTGCCCACGCTTTCCGACACCAGGATATTGCTGGCCAGCACCAGGCCCTGGCCGGCGATGGCCGCCTGCAGGGCGTAGTGTTCCTCGTCGTATTCGCGAATCACTGGGCGGCCCTGCATCCAGCTTTCCTGCGCCTTGTCGCACCAGGCTTCCCAGCCATGGGCGTAGAGCTTGGAGTTGTGCCAGCGCACGCTGATCAGCGTCGGCGTTTGCTGGTGGGCTTGGGCCACCTGCTCCGGCGAGCCGTAGACCGCGAAGCACTCATCGAACAGGCACAGCCCGTAGAGATTCGGGTAGTTGTCCAGGCTGTAGCGGATCACCAGGTCGACACTCGCATCCTGTTGCAGGTCGATGACCTCGCAATTGGTGTCCAGGCGCAGGTTGATGTTCGGGTGCCGGGCATAAAAACGCCCCAGGCGCGGCACCAGCCACAGCGCGGCGAAGGCCGGCGTGGTGGAGATCATCAGGTTCGCGCCGCTGCGTTGCGGGCGCAGGCTGTCGACGCTCTGCGCCACTTCCAGCAAGGCGCCGTGCAGGCTGTGGAACAGGCGTTCGCCGCATTCGGTCAGGCGCACCTGGCGCGGCAGGCGCTGGAACAGCGGCACACCCAGCCAACTTTCCAGGGAGCGGATCTGGTGGGAAATCGCCGTGGGCGTGACCGACAGCTCCTCGGCGGCGGCCTTGAAACTCAGGAGTCGGGACGCCGATTCGAAGGCGCGCAAAGCGGTCAGCGGCAGATTGGCAAACATAAAGGGTCACCTTATGGATGAAATGGATTCATCCTGATCAACTATTGCTCATTTGTTCACGGGGGCCGGCATCAATAGTTTTATTCCCACCCAGGAAGGCTTTTACGGTCTTCCGCAATTATCCAGGATGAGGAATGACAGATGAGCAGAATTCTAGCAGTACACGGCAGCCCCCGTGGCGAACGCTCCCATTCGCGGCGGCTGACGGAAGGCTTTCTCCAGGCCTGGCTCGAGGCCCATCCCCAGGGCCAGTTGACCCGTCGGGAAGTTGGCCGGGCCTCGTTGCCCCATGTCAGCGAGGCCTTCGTCGCCGCAGCGTTTTATCCTGAGCCCCAGGCGCGGCCCCTGTCGATGCAGGCCGACCTGGCCCTGAGCGACGAGCTGGTGACCGAGTTGCTGGAGCATGAGCTGCTGGTGATCTCGGCGCCGATGTACAACTTCAGCGTGCCCAGCGGCCTCAAGGCCTGGGTCGACCAGATCGTGCGCCTGGGCCTGACCTTCAATACCGTCCAGGACAACGGCATCGCCCAGTACGAGCCGCTGGTACGGGGCAAGAAAGCGCTGATTGTCACCAGTCGCGGTGGCTTCGGCTTTGGCCCGGGCGGCGAACTGGAGGCCATGAACCATGCCGACCCATGGTTGCGCACCGCGCTGGGTTTTATCGGCATCGACGACGTCACGGTGGTCGCGGCCGAAGGCGAGGAATCGGCCGAGCGCACGTTCCAGGTGTCCTGCGCCGAAGCCGAGCAACGCCTGCTGGCGCTGGCGCGGACCTTCTGAGGAGGCGACATGGCCTGGCTGTTCTTGCTGATCGCCGCCGCCTTCGAAGTCACCTTCGCCATGGGCATGAAGTACGCCGAGGGTTTCACCCGGCTATGGCCGTCGCTGCTGACGGTGGTGGCCGCGCTGGGCGGCATCTACTTCCTGACCCTGGCGATGCGTGAACTGCCGGTGAGCATCGCCTACCCGATCTGGACCGCCATCGGCTCCCTGGGCACGGTGTTCCTCGGTTTTGCCTTGCTGGGGGAGAGCCTGACGCTGGTCAAGCTGGTGTCGGTGGGGCTGATCGTGGCCGGGGTGGTGGGGTTGAAATAGCGTATCCCTTGTAGGAACGAAGCTTGCTCGCGATGGGCTGCGCAGCAGCCCCAAACCCGCTTCGGTTCTACTGGAAGAAATCCATTGCCTGAACCGGAGCTATCGCGAGCAAGCTTCGCTCCTACAGACCCGGGGCGATCCATTTATTGCTAATCCCCTGTAGCGAGCTTGCTCGCGTTAGCCTTCGGCGAATGTCATACAGTGGTCGTGAAGCTGTCATCTTGGCTGTCGATGCTCTTGGCTGCTGTCCTGCATCCAGCCTTGGGCGCTGATATCCCTGATACAAATCCGATCACAAGGATGTTCCCATGTCCCAAGAGCTTGCCACGCGTTACCCGCTGGTCCTGGTCCCCGGCATGCTGGGGTTTATCCGGCTGGTGCTGTACTCCTACTGGTTCGGCATCGAGTCGGCGTTGCGCCGTGGCGGGGCGACGGTGATTGCGGTGCAGGTTTCGCCGCTGCATAGCACTGAGGTGCGCGGCGAGCAGTTGCTGGCGCGGATCGAGGAGATCCGCCGCGAAACCGGCGCGGACAAGGTCAACCTGATCGGCCACAGCCAGGGTTCGCTCACCGCCCGCTACGCCGCGGCCAAACGGCCGGAGTGGGTGGCCTCGGTGACCTCGGTGGCCGGGCCCAATCATGGCTCGGAGCTGGCCGACTACATCGAGCGCCACCATTCCATCGACACCCTGCGCGGGCGCGTGTTGAGTTTTATCCTGCGGGTGATTGCCGTGCTGATGAGCTGGCTGGACACCGGCTATCGCGGGCCGAAGCTGCCGGCGGATATCCATGCCTCGCACCGCTCGCTGACCAGCGAGGGCGTGGCGCTGTTCAACCGCCAGTATCCCCAGGGCCTACCGGAAACCTGGGGCGGGCAGGGGCCGGAAGAGGTCAACGGGGTGCGCTACTACTCCTGGTCCGGCACCTTGCAGCCGGGCAAGACCGATCGCGGGCGCAACCTGTTCGACGGCACCAACCGCAGCTGCCGGCTGTTCGCCAGGACCTTTGTCCGCGAGGCCGGGCAGTGCGATGGCATGGTCGGCCGCTACAGCTCGCACCTGGGCACGGTGATTGGCGACGATTACCCCCTGGACCACTTCGATATCGTCAACCAGTCGCTGGGGCTGGTGGGCCGAGGCGCCGAGCCGATCCGGCTGTTCGTCGAGCATGCGCAGCGGCTGAAAGCGGCGGGGGTGTAGCCAGCGATATCGCGTCATCGTTGATCGCGGGCATACAGATACACCTTTGTAGGAGCGAGGCTTGCCCGCGATGACTATCGATCAGGCGACGCTGACCTTGCGCCCCAGCACTGTGGTCCAGCGCTCGGAAAGAATCACCCCGCCCAGGGTCAGCACCCCACCCACCAGGTGATACAGCGCCAGCTGTTCATGCAGCACCACGGCGGCGATCAGCGCGGTAATCAGCGGCAGCAGGTTGAAGAACAGCGTGGTGCGGCTCGGCCCCAGGCGCACCACCGCCTGCATCCAGGCCAGTGGCGCGAGCATCGAGGCCAGCAGGCAGGCGTAGAGCACCAGGGGAATGTTGTGCAGGGTCAGGCCGGTTTTCGGCAAGGCCAAAAACAGCGGAAACAGCACCACCACGGCCACCAGCACCTGCAGGTACAGCAGCACCAGCGGCGGCAGGCGCAGCTGCCATTTTTTCAGCAGGGTGCTGTAGATCGCATAGGCCAGGGTGGCGATCAGCATCATCGCGTCGCCCAGGTTCACCCCGTGCTCCAGCAGCACGTCGAGGCTACCGGACGACACCACCACCAGCACCCCGGCAAACGACAGCACCGCACCGACCAGGGCCCCGGCCGTCAGGCGCTGGCCGAGGCTGGCGATCGCCATGGCCAGCGACATCAGCGGCATCAGCGAGAGGATGATGCCCATGTTGGTGGCCGAGGTCAGTGTCGCGGCGAAGTAGGCCAGGCTCTGATACACCGCCATGCCCAGCACGCCGAGGATGAAGATCTTGCCCAGGTTCGGGCGAATCACCGCCCAGTGGGCCACCACGGCCTTGAGCATGAAAGGCGTGAACAGCAGGCCGGCCAGCAGCCAGCGATAGAAACCGATCTCCGCGGGGAAGATCGCCCCGACCGCCAGCTTGTTGATGACGGTATTGCCGGCCCAGATAAAGACGGCCAGTAACGGATAAGCGTATTGCATGAGGACAACCAGAACGTTGATGAAGGGTGATTATCCCTCTGTCTGGATCCAGGCCTATACTTCGATCCAGACAACCCGCCCCTGAATCCGGACAGCATGAGCAAAAAACACATCGACCTGCTGCCCTTCAGCGGTCTGCCGGCCCCGGTGTACTTTCGTTATGCCGATTTCGACGCCCACAGCCATGCGCTGGAACATCGTCACCCCTGGGGCTGCCTGGAGTATTCGGCCCACGGCGTGATGCACATGGAGATCGCCGGCCAGCGCTTCATGTCGCCTCCGCAGTACGCCATCTGGATTCCGCCGGGCACCGAGCACAGCTTCTACAGCCCGCAGCCGATCGTGTACCGCGCCGTGTGCCTGGCTCCGGAGCTGTGCCGGGTGCTACCGCAGCAGGCCTGTACCCTGGCCATCAGCGATATTCTCAAGGCGATCCTCAAGGACTTCGCCGCGCGCGACGTGCAGATCCCCGAGCAGGAAGCGGACAGTCGCCTGGCCCAAGTGATGCTAGACCAGTTGCAACAGGCGCCGGTGCATGACGGTTACCTGCCTTATGCCAGCAGCCCGGCCTTGCTCGGTGTGCTGGAGGCGTTGCAGGCCGCCCCGGGGGATAACCGCGCGCTGGCCGATTGGGCGCGGCAGATCCATGTCAGCGAACGCACCCTGGCCCGGCAATTCGTGCGCGAGCTGGGCATGAGTTTCGGTGAGTGGCGCCAGCGCCTGCGCTTCCTGGCGTCCATCGAGGCGCTGGACAGTGCGCGCAGTGTCCAGGAGGTGGCGTTCGACATGGGCTACAGCAGCGCCTCGGCATTTATCGCGATGTTCCAGCGCCAGGCCGGTTGCACCCCCGAGCAGTACCGACGCACCAGCCTACAGAACAGGTGAACCTGTAACAGGGTTTGTCTACACTGCGCTGGAGGCCGCGCCCGTCGGTGCGGTAACAAGGAGAAAACTCCATGAAGATGCTGCGTATCCCTTTGTTGATGGTCGGTCTGCTGCTTTGCTCCCAAGGCTTTGCCGCCACCGCCGCCCAACAGGCCCAACAGGACAAGATGAAGTCCTGCAATGCCGAAGCCACCACCAAGGCCCTCAAGGGCGATGAACGCAAAGCCTTCATGAGCACCTGCCTGAAAGCCACCCCAGCCGCGGCCGCCGTCCCGGCCACGCAACAGGAAAAGATGAAGACCTGCAACGCCGACGCCACCACCAAGGCTCTCAAGGGCGATGAGCGCAAGGCCTTCATGAGCACCTGCCTGAAGAAGCAATAACCTTTTCCCTTGCAGGCGCGAGCTTGTTCACGATCCGGTCGCGGCGGTTTGCCTGACACACCCTGTATTCTTGATCGCCAGCAAACCCGCGCCTGTCGGCCTCGCATCGCCAGTGCAACGCTGGCAGACTGCCAATCCTTTCACGCTGTTTGTTTGAGGCTGTATGCCAACGTTTTCTCAGCGTCATCTGTTGTTGTTCAGTTGGGTGATCATCTTCGGCGGTCTGTTGCTGGTAATACCGTTGCGGCTATTACCGAGCCTGCTGGCGGGCCTGCTGGTGTTCGAACTGGTCAACATGCTGACCCCGCAACTGCAACGGCTGATCGAAGGTCGGCGGGCGCGCTGGTTGGCGGTGGCCCTGCTCGGCACCCTGGTGGTCAGCGTGCTGACGCTGCTGTTCGCCGGCGCCATCAGCTTCCTGCTGCACGAGGCGGAGAACCCGGGGGCTTCCCTGGACAAATTCATGACGGTGGTGGACAAGGCGCGCGGCCAGCTGCCGCCGTTCCTCGACTCCTATCTGCCGGCCAGCGCGGCGGAGTTCCAGGTGGCCATCGGCGCCTGGGCCAGCAAGCACCTGAGCGAGCTGCAGCTGGTGGGCAAGGACGCGGCGCACATGTTCGTGACCTTGCTGATCGGCATGGTGCTGGGGGCGATCATCGCCTTGCAGCGCGTGCCCGACCTGACCAAGCGCAAGCCACTGGCGGCCGCGCTGTTCGACCGCCTGCACCTGCTGGTCCAGGCCTTTCGCAACATCGTGTTCGCGCAGATCAAGATTTCCCTGCTCAACACCTTCTTCACCGGGATCTTCCTCGCGCTGATCCTGCCGATGTTCGGCGTCAAGCTGCCGCTGACCAAGACCCTGATCGTGCTGACCTTCCTGCTGGGGCTGTTGCCGGTGATCGGCAACCTGATCTCCAACACCCTGATCACCATCGTCGGCATGTCGCTGTCGATCTGGGTGGCCGCGGCGGCGCTGGGCTACCTGATCTTTATCCACAAGCTGGAATACTTCCTCAACGCGCGGATCGTCGGCGGGCAGATCAGTGCCAAGTCCTGGGAGTTGCTGTTGGCGATGCTGGTGTTCGAGGCGGCGTTCGGCCTGCCGGGGGTGGTGGCCGGGCCGATCTATTACGCCTACCTGAAGAGTGAGTTGAAGCTGGCGGGGTTGGTTTGAGCTGCGTGGGACCGATCTGACGCTATTGCGGGCAAGCCTCGCTCCTACAGAAGACAAAGCGCTCGCAGTCTCTGTAGGAGCGAGGCTTGCCCGCGATGGGCGCGCCCCGATCCTTGATCAGCCGTAGCGTTTCTTCGCTTCGATCGCCAGGCCGCTGCCGATGCTGCCGAAGATGTTGCCTTCGACGTGGCGTGCGTTGGGCAGCATGTCCGAGACGCTCTGGCGCAGGGCCGGGATGCCGCTGGAACCGCCGGTGAAGAACACCGTATCGACCTGGCCGACGCCGACATTGGCATCGCCCAGCAATTGCGTGACGCTGCCGCGGATGCGCTCCAGCAGGCTGTCGATGGACGACTCGAACAGCGCCCGGCTCAGGTCCACGCTCAGGCCGGCCTCGATACGGTCCAGGGGCACCAGGCGGTTGTCGGCGTGGGTCAGCTGGATCTTGGTCTCTTCCACTTCCATTGCCAGCCAGTGCCCGGCGCGTTGCTCGATCAGCTTGAACAGGCGGTCGATGCCGCCGGTGTCTTCGATGTCGTAGCGCATGCTGCCCAGGGCCAGCTGGGACTTCTGCGAATACACCGAGTTGATGGTGTGCCAGGTCGCCAGGTTCATGTGGGTGCTGGTGGGCATGTAGGCGCCGCTCTTCATCCGGCTGCCGTAGCCGAACAGCGGCATCAGGCCGGCCAGCGAAAGCTGCTTGTCGAAGTCGGTTCCGCCGATGTGCACGCCGCCGGTGGCGAGGATGTCCTCGTGGCGGTTGTCCAGGCCACGGCGCTCGGGCGACAGGCGCACCAGGGAGAAGTCGGAAGTACCACCGCCGATGTCGACGATCAGTACCAGCTCTTCACGTTCGATGGTCGACTCGTAGTCGAAGGCCGCGGCGATCGGTTCGTACTGGAAGGAGACTTCCTTGAAGCCCAGCTTGCGCGCCACTTCCACCAGGGTGTCTTCGGCTTCCTGGTCGGCGGCGGCGTCGTCATCGACGAAAAACACCGGGCGGCCCAGCACCACTTCCTCGAACTCCCGCCCTGCGGCGGCTTCGGCGCGGCTCTTGAGCTGGCCGATGAACAGGCCCAGCAGGTCCTTGAACGGCATCGCCGTGCCCAGCACGCTGGTGTCATGCTTGATCAGCTTGGAACCCAGCAGGCTCTTCAGCGAGCGCATCAGCCGGCCTTCGTAGCCTTCCAGGTACTCGTGCAGCGCCAGGCGGCCATACACCGGACGGCGTTCTTCGATGTTGAAGAAGACCACCGACGGCAGGGTGATCTTGTCATCTTCCAGCGCAATCAGCGTTTCCATGCCGGGGCGCAGCCAGCCGACAGTGGAGTTGGACGTGCCGAAGTCGATACCGCAGGCACGGGCCGCAGATGCGTTTTTCATGTCTTTCGAGTTCCGGTTAAAAAAACGGCCGCGCAGTGTATGCCAGTCGTTCGCAGAATCGAAGGCCGACTATCCGCTAAATCGAAACCTGCAAGCCTTGAAAGACTATTCTTCACCCCCAAACTTGCAGGCATGGGCCGGGCAGCCATCGGGCGGTCGCAAGAACCGCCGCCAGCTGCCGATAAACTTCTGCCGCGCCGCGTGAGTCACAGTATTGAGATCGGTCAGCCCCGACGCTGGCCAGCAGTGCATGCTGTACGTTCCGCCGCGCCACATTGATAACGGATGGTGATCCTTAGATGGACTTCAAAGACTATTACAAGATTCTCGGCGTGGAGCCGACGGCGGACGACAAGGCGATCAAGGCCGCCTATCGCAAGCTGGCGCGCAAATACCACCCCGATGTCAGCAAGGAAAAAGACGCCGAAGCCAAATTCAAGGACGCGTCGGAAGCCTATGAAGCGCTGAAAAGCGCGGATAAGCGGGCCGAATACGACGATCTGCGGCGTTATGGCCAGCATGGCCAACCGTTCCAGGGCCCTCCGGGCTGGAAGGGGCGCGCGGATACCGGCGGTTTCGGCGATGGCGGGGACTTTTCGGACTTCTTCAGTTCGATCTTCGGCAACCGCGGGCCGGGTTTCGGCGGTGGACAATCGCGCAGCGCCGGGCGCAGGGGGCAAGACGTGGAAATGGAATTACCGATCTTCCTGGAAGAGACCCTGTCGGCCGAGTCGAAGAAGGTCAGCTTCAAGGTGCCGCAGTACAACGCTGCGGGTCAGCACGTCAGCAACACCAGCAAGAGCCTGAACGTGAAGATCCCGGCCGGCGTCAGCGACGGCGAGCGGATCCGCCTCAAGGGCCAGGGCGCGCCGGGCGCCGGTGGCGGAGCCAATGGCGATCTGTACCTGACCATTCGTTTCGCGCCCCATCCGAAGTTCGATATCGAGGGCGAGAACCTGATCATCACCTTGCCGCTGGCCCCTTGGGAGCTGGCGCTGGGGACCGAGGTCGCGGTGCCGACCCTGACCGGCAAGATCAACCTCAAGGTGCCGGCCGGCAGCCAGAACGGCCAGCGCATGCGCGCCAAGGGCCATGGCCTGCTGAACAAGGCCGGGCATCGCGGTTATCTGTTCGTGCAGCTCAAGGCAGTAATGCCCAAGGCTTCCGGCGACGACGTCAAGGCGTTGTGGCAGGAGCTGGCGAAGAAGGCTGCCTTCAACCCGCGGGAGCATTTCTGATCCGCAACCCATTCTGATCTGAAACAAGGAGTCGCTAACCATGAGCACCCTGATCGTTCAGCTGGATATGGAAGAGTTCTGCGAGGTGGCCGATCTGCCGGCCGCCTATGTGATGGAAATCGTCGAGCATGGGATCCTCGATCCCCATGGCTCGGCGCCCCGCGACTGGCGCTTCACCGACTACGAACTGGCGGTCGCCAAGCGCGCCGCCAAGTTGCGGCGCGATCTGGAACTGGAGTGGGAAGGCGTCGCTCTGGCGCTGGAACTGCTCGACGAAGTGCGCGAGTTGCGCACGGAAAACCAGATGCTCAAGCAGCGCCTGGGACGCCTGCTGGTCGACTGATCCTGCCCGTCTTCTGTAGGAGCGGCCGGTCGACGCTCGATTGCCCGCGATCGGGACGCCGCGTTTTTGCAGGCACACCGCGTTATCCTTCATCGCGAGCAAGCTTCGCTCCTACAGGGGCTTGTGCGTGTTTGGCGGTGATAGGGCTCGCCCTATAGCGGTTCGGCGCGCGATACCCGCGGCAGGGTCACGCTGAAGGTGGTGCCATCGGTTTCGTTGGAGCTGACCTCGATGCTGCCCTGGTGGGCGGTGACCACTTCCTTGACGATGAACAGGCCCAGACCGAGGCTGGTGGAGGGGCCGCCGAGCTCTTCGTTGGCGTTGCGCACCAGCGGGTCGAAGAGGGTGGGCAGGGCTTCCTTGGGAATCGGCTGACCGTAATTGTGGATGGTCAGCAGCACCTGCTCGGCGCTGCCGGTGAGGGTGAGGGTCAGGGTACGGTTGCCGCTGCCGTGCTGCAGGGCATTGCCGATCAGGTTCTGCAGCATCTGCTCGATGCGCCCGCGATCCCAGATGCCATGGCTGTCGCCATGGAAGTTCAGCGCCGGCGCGCAGTCCGGCTGGCCGGCGCAGGCTTCGTCCATGGCCGCCTTGGCGGCACTGGCCAGGTCCATGGGCGCCGGCTCGATGGGCAGGCCGCTGCCCAGGCGGCTGCGGACGAATTCCAGCAGGTCGCCGACCATCGCCGCCATGTGCCGGGAGCTGCTCTTGATCCGCGACACGTAGGTCAGCGCATCGGCGTCCAGCGCGACTTTGCGCGCCAGCATCTCGGTGGACATGCTCACCGCCTGCAAGGGGGTTCGCAGGTCGTGGCCGAGAATCGCCAGGAAGATATCCCGCGAGCGGTTGACCTGTTCGGCATAGGCCGCGGTGGATTCGGCCAGCGCCTCGTCGATGGTCTCGTTGAAACGGATCATGTCCTGGAAATAGGCCAGCTCCGGCGACTCCAGGCTGGCGACCCAGAGGCGGATCACACAGGCACGCAGGTGGCGGAATTCCGAGGTCATCTGCACCAGGTCGAAGCCGACGCTGTGCCGCGACTCGCCATGGCTGGCGGCGGCCTCGTCGAGGCTTGGGGTTTTCTCCGGACCTTCGCCCCGCGCCTTGGCCGCCTGTTCGCCGGCGGTCTGGGCGGTGCGCATATCGCGAGCGGCGGCCAGCAGGATGGACTTGGCGTGGTCGCGCAATTGCAGGCGGGTCAGGGAGTCGGTTTCGGGGGCGATGGATCGGGCGAACCGCTCCCATTCATCAACGATGCGATCGACATGTTGCACGATGAAGTCGGGTAAACGCATGGCCGGAAACCCTGTCAGGCAGCAAAGAGTGAGGACGGCGTGTCGAATTTTAGTCGCGATTCACGCTTTCAACACGCTACGACGCCCGGCTTTGCTGACCGTTGGGCAGCCCGGATGGGCGCCCGTTGGATCCAGGTTTCTAGAACAGGAAGTAGCGCTGCGCCATCGGCAACACGTCCGCCGGTTCGCACCAGAGCAGCACGCCGTCGGCCTTGACCTGATAGGTCTGCGGGTCGACCTCGATATCCGGCAGGTAATCGTTGTGGATCAGGTCGGTCTTTTGCACGTCCCGACAGCCTTTGACCACCGCGATCTGCTTTTTCAGCCCCAGTTGCTGCGGCACCCCGGCCTCCAGCGCGGCCTGGCTGATAAAGGTCAGGCTGGTGGCGTGCCGGCTGCCGCCGTAGCTGGCGAACATCGGTCGGTAATGCACCGGCTGCGGGGTCGGGATCGAGGCGTTGGCGTCGCCCATCAGGCTGGCGGCGATGGCCCCGCCCTTGAGGATCAGGGTTGGCTTGACCCCGAAGAACGCCGGGCGCCAGAGCACCAGGTCGGCCCATTTGCCGATTTCGATGGAGCCCACTTCGTGGCTGATGCCGTGGGTGATCGCCGGGTTGATGGTGTATTTGGCGATGTAGCGCTTGACCCGGAAGTTGCTGTTGCCGGCGCCGTCGCCCGGCAGCGGACCGCGCTGGCGTTGCATCTTGTCGGCGGTCTGCCAGGTGCGGGTGATGACCTCGCCGACCCGGCCCATGGCCTGGCTGTCGGAGCTGATCATCGAGAAGGCGCCCAGGTCGTGGAGGATGTCTTCGGCGGCGATGGTTTCGCGGCGGATGCGGCTTTCGGCGAAGGCCACGTCCTCGGCGATGCTCGGGTCGAGGTGGTGGCAGACCATCAGCATGTCCAGGTGTTCGTCGATGGTGTTGCGGGTGAACGGCCGGGTCGGGTTGGTCGAGCTTGGCAGCACGTTGGGCAAGCCGCAGGCCTTGATGATGTCCGGGGCGTGGCCGCCGCCGGCGCCTTCGGTGTGATAGGTGTGGATGGTGCGGCCCTTGAACGCGCCGAGGGTGGTTTCGACGAAGCCCGATTCGTTGAGGGTGTCGGTGTGGATCGCCACCTGTACATCGTACTGGTCGGCGACGCTCAGGCAGTTGTCGATGCTGGCCGGGGTGGTGCCCCAGTCTTCGTGGAGCTTGAGGCCGATGGCCCCGGCCTTGACCTGTTCGATCAAGGGCTCCGGCAGGCTGGCGTTGCCCTTGCCGGTGAAGCCGATGTTCATCGGGAACGAGTCCGCCGCCTGGAGCATGCGCGCCATGTGCCACGGCCCCGAGGTGCAGGTGGTGGCGTTGGTGCCGGTGGCCGGCCCGGTGCCGCCGCCGATCATGGTGGTGACGCCGCTCATCAGCGCCTCTTCGATCTGCTGCGGGCAGATGAAGTGGATATGGGTGTCGATGCCGCCGGCGGTGAGGATCATGCCCTCGCCGGCGATCACTTCGGTGCTGGCGCCGACGGCGATGGTCACGTCGGGCTGGATGTCCGGGTTGCCGGCCTTGCCGATGGCGGCGATGCGCCCGTCCTTGAGGCCGACGTCGGCCTTGACGATGCCCCAGTGATCGATGATCAGCGCGTTGGTGATCAGGGTGTCGACCACCTCGGCCGCCAGCAGCTGGCCCTGGCCCATGCCGTCGCGGATCACCTTGCCGCCGCCGAACTTCACTTCTTCGCCGTAGGTGGTGAAGTCCTTCTCGACTTCGATCCACAGCTCGGTGTCGGCCAGGCGCACCTTGTCACCGACGGTGGGGCCGAACATGTCGGCGTAGGCTTGTCTTGAAATCTTCATGTGCTTGCCTTGGGATTCAATTGGATTTGAGACCGCTCGCGTAGCTCGCTATTCGCGGGCAAGAACTAGGCGTCCCCCCCTGCTCCTACATGTGATCGCGTTCTTCTGTAGGAGCGAGGCTTGCCCGCGATGGCGTCAGAACAGGCAATGCACCTTAAAGGTCGCCCATGACCCGCCCGGCAAAACCGAACACCCGGCGATGTCCGGCCAGGTCCACCAGTTCCACCTCGCGGGTCTGCCCCGGTTCGAAGCGCACGGCGGTGCCGGCCGGGATATTCAGGCGCATGCCTCGGCTGGCGGCGCGGTCGAAAGTCAGGGCGTCGTTGGTTTCGAAAAAGTGATAGTGCGAGCCCACCTGGATCGGTCGGTCGCCGCTGTTGGCGACGCTCAGGCTGAGGGTGCGGCGGCCGGCGTTGAGTTCGATGTCGCCGGGCTGGATCTGGTATTGGCCTGGAATCATACGGGTTGCCCCAGAGTCTTGAAGTAAATGGCGGTCGGGGTGTAGGTGCCGTCCGGGCTTTGGCAGTAGTTCGGCAGTTCGCCGACGCGGGTGTAGCCGAGGGCGCCGTAGAAGGCTTCGGCGTCCGAGCCGGCTTCGGTGTCCAGGTACAGCAGGCCGCGCTTGTGCTGGCGCGCCGCCTGTTCCACGGCGTGCATCAACTGCTGGCCCAGGCCACGGCGGCGCGCGTCGTGGCGCACCTGCAGCTTCTGCACCTCGGCGCGATTGAGGCCGTTGGGCTTCTGGCACAGCGCCAATTGCACGCTGGCCAGGACCCGCTCGTCCTGCACCACCACCCACAGCAGCAGGCTGCCGTCGGCCACGCTGGCCTGGACGCTGTTGACGTAGGCGCGGGCCTGCTCCTCGTCGAGGTCGGCCATGAAACCCACCGAGGCGCCGTGGCCCACGGCGTCGAACAACAGATCAATCAACCCCTGGCGATAGTGGGCAAAGCTCTCCGCATGGACTCGACGCAGTTGGGCGGCGTTCATCGGGTATCACTCCTTGTGGATAGTGGGCGGTAGCGCCCCCGGATCGAGGGTCAGTTGCATGAACGTCAGGTCCAGCCAGCGCCCGAACTTGGTGCCCACTTGCGGCATCTGTCCGGTGGTGACGAAGCCCAGGCGTTCGTGCAGGCGGATCGAGGCGGCGTTGCCGCTTTCGATGGCCGCGACCATCACGTGTTTGTCGCAGGTCCTGGCGCGTTCGATCAGCACTTGCATCAGGCGCGGGCCGAGGCCGTTGCCGCGCTGGTCGCTGCGCACATAGACCGAGTGCTCGACGGTATGGCGGAAACCGTCGAAGGGCCGCCAGTCGCCGAACGAGGCATAACCGAGCACGCTGTCGTCGGCGTCGACCGCCACCAGCACCGGATAACCCTGGGCCTGGCGGGCGCTGAACCAGGCCTGGCGATTGCCCAGGTCCACGGCTTGCTCGTTCCAGATCGCCGTGGTGTTGAGTACGGCGTCGTTATAGATGTCGCGGATCGCCGGCAGGTCGGCATGCACGGCATCGCGGATGGAATACGTCATGGCGCAGCCTCAGGCGATCGGTTGATGGACGGTGACCAGCTTGGTGCCGTCGGGGAAGGTCGCTTCCACCTGGATTTCCGGAATCATCTCCGGGATACCTTCCATCACCTGTTCGCGGCTCAGCAGGGTGGTGCCGTAGTGCATCAGCTCGGCCACGGTCTGGCCGTCGCGGGCGCCTTCGAGCAGCGCCGCGGAAATGTAGGCCATGGCTTCCGGGTAATTGAGCTTCACCCCCCGGGCCAGGCGCCGTTCGGCCACCAGGCCGGCGGTGAAGATCAGCAGTTTGTCTTTTTCGCGTGGGGTCAGGTCCATCGTTCAAGATCCGTCGTTGGGCAGTTTGAAAAACATGGGTAGGAGCGAGGCTTGCCCGCGATGAACGATAACGCGGTGTGCCCGCAACGTTGCGGCGCCTGGGTCGCGGGCAAGCCTCGCTCCTACGGGTAACTGTGTCATGTGCTCCAGATCCTCGGCGGCAGCGCCTCGCGGCCCAGCAGGGCGGGGCGCAACAGGCGCCACAGGTCGATCAGCCAGGCGCGGGCCAACAGCGCTTCGCTGGCCAGGCAGCGGGCCACCAGCAGGCCGGGCAGTTGCGTCAGGTCGCCGCGCACGGCATGAGGCAGTGCGCGGCAGCGTTCCAGCAACTGGCTGTCGATTTCGCCGGTGGCCAGCAAGGTGGCGAAGACCGGCTGGCCGTCCAGGCCGATCGGTGAGTCGAGCAAGCCGTCGCCGCCGACAATGCGCTGGCGTTCGTGCCAGAGCAACTGGCCGTCGCGGCGGATATCCAGGTGCGACTGGAAATACCCGAGGTCGAAACGTTCGTCGCTGGCGGGACGGCCGAGGGCCACCAGGTCCCAGTAGAACAGCCGGGCGTTGCCTTGCAGCTCGATGCGGGTGCTCAACTCGGCCTGGGCGGCGCTGAACACGATGCTTTCCTGGGGCAGCCATTCCAGGGTGGCGCCGGCGGCGACGTTCAATTCCAGGGTCTGATAGGCCGGCCCGGCGGCGCGATACCACTTGGCGGCACCGGGGCTGGTCAGTTGCGCCCAGGCATCGCGGTCGACGCTGGCGCGGATCTGCAGGCGGTCGCCGCCGGCAATCCCGCCGGGCGGATGGACGATGATGTGCTGGCAGACTTCGGGGCCTTCGGCATACAGGTGCTTCTGCACTCGCAGCGGGCCCTTGTGCCGGCGCTGCACCGGGCGCGTGCTGTCGCCAAAGCGGGCGTAGCCGAGTTCCAGCTCGGCATGCCAGCTGGGGGTGAACAGGGCGGTGTGGGCAGGCAGATTCATGATTCGTGCTTAGTGTCCGGACGCTACAGGTTAGATCGTAACCAGTCCTCGTACACCCTCGGCTTCCATATTTTCACCGCGGCCCTGCTGGACGATTTCGCCCCGGGACATCACCAGGTACTGATCGGCCAGTTCGGCGGCGAAGTCGTAGAACTGTTCCACCAGGAGGATCGCCATGTCGCCGCGTGCCGCGAGTTTCTTGATCACTGCGCCGATTTCCTTGATCACCGACGGCTGGATGCCCTCGGTGGGCTCGTCGAGGATCAGCAGCCGCGGCCGGCTGGCCAGGGCCCGGCCGATGGCCAATTGTTGTTGCTGGCCGCCGGACAGGTCGCCGCCGCGCCGCTGTTTCATTTGCAGCAGCACCGGGAACAGCTCGTAGATGAAGGCCGGCACTTCCTTGGCTTCGGAGCCGGGGAAACGCGACAAACCCATCAGCAGGTTTTCTTCCACGGTCAGGCGGCCGAATATCTCCCGGCCCTGTGGCACGTAGGCGATGCCGGCATGCACCCGCTGATGGGGCTTGTAGGCGGTGATGGCCTGGCCTTCCCAGTTCACCGCGCCTTCCCTGGCCGGCAGCAGGCCCATCAGGCATTTGAGCAGGGTGGTCTTGCCCACCCCGTTGCGCCCGAGCAGGCAGGTGACTTCGCCGACCTTCGCCTCGAAGCTCAGGCCCCGCAGGATGTGGCTACCGCCGTAGTACTGATGAAGGTGTTGGACCTGTAGCATTGGAACTCCGTTATTAGGGCTTCAAGCGGCAAGCTTCAAGCTGCAAGTAAGAGCGAGGTGCATGGCTTTGCTGTTCACTTGCCGCTTGAAGCTTGCGGCTTGAAGCTGGCCGATTCATCTCCCCAAATAAACTTCAACAACGCGCTCATCGGCCTGCACCTGTTCCAGCGACCCTTCGGCCAGCACGCTGCCCTGGTGCAGCACGGTGACGTGGTCGGCGATCGAGCCGACGAAGCCCATATCGTGCTCCACCACCATCAGCGAGTGCTTGCCCGCCAGGCGCTTGAACAGCTCGGCGGTGAACTCGGTCTCGGCATCGGTCATGCCCGCCACCGGCTCGTCGAGCAGCAGCAGTTGCGGGTCCTGCATCAGCAGCATGCCGATTTCCAGGAACTGCTTCTGGCCGTGGGACAGCAGGCCGGCCTGGCGCTCCACCGAGGCCGTCAGGCGAATGGTTTCCAGCACTTCGTCGATGCGGTCTTTCTGCTCGCCGGAGAGTTTCGCCCGCAGGCTGGCCCACACCGACTTGTCGGTCTTCTGTGCCAGCTCCAGGTTTTCGAACACGCTCAGGGCTTCGAACACCGTGGGCTTCTGGAACTTGCGGCCGATGCCGGCCTGGGCGATCTGCACCTCGCTCATCTGCGTCAGGTTCAGGGTTTCGCCGAACCAGGCCTTGCCGTGGGTGGGCCGGGTCTTGCCGGTGATCACGTCCATCAGGGTGGTCTTGCCCGCACCGTTGGGGCCGATGATGCAGCGCAGCTCGCCGACGCCGATGTACAGGTTGAGGTCGTTGAGCGCCTTGAAACCGTCGAAGCTGACGCTGATGTCTTCCAGGGTCAGGATGGTGCCGTGGCGGGTGTTCAGGCCCTTGCCGGCGGCCTGGCCGAGGCCTATGGCGTCGCGGCTGGCGCCGGCGTCCCGATTTGCATCAAGAGTCGAAGGCTCGAGAATGGGTTCGAGCATGAAGTCGGCCGTCGGTGTGATTCTCATGATTCGCCCCTTTTCTTCAGCAAGCCGATCACGCCCTTGGGCAGGTACAGGGTCACGACGATAAACAGCGCGCCGAGGAAGAACAGCCAGTATTCCGGGAAGGCCACGGTGAACCAGCTCTTCATGCCGTTGACCACGCCGGCGCCGAGCAGTGGGCCGATCAGTGTGCCGCGACCGCCCAGGGCGACCCACACGGCGGCCTCGATGGAGTTGGTCGGCGACATTTCGCTGGGGTTGATGATGCCCACCTGGGGCACGTACAGGGCGCCGGCCAGGCCGCAGAGCACCGCGCTCAGCACCCAGACGAACAGCTTGAAGCCGCGCGGGTCGTAGCCGCAGAACATCAGGCGGTTCTCGGCATCGCGCAGCGCGGTCAGCACCCGGCCGAACTTGCTCCGGGCCAGGCGCCAGCCGATGTACAGGCTGGCCACCAGCAACAGCACGGTGGCCAGGAACAGCACCGCGCGGGTGCCCGGCTCGGTGATGCCGAAGCCGAGGATGGTGCGGAAGTTGGTGAAGCCGTTGTTGCCGCCAAAGCCGGTCTCGTTGCGAAAGAACAGGAGCATGCCGGCGAAGGTCAGGGCCTGGGTCATGATCGAGAAATACACGCCCTTGATCCGCGAGCGGAAGGCGAAGAAACCGAACACCAATGCCAGCAAGCCTGGCGCCAGGACCACCAGGCACATCGCCCAGAGGAAGCTGCCGGTGCCGCTCCAGTACCAGGGCAATTCGCTCCACGAAAGGAAGGTCATGAACGCTGGCAGGCTGTCCCCCGCGGCCTGGCGCATCAGGTACATGCCCATGGCGTAGCCGCCGAGGGCGAAGAACAGGCCATGGCCCAGGGACAGTAGCCCGGCATAGCCCCAGACCAGGTCCAGGGCCAGGGCGACTATGGCGTAGCAGAGGATCTTGCCCACCAGGGTCAGGGTGTAGGCCGAGACGTGCAGCGGGTTGTCCGGCGCCAGCAGCGAGAGCAGCGGCAGGGCCAGCAGCACCACCAGGATCAGCGCGCCGACGGCGACGGAGACCTTGGGCCCGGCCTTTTGCGTAGCGGTTACTAGTAGAGGCTGGTTCATCAGTCGATCACCCGTCCCTTGAGTGCGAAGAGGCCTTGCGGACGTTTCTGGATAAACAGAATGATCAGCGCGAGGATCAGGATCTTGCCGAGCACGGCGCCGATCTGCGGTTCGAGAATCTTGTTGGCTATCCCCAGGCCGAACGCGGCGAACACGCTACCGGCCAGCTGGCCGACGCCGCCGAGCACCACCACCAGGAACGAGTCGATGATGTAGCTCTGGCCCAGGTCCGGGCCGACGTTGCCGATCTGGCTCAGGGCCACGCCACCGAGGCCGGCGATGCCGGAGCCGAGTCCGAAGGCGAGCATGTCTACCCGTCCGGTGGGCACGCCGCAGCAGGCGGCCATGTTGCGGTTCTGGGTGACCGCGCGCACGTTCAGGCCCAGGCGGGTCTTGTTCAGCAGCAGCCAAGTGAGTACGACGACAAACAGCGCGAAGGCGATGATCACGATGCGGTTGTAGGGCAGCACCAGGTTGGGCAGCACCTGGATCCCGCCCGACAGCCAGGCCGGGTTCGACACCTCGACGTTCTGCGCGCCGAACACCAGGCGCACCAGCTGGATCAGCATCAGGCTGATGCCCCAGGTGGCGAGCAGGGTTTCCAGCGGCCGGCCGTAGAGATGGCGGATCACCGTGCGCTCCAGGGCCATGCCGATGCCGGCGGTGACGAAGAACGCCACCGGCAGCGCGATCAGCGGGTAGAACTCGATGGCCTGCGGGGCGTAGCGCTGGAACAGCAACTGCACCATGTAGGTGGAGTAGGCGCCGAGCATCAGCATCTCGCCGTGGGCCATGTTGATCACCCCGAGCAGGCCGAAGGTGATCGCCAGGCCCAGGGCCGCCAGCAGCAGGATCGAGCCCAGGGACATGCCGCTGAAGGCCTGGCCGAGCACTTCGCCCACCAGCAGCTTGCGCTTGACCTGGGCCAGGCTGGTTTCGGCGGCGGTGCGCACCCCAGCATCGGCTTCCACACCGGGTTCGAGCAGGCCTTCGAGGCGGGTGCGGGCCAGCGGGTCGCCGGTTTCACCCAGCAGGCGTACCGCGGCCAGGCGCACGGCCGGGTCGCTGTCCACCAGTTGCAGGTTGGCCAGGGCCAGGCTCAGGGCGTCATGCACGCCCTGGTCCTGTTCGGCGGCCAGGCTGGCATCGAGGAATTTCAACTGCGCCGGCTTGGCGCTTTTCTGCAACTGCTGCGCGGCGGCCAGACGGATGCCGGCGTCGGCGGCGAACAGTTGGTGGCTGGCCATGGCGGTGTCGATCAGACCGCGCAGGCGATTGTTCAGGCGCAGGGTCTTGGTTTCACCGGCAATGTTCAGCTGGCCTTGCTGCAAGGCACCGAGCAGTTCGAGGCGCGCCGGGGCGGGCTGTGCGGCCCAGCTTTCCAGGAGCCTGGCCTGTTGCGTGGGATTGGCCGCGACGAAGTCTTCGGCATCGCCGGCCCTGGCGGCCAATGGCAGCAACAGCAGGCAGGCGAGAATGAAACGGTAGAGGGCAGTGGGCATATCAGTGGCCTTACGCGGATGTGCGTGATTCTGTAGCCGCTGCGCAGGCTGCGATCGGCCTCGCAGAGGACGTGCTCTTGAGAGCCTCAAGGTCCTTCGGACCTGGCGCAGCCTGCGGCAGCGGCTACAGAGGTTGTGTCGGGCGTGGTATTGGCGCCCGACTTCCATCCGTTGCTTAGTTGCTCTTCACCGCGTAATCCGGCTTCTTGTCGTTGCCCGGGATGAACGGGCTCCACGGCTGGGCGCGGATCGGGCCTTCGGTCTGCCAGACCACGCTGAACTGACCGTCCGGCTGGATCTCGCCGATCATCACCGGCTTGTGCAGGTGGTGGTTGGTCTTGTCCATGGTCAGGGTGTAGCCCGACGGCGCGGCGAAGGTCTGGCCGGCCAGGGCTTCGCGGACCTTGTCGACGTCGGTGGACTTGGCTTTTTCCACCGCCTGGGCCCACATGTGGATGCCGACGTAGGTGGCTTCCATCGGGTCGTTGGTCACGGCTTTATCCGCGCCCGGCAGCTTCTTGGCCTTGGCGTAGGCTTTCCAGTCGGCGACGAACTTCTGGTTCACCGGGTTCTCCACGGACTCGAAGTAGTTCCAGGCCGCGAGGTTGCCCACCAGCGGCTTGGTGTCGATGCCGCGCAGTTCTTCCTCGCCCACGGAGAAGGCCACCACCGGTACGTCGGTGGCTTTCAGGCCCTGGTTGGCCAGCTCCTTGTAGAACGGTACGTTGGAGTCGCCGTTGACGGTGGAGATGACCGCGGTCTTGCCGCCGGCGGAGAACTTCTTGATGTTGGCGACGATGGTCTGATAGTCGCTGTGGCCGAACGGGGTGTAGACCTCTTCGATGTCCTTGTCGGCCACGCCTTTGGAATGCAGGAAGGAGCGCAGGATCTTGTTGGTGGTGCGCGGGTAGACATAGTCGGTGCCGAGCAGGAAGAAGCGCTTGGCGCTGCCGCCGTCTTCGCTCATCAGGTACTCCACCGCCGGGATCGCCTGCTGGTTAGGCGCCGCGCCGGTGTAGAACACGTTCGGCGACATCTCTTCGCCTTCGTATTGCACCGGGTAGAACAGCAGGCCGTTGAGTTCCTCGAACACCGGCAGCACCGACTTGCGCGACACCGAGGTCCAGCAGCCGAACACCACGGCGACCTTGTCCTGAGTCAGCAGCTGCCGGCCTTTCTCGGCGAACAGCGGCCAGTTCGACGCCGGGTCGACCACCACCGCCTCGAGCTTTTTACCGTTGACGCCGCCCTTGGCGTTGATCTCGTCAATGGTCATCAGCGCCATGTCCTTGAGCGAGGTTTCGGAGATCGCCATGGTCCCCGACAGCGAATGCAGGATACCGACCTTGATGGTCTCGGCGGCCTGGACGGTCCAGGTCATGCCCATCGCGGCAATGCTTGCCGTGAGTGTGAAAGCCTTGATCAAGCTGCGACGCTTCATTGTGCGATCTCCATGAACTTATGAATTTTCTTGGTTGGCAGATGCGGACTACTGAAGGGCTGTTTTGCAAGGGGTGTGCCTAGTCGGCACAGGGCATGAAAACGTCGCTTTTACGGAGTGGGGGAGAAAGCTGGCGCACCATTGCGGGGCCATCAGGCGTCTTTGGTGCGGGCCAATGCGCTTCGTTGGTGCCGGGTGGAGGCAACCCGGTGTGGCTTTTCTGTAGGAGCGAGGCTTGCCCGCGATAACGTCCTCAAGGAGTACGTTTTCGGCCTGACGATCGCCATCGCGGGCAAGTCGGATCGCTGCCCGCTCGCTCCTACACAGCCTTTCAGCGGCGGCGCATCAGGCCGATGAAAAACAACCCGCCAATGGCCGCCGTGGCCACGCCTATGGGCAGGTCTTCGGGGGCGATCAGGGTGCGGGCGGCGACATCGACCCAGACCAGGAACACACTGCCCAGCAGCACGCACACCGGCAACAGCCGACGATGCTCGGCACCGACCAGACGCCGGGCGATATGCGGCACCATCAGCCCGACGAAGCCGATGGAACCGCTGATGGACACCAGCACCCCGGTCATCAGCGAAGCGATCAGGAACACCCGCAGCCGCACGTTGCGGGCATTCAAACCGAGGGTCACGGCGGTCTGCTCGCCAGCCATCAGCGCGTTCAACGGCCGCGCCATGCCCAGCAGCAAGACCAGCCCGAGCACTACGCTGGCCGCCGGCACCGCGAGCAGTTCCCAGCGCGCCAGGCCCAGCCCGCCAAGCATCCAGAACATCACCGCCGAGCTGGCGCGGTGGTCACCCATGAACAGCAGCAGGTTGGCCACCGCCATCATCACGAAGGACACCGCCACCCCGCACAGCAGCAGGCGATCGCTGTCGAGCCGGCCATGGCGCGCGGCGATGCCGAGCACTAGCAGCATGCTCGCCAGGGCGCCGATAAAGGCAGCGATGGGCAGGGTCAGCAGGCCGACGATTTCACCCACATGCAGCACCACGATCACCGCGCCCAGGGTGGCGCCGGAGGTCACACCGAGCAGGTGCGGATCGGCCAGCGGATTGCGCGTCACCGCTTGCAGCACCGCGCCGATCAAGGCCAGCCCGGCGCCGACCAGGGCGCCGAGCAGCATGCGCGGCACGCGGATCAGCCAGACGATATGTTCCTGCCCGACGCTCCAGTCCACCTCGCCCAGGCCGAGGGCCTTGTGCAGCAGGATGCGCCAGACCACGTCCACCGGCACCCGCGCCGAACCAAAACCCAGGGACAGCACGCAGGACGCCAGCAGCAACGCACCGAGGGCAGTCAGCAGCAAGGCATAACGACGATCGATCATGCGCCGTGGAAACCCTTGGCCAGGGTTTGCACCGCTTCGACGTTATCGATGCCCGGCGTGGCCTGCACGTAGGGGATCACGATAAAACGCTGGTTGCGGATTGCGTCCACCGATTGCAGGGCCTTGTTGTCCAGCAGGAACTGCTGCTTCTGTTCGGCCGTGATTTCGCTGTAGTCGACGATCACTATCACCTGCGGGTTGCGCTCGACCACGGTTTCCCAATTGACCCGGGTCCAGCTGGCCTCCACATCGTCGAGGATGTTGCGTCCACCAGCGGCGTCGATCAGCGCCTGGGGCATGCCCAGGCGGCCGGAGGTCATGGCGCGGTCTTCGCCGCTGTCGTAGAGGAACACCCGCGGTTTTTCCGTGGGCAGGTCCTGCTGGATAGTGGCGACCTGTTGCTGCATGTCGGCGATCAACTGGTTGGCGCGGTCCTGCACATCGAAGATCCGCCCCAGGTTGCGCAGGTCGTTGTAGGTGTCGTCGAGGCTGGCCGGCGGGCGCTTCATCACGAAGGCGCAGGACTCGGTCAGCTCCAGCACATTGATGCCCAGCGGGGTCAGGGTCTGCGGGGTCAGGTCGCCGCCGACGCGCATGCCGTAGTCCCAGCCGGCGAAGAAGAAATCGACATTGGCGTCGAGCAGGGTTTCCACCGACGGGTACTTGGCCGCCAGCTCCGGCAGGCCGTCGAGGATGCTCCGCATCTCGGGCGTCACCGCCTTCCAGCCGCTGATGCCGCTGTAGCCGACCATGCGCGACTTGAGGCCGAGGGCGAGCATCATCTGGGTCATGTTGATGTCGTGGCTCAGGGCGTGTTTCGGCGCCTCCTTGAAGGTCACCTCGCGGTTGCAACTGTGGACGGTCAGCGGGTAACGGGTGGCTTCGGCAAGGGCCTGGCCGGCGAGCAGCGACAGGGCCAGGCACAGGCTGGAGCGAAACAGGAAGTGCGGGATCATGGTTGGGTTATCCAGGTGATTCGTGGGTAGCCGGACAGCGGGTGTTGGTCGACCAGGGCCTGGACGCCGAATACCTGCTGCAGCAGTTCGCGGGTCAGCACTTCGGCCGGCGTGCCACTGGCAACGATGCGCCCGTGATCGATCACGTACAGGCGGTCGCAGAAGGCGGCGGCGAGGTTCAGGTCGTGGATGCTGGCAAGGGTGCCGATGCCCAGGCGCTTGACCCGTTGCAGCAGCTCTAGTTGGTAGCGCGGGTCGAGGTGGTTGGTCGGCTCGTCGAGGATCAGCAGTTGCGGTTGCTGGGCCAGGGCGCGGGCCAGGATCACCCGCTGCTTTTCTCCGCCGGACAGGGTGGCGAACGCATGCGCCTCGAAGCCCAGCAGGCCCACCGACTCCAGCGCCTGGCGGGCGATGGCGCGGTCTGCGGCGCTGTCGCCGTCGAACAGGCCCTTGTGCGGCGTGCGGCCCATGGCGACCACTTCTTCGACGGTCAGGCCGAAGGCATCGGGAAACTCCTGCAACACCACGGCGATGCGTTGCGCGCACCAGCGCGGCGTCTGCTTCCAGACGTTGTAGTGATCGAGCCGGACTTCGCCCTGGTCCGGCCGGCTGAAGCGATAGCTGCAACGCAGCAGGCTGGTCTTGCCGCTGCCGTTGGGGCCGATCAGGCCGACGAACTCCCCCGGCGCCACTCGCAGGCTGGCCTCACGCAGCTGGAACTGGTGATGACAGCGGCCCTGGCCCAGGGGCGTCCAGGCCAGGTTGGTGAGATTCAGCGAGGTCATGCGGTTGCTCTTGAATACGGGGTGATGCGACAGGCGTCGTCGCGGGCAAGTCGGATCGCCGCCCGCTCTGTAGGAGCGAGGCTTGCCCGCGATGGGGCCATCGGCTTAGAACTGATAATCGGCGGTCACGAAAAACGATCGCGGTTCACCGAGGATCCACTGCTGGCCCTCATTGTATTGGCTTTGCGCGTACTGCCGGTCGAACAGATTGTTCAGCTGCAAACCGAAGGTGGTGTTGCGCAGGGCTTTCCACGACAGCACCGCATCGACCACTGTGTAGCTGGGCAGCTTGTTGCGGTTGGCCAGGTCGGCGTAACGGGCATCGACATAACGCACCCCGGCGCCGGCTCGCAGCTTATCGGTCACGGCCTTGTTCAGCCACAGGTTGGCGGTGCGCCGCGGCACGTCCACCGGGCGATTGCCGCTGCGCGAGACGAACTGGTTGCCGACCTGCTCTTCGAAGTCGTCGTACTGGGCCTTGACGATGGCGGCGTTGGCTTGCAGTTGCCAGGCGTGGGGCAGTTGCAGCTCGAGGCTGGCTTCCAGGCCGCGGGACGACTGCTGGCCGACTTGCTGCTTGAGCGTCGGGTTGCCCGGGTCGTCGGTCAGCAGCTTCTTCTTGACGATGTGATAGGCCGCCAGGGTCCATTCGCCGCGCTGGTCCCAGAACATCTGCTTGAGGCCGATCTCGCTCTGCCGGGCGCGGGCCAGGTCGTATTGCTGCTGGCTCGGGCTCAGGGAAATCAGGCCGCCGACACCGTCGGTACTGGTGGCGTACTGGCCGTAGAACGAAGTGTCCGGTGTCAGGGCGAACACCAGGCCGGCCTTCCAGTTGTTGCCGGTCAGGGTCTTGTCGTTACGGCTGCCGTCCACCAGGTCGTCGCGATCCACCTGCACGTAGTCGCGGCGTATGCCTGTCACCAGCGACCAGCGCTCACTCAGTTGGGTGCGGTTTTCGGCAAAGGCCGACATCTGCTTGGTGGTGCTCTGGAACTGCGGGCGATAGGCCGAGGCGCTGTCGAAATGCCCCTTGTCCGGGTGTTGCAGATCCAGCGGCTGGCCACCCGTTAGTGCATCTTCGAACGGCTTGTTGCTGTTGAGCTGGAAGCGGATGCGGTTGTAGTCGACCCCGGTCAGGGTCTGGCTGTCGAGGCCGAACAGGCTGTGCTTGAAGGTGAAGGTCTGGCGATCGCCGACCTGCTCCTGCTGGTGCTTGATGGCGAAGTTGCCGCTGCGCAGCAACTGCTGGCCGGCGGTGTCCCAGTTATAGTTTTCGGCGTTCTGCCAGCGGCGCTGGGCCTTGAGGTAATACAGCTCGTTGCTGGCGCTGACCGTGTCGGAGAGCTGCCACTCGCTGGTCAGGCGCGTCCACTGATCGTTGTAGTGCTGCTTGTCGTTGCCGATGTTGTAGTTCTTGTCCCGCAGGCCCTCATGGAGGCGGCCATTGATCAGCGGGGTGCCGAAATAGTTCATCGGCTGTTGGTCGCCGTAGTCATGGGCGAGGGTGAACGCCAGGTCGTCCGTGGCCTGCCAGCGCAGCGCCGCGCTGATGAAGTCGCTGGCGCTGTCGCCGCGATCGATCCAGCCGTTGCCGCGCAGGCGGTTGAGGTTCAGGCGATAGCTCAGGGTGTCGCTCAGCGAGCCGCCGCTGTCGAGGGCCTGCTGCTGGCTGTCGTAGGAGCCGTAGCCGAGGCGCAGGTGGTTTTCGATTTCGCCGGCGAAGGGTTTCTTCGGAATCACGTTGACCACCGCGCCGGTGGCGCCTTCGCCATACAGCACCGAAGCCGGGCCGCGCAGCACATCCACCCGTTCCACCGACCAGGTGTCCACCGGGAAGGTCACAGTGCCCATGCCGCTGTACAGGCGATTGCCGTCATACAACTGCATCACTGAACCCTGGCCGGTAAAGCCACGGGCCGACAACGAAGTGCCGCCGTCGCCCGGGGTGCCGGTGCGGCTGATCCCGGTACTGCGCGACACCGCGTCCTGCACGCTGCGGTCGCCCCGCTGGCGAATGCGCTCGCCGCTCAGGCTCTCGGTGCTGGCCGGGGTTTCCAGGGCGCTCAGCCCCAGGCGCGAACCGGCGCTGGTCGGGGTTTGCAGGCTGATGTCCTGCGCGTCGAGGGCGGGCGCGCTGATGGTGCCGGTGGGCAGCGTCAGGGGCGCGTCGTCGGCCTGGGCGGAGTGATTCAGGGCCAGCAGGCAGAGGCTGGACACGAGGTACCTATTTATTGAGGGGCAGTTCATTGGGGCGGTTGAATCGCTTCTTCGGGAGGAATACCCGCGGCCTTGGTGGCCGCGAGCAGGGATCATACATGCAAGTGTTATAAAGTAACATTATGCATGTCGGAAATTGAAGCGACAGAAGTCTACAGATCCCTCTAAACCGCGCATCTCGCCTGATTCATGATGAAGATGAGGCCGATTCAGCCGAGCGGTTCCAGCGCGACAGCAGCAAGCGATCCAGCAGCCACACGGCCACCAGCGAGGCCCCGACCAGGGGAAAGGCCACGGCCAGCGCCAGCATGATCGCCATCGCGGTTTTCCATTTCGGCAGGTCGTGGCGCAGCGGCGGTACGCCGAGACGCCCCTGGGGGCGGCGCTTCCACCAGATCACCAGGCCGCTGACGGCGCTCAGCAGGATCATCAGGCAGATCAGCAGCACCACGATCTGGTTGAACGGGCCGAACATCTTGCCTTCGTGCAGCATCACCCCGACTTCGGTGGCGCGGGCGACGTTGCTGTACTGCTCCCAGCGCACATCGGCCAGGACTTTGCCGGTGTATTGGTCGACATGCAGGGTGGCGTCGTTGCGCGGGTCGTCGGCGAACACGGCAATGGTGAACACGCCGCTGGCGGTGGTCGGCAAGGTGATGCTGTAACCGGCTTCGACCTGGCGCTGGGTGGCGATGTCCTGCACCTGCTGCAGGCTGATCACGGGCGCCGCCGGACCTTCGTGCATGGCGCCGTGGGCCATGTGTTCGGCGTGGTCGCCGGACATCGGCATCGGTGTGTTCTCCATGGCCCAGGGCACGGTCTGGCGGCTGGCGGTGTTGAGCTCGCCGGCCTGCTGGTCGGACTTGGGTACGTCATTCCACATCGCCGCCGGAAAGCGGTTCCACAGCTCGGCGTACTGCTTGCCCCAGAAGCCGGTCCAGGTCATGCCGCTGAGCAGCATCAGCAGCAGGAACGCCGCGCCCCAGAAGCCGACCACAGCATGCAGGTCGCGCCATAGCACGCGGCCGCGGCTGCCCAGGCGTGGCCACAACACCCCGGCCGAAGACTTTCCGCGCGGCCACCACAGGTACAGCCCGGACACCACCAGGACGATGCCCCAACTCGCCGCCAGCTCTACCAGGCGGTCGCCGAGGGGGCCGATCATCAGCTCGCCATGAATGGCTCGGGCGATGGCCTGCAGATTGTTCTTGGCGTCCTGCTCGCCAAGGATAGTGCCGTGGTAAGGGTCGACGAACACATTGAGTTCGCCGCCTTCCTTCTGCACCACGAACTGCGCGCTGCGCCCGGCTTCGAGCGGCGGCAGGTACTGTTTGACGTGGCCCTGGGGATAAGCGGCCTGGACCCGCCGGAGCTGCTCATCGGCGCTGAGAATGTGGTGTCCCGCCGGCACCTGCAGCAGGTTGTCATACATCAGGTGGTCGAGCTGGGGTTTGAACAGGTAGATGATCCCGGTCAGGGACAGCATCACCATGAAAGGGGCTACGAACAGCCCGGCGTAGAAATGCCAGCGCCAGGCCAGGTTGTAGAAAGACACTTTGGGTTGGCTCATCAGGGAACGCTCCGCATGGGCAATTGTCTCTGTAGCCGCTGCCGAAGGCTGCGATCGAACGCAACGATCGACATCGTGAAGATCCTGCGGATCTTTTCGCAGCCTGTCGGCAGCGGCTCCATTTCTTGTTGTGTTTAGAAGCTCAAGTCCACCTTGGTCCAGAGCGTGCGCCCCGGCTCGTTGATGGCTTGCGGGTCATTGGCCGGGTAGCCGAACCCGGCGTTGCCGGCCAGGTTCAGGTGCTCGGCGTAAGCCTTGCCGAACAGGTTGTCGACGCCGGTGCTGACCTTCAGGTTCTTGTTGATCCGATAGGCGCCGTTGAGCGAGAACACGCCGAAGCCACCGCTCTTGCCGAAGTCCTTGCCGACCACGTTGCCCTTGTTTTCGTCGATGCGGTTTTGCGCCGCCACCACCCGCCACAGGGCGCCGGCACTCCAGTTGTCCTCGCTGTAGGTCAGGCCGAAGCGGGCGTCCAGCGGCGGCATCTGCGGCAGTGGCGTGCCGTCGCTGCTGTTCTTGCCCCAGGCGTAGGCCAGGGTGGCGTCGGCCTTCCAGTTGTCGGTCAGCTTGTAGGCCGCGCCGAGCTCGCCGCCCATGATGCGCGCGTCGATGTTCTCGGCTTGCGAGGTCATGCCCATCATTCCCGGGCGGTAGTTGAACAGGATGTAGTCGCGCACCTGGCCGATGTAGCCCGAGGCCCAGGCTTCCAGTTCCGCGGTCTTGTATTGCAGGCCGAAGTCGAGCTGGGTGGTCTTTTCCGGCTTGATCGAATCGAAGGCATTGACCGAGCCGGCCGGGCCCATCTTCGGCGAGAACAGCTCCCAGTAGTCCGGGAAGCGTTGCGCGTGACCGAGACCGGCATAGACCGTGGTCGGGCTGTCGGCCAGGTCATGCTCGTAGCGGATGAAACCGCTGGGCAGGGTGTCGGCGCGGGTATCGCCGGCGGTCGGGTTGGGCCGGGTCATCATTCCGGAGCCGATGGTCTGGCGGTAATCCTTGGCCGAAGCGCGGTCCACCCGGGCGCCGCTGATCAGCCGGTCGCGGTCCGCGGCGTACCAGGTCAGCTCGCCGAACGCGCCGTAGTTGTGGAAGTCGGCGTCCTTGGTGCGTGGCTGGTCCTTGTAGGTGTCGATACCCATGCCTTGGCGCTGGCGGTGCTCGTTGGTCTGCGCATCGATACCGCTGATCAACTGCACATCGGCCCAGCGCCAGGTGGCCTTGATCCGCGCGCCGAGGGTGCGGCGATCGACGTTGCTGGCCATCATCCCGGTGCCGGACGGCGTGCGCAGGCTGTAGTTGTCCATCACGTGGTCGGCGTAGTTGTAGTAAACCTGCGCCTCGACCTTATCCAGCACCTCGCCGATGTTGGAGCGCTCGAAACGCAGTCCCAGGCTTTCACGCTTGAACTGCGAACCGTCCATGCCACGCCCGGCGTAACGCGCTTCGCCGTCGCCCTTGCCGGCGGTGAGTTCCAGCAGGGTGTCGGCGTCCGGGGTCCAGCCCAGGGCGATGTCACCGTTCCACTTTTCGTAGCGCGACGGCACGGTGTCGTTGTTGCCGTCCTTGTAGTCGTCGGAATGGGCCTGGTTGCCGATCACCCGCACGTAGCCCAGCGGCCCGCCGGCGGCGGCATCCACCACCTTGTCGAAGCGGCCGTTGGAGCCGGCCAGGATGCTGGCGTTGACCCGGGTACCCAGCTCGCCGAAGTTTTCCGGCTCACGGTCGAAGAGGATGGTCCCGGCCGAAGCGCCCGGACCCCAGAGCACGGTTTGCGGGCCCTTGATCACCGTCAGCTTGTCGTAGGTTTCCGGCGAGATGTAGGAGGTCGGCGCGTCCATGCGGCCGGGACAGGCGCCGAGCATCATGCCGCCGTTGGTGAGGATGTTCAGGCGCGAGCCGAACATGCCGCGCAGCACCGGGTCGCCGTTGGTGCCGCCGTTGCGCACCAGGGCGAAGCCGGGGATGGTCTTGAGGTAGTCGCCGCCATCGCTGGCCGGGACCGGTTGGCGCGGATCCTTGGGGTTGGTGACCACGGTCAGTGGCGAGCTGGGGGCGATGGCGGTGATCACCGTCGGGCTCAGTTCTTCGCCGTGCTGGCTGTGATCCACCGGCTGTTCGGCCGCCAGGGCCAGTGGCGTGAGCAGGGCGCCGCACAGTACGGCGATGGCATGGCTGAAACGTACGCGAGGTTCGTTCAGGGCAAAGGTAGCGGGGGCCTGGGCAGAGCACAGGCGAGTGTCAGCAGAAAACCTGGACATAAAGGTTCCATCAATCATTTCGTAAACAACACGGCCAGCAGCCTGCGGCTGTCTTTTCTACAGTCGGCCGGGTGAAGTGCGGTTGAGGGGGTTACGCAATGACTGGCGGGGCGCGGGTCCGGGCGCCGGGGAACACCGTCTGCCGGGCATGGCCCAGGCGCGGCGAGGGGGTGAGGAAGTGGCTGGACGGTGAGTTGTCGAGCGCGGTGAACGACAGGCTGCCAGGCAGTGCCGGGCAGTTGAACAGCAGGCTGCAATAACCGCACTTTTCCCAGAGCGCATGCTGTTCGCCCTGGACCTTGCCGTGCTCTGCGCCGTGCGGGTTTTCACCGTGGCAGCCGGGCTCGCCCATGTTCATGTCCATCGACATGGACATGTTCATTGGCATGGCTTGATCCATCGGCATCGACTGGGAAATCAGCGGACCGATAAAGATCATCAGCATGGCGAACAGGCTGATCCAGCTGCCGCGCCGTACTTTCAGGGGCGTGCGCACGGATCGCCGGGTGCCAGGCGAGCGCGGGGAGTTCACGGTAATGACGGCCGGTACTTACTGGGCGTGCATGTGTTCCTGGGTGCCCGCGGGCGCCTGCTTCTGCACCGCCACCTCGACCGTGACGTCGCCGGACTTCTCGAAGTGCAGGGTCAGCGGGAAGCGCTTGCCGTCGCCGAGCAGGCTGCGGTCTTTGAGCTCCAGCAGCATCACGTGATAGGCCATGGGCGCGAAGGTGACGGTTTCGCCTGGGGCAATCGCCACGTTGGGTACCTGCTGCATCTTCATCAGGTCGCCCTGCTGCACATGTTCATGCAGCTCGGCCTTGCCCGAGATCGGCGAGTCGACGCCGAGCAGGCGGTCGGCATTCTTGCCGGTGTTGTGAATGACGAAATAGGCCGCCACCGTCGGTGCATTGGGCGGCAGCTCCTGCGACCAGGGGTGGGCGATCTGCAACTCGCCGGCCTTGTATTCATGGGCGGCGGCAAAACCAGCGGGCAACAGCAGGGCGGCCAGCAGCAGAGCTTGCAAGGCCTGTACGGATTTCAACATGGCAGTTCTCCAGAACGATTCAACACGCAGATCAATTGCGAGGTGGAATCAGACCAGAGGCGAGGCGCGGGGATTGAGGCTCGGCCATTGCTGGCGCGGCGTGGGCATGACCAGCGCGGGGGGCGCGACGCTGCGGTTGGACTCGAAACGGGCGAAATACAACTGTGGCGCATGGCCTGGCAGGGCGACCAGGGGCGCCGAGCCGGAACAGCACCAGCAGTGCTGCATGGTGGAGTGATCGTCGTTCTGCGGGGCTTGCTGTTCCAGCTTGCCCAGGGAGATCGCCACCAGCTTGGTGCCGCTGGAGGAACAGAAACTGCCCCACAACAGCTGCTCGGCAGGCGCTCGGTCGGTCTGCTGCATGGCTCCCGAAAGCGGCATGGCAAGCATGTTGAACAGCACTGCGAAGCAGGCGATCCAGGCAAATGCGAGCTGTTGTCGGGACATGGTGACGATCCGTCAGGTTGAGCGAACAGGGGGTATTTAGCCTGATCGCTGTGGATAAGTAAAAAGGCGTCGTGCGGTGTGGTGTCGCAGCGCGGCCGTTCCTCAGTGAGCCGGTACCGCGCGGACCTCGATGGCAACCCCGAGCTTGGCGCGGATGGCGGCAAAGATCGCGGCCAGGTTGTCCATGCTCGGGTTGCCGCTGGCGGACAGCATGCGATGCAGGCTCTTGCTCGGCTTGGCGGTCTCCCGGGCCAGCGCTTCGAAGCCGACGGTGGCGTTGATCAGGTCGCGCAGAATGATCCGCGACATCTCCGGTTCGCCGTTGAGAAACAGCGTAGCAGCCTCGTCCAGCAGCGCCTGGGAAAACGCCGGGTCGCGCTCGGCGCGTTCGGCAATGCTGTGCTTGAAGCTTCGAGTCAGTGCCATGGGTGTCACCTCGTTTTCAGTTCGGCCTTCTTGCGGTGATGGAATTCGGCGATCAGTTTTTTCGCCTGCCTGATGTCTGCCTGCTGGGTGGACTTGTCGCCACCGCCAAACAGGATCACCAGGTGCCGGCCTTCCTGGATCAGGTAGATTCTGTAGCCCGGGCCCCAATCGATGCGGTATTCGCCAAGCCCGTCGAACCACTTGATGTTGGACGTGTTGCCCATTTCCAGGCGTAGCAGCGCGGTGGAAACCTTGACGGCTGCCTGGGTATCCAGCGTTTCGAACCAGCGACCGAAGGGGCTGCGCTGGTTCTCTTGCTGGTATTCCTCGACTGTGATCATCGCCGGCCTTAAAGGTAACAAATAAGTTACTATATGGATAGGCCTTTGATCGTGCCGCAAAGCCTGTTCGTGGCCAACGCCGCAAGTGTTTCCTCTGTCTTCAATACGTGAAGGCACCGTGGCGCGGCGGCCGGGGCTGCGCCTTGCCGTTCAGCGGGGAATGTCGGATGGCTTGGTAACTCGATGTATCGGCCGCGCTTTTGCGCGGCCAGGAGGTCAGTGCAGGGCCTGGAGCAACTCGCCCGGGTCATGGAATTCCCGATCGACGGGTGGCAATGGCGGCCGCTGCAGGATCAGCACTGGCACCCCACGCTCGCGCGCCACTTCCAGCTTGGGTTCGGTGGCGCTGCTGCCGCTGTTCTTGCTGATCAGCACGTCGATGCGGCGGCGTTCGAACAGTTCGCGTTCGCTGTCGATCAGGAAGGGGCCGCGTGCACCAATCACTTCGCACCGCTCATTGCCGGGGTACTGGTCGAGGGCGCGCAGGGTCCAGAACTGCTCGGCGGGGATCTCATGCAGATGCTGCAAGGGCTCCCGACCCAGGGTGAACAGCGGGCGCTTGAAGGGTTGGAGTGCCTGGACCAGTTCGGCCCAGTCGCCAACTTCGCGCCAGTCGTCACCGGCCTGCGCTTGCCAGGCCGGTCGGCGCAGGGCCCAGCAGGGGATGTCACACAGCCGCGCGGCCGTGGCGGCGTTCTGGCTGATCCGGGCGGCGTAGGGATGAGTGGCGTCCAGCAGCAGCTCGATGCCTTGCTCGCGGATGAACTGGGCCAGGCCCTCGACGCCGCCGTATCCGCCGACCCGCACCTGGCAGTTCAGGTCAGCGGGCACGCGCCCGATACCCGCCAGGCTATAGATGTGCTCCGGCCCCAGGGTCCGGGCGATGGCCAGGGCCTCGGTCACGCCACCTAGCAACAATATGCGTTTCATCGAAAGGCTCCGGCATGGCCGACAATGCCGCCCTGGCGATCGATGGCGAAGACTTCGACCTGGACCTGTGGCGGCACCACGCTGCGAGCGAAGTTAAGGGCGTGCTGGCACACCGCGTCGCCCAGGGCGATGCCGGCGGCGCTGGCCATGGCCAGCGCCTGCTGGCTGGTGTTGGCGCCACGGATGGCGTTTTGCAGCGCCTGGTCGGCGCCGACCGCCGCGGCCCATTCGGCCAGTTGCGGCAGGTCGATGCTGGAATGGCGGCTGTGCAGGTCCATGTGCCCGGCCGCGAGCTTGCTGATCTTGCCGAAACCGCCGCACAGGCTGAGCTTGTCCACCGGCACTTTGCGCAGGTGCTTGAGTACGGCGCCGACAAAGTCGCCCATTTCGATCAGGGCGATTTCCGGCAGGTCGTAGACGCGGCGCATGGTGTCTTCGCTGGCGTTGCCGGTACAGGCGGCAATGTGCAGGTAGCCGTTGGTCTTGGCGACATCGATACCCTGGTGGATCGAGGCGATATAGGCCGCGCAGGAAAACGGCCGCACGATGCCGCTGGTGCCGAGGATCGACAGGCCGCCGAGAATGCCCAGCCGCGGGTTCATGGTTTTCAGCGCCAGGGCTTCGCCGTCCTCGACGTTGACCGTGACCTCGAAGCCGCCCTGGTAGCCCCGTTCCCGGGCCAGCGTTGCCAGGTGCTCGCTGATCATCCGGCGCGGCACTGGATTGATCGCCGGCTCGCCCACACCCAGCACCAGGCCGGGGCGGGTCACGGTGCCCACGCCTTTGCCGGCGATGAAACGAATGCCGCTGTCCGGGCTCAGGCGCACCTGGGAATAGAGCAGGGCGCCGTGGGTCACGTCAGGGTCGTCGCCGGCATCCTTGATCGTGCCGGCTTCGGCGCCGTTGTCGGTAAGGCGGCAGAACTCCAGGCGCATCTGCACCTGCTTGCCCTTGGGCAGGACGATCTCCACCGCATCGGCGCTGGTGCCTTCGAGCAACAGGCGCGCTGCCGCCAGGCTGGTGGCGGTGGCGCAACTGCCGGTGGTCAGGCCGCTGCGCAGCGGGGCGGGTTGCTCCGCCGTTTCTTCACGCATGTTGCGCGGCCTTGTGTAGGAGCGAGCTTGCTCGCGATAGCGTCCGCCAGACGGACCGCGTGGTCTGGATCGCGAGAAAGCTCGCTCCTACAGGGGAGGGCAGGGCGCTCATAGCGGTTTGACGAGGTCGAGCAAGGTAATGGGCAGCGCCTGGCGCCAGGTGTCGAAATCCCCCAGCGGCAGGGCTTGGGCGACATGGATGCGGGTCAGCTCGCCGCCATGGCGTTCGCGCCAGGCCATCAGGGTCGTTTCGCTTTGCAGGGTCACGGCGTTGGCCACCAGCCGGCCACCGGGCTTGAGCCGGGCCCAGCAGGTGTCGAGCACGCCGGGGCGGGTCACGCCGCCGCCGATGAAGATCGCGTCCGGGGCTTCCAGGCCGTCCAGGGCTTGCGGCGCGCTGCCGCGAATCAGGTGCAGGCCGGGCACGCCGAGAGCGTCACGGTTGTGTTCGATCAGTTGCTGGCGGCCTGGGTCGGCTTCGATGGCCAGGGCCCGGCAACTGGGGTGTGCGCGCATCCATTCGATGCCGATCGAGCCGCTGCCGGCGCCGACATCCCACAGCAGTTCACCAGGAACAGGTGCCAGGCGGGCCAGGGTAATGGCGCGGACATCGCGCTTGGTCAACTGGCCGTCGTGCTGGAAGGCCGAGTCCGGCAAGCCGGCCAGGCGCGACAGACGCAGCGTATCGGGCTCGGCCAGGCATTCGATGGCCACCAGATTGAGGTCGGCGATGGCCGGGTCGCTCCAGTCGTTGGCGGTGCCGTCGGTCCGCCGTTCGGCTTCGCCGCCCAGATGCTCGAGCACGCTGAGCCGGCTCGGGCCGAAGCCGCGTTCGCGCAACAGCGCGGCGATGGCCGAGGGGCTGAGGCCGTCATTGCTCAGAACCAGCAGGCGCACGCCGCTGAACAGCTGGGCGCTGAGGGCCGCTACGGGTCGGGCGACCACCGAGAGCGTCACCACCTCTTGCAGCGGCCAGCCCAGGCGCGCGGCCGCCAGTGAATAAGAGGAGGGCGAGGGCAGGACGTGCATTTCCTCCTGGGCCACCTGGCGTGCCAGGCTGGCGCCGACACCGAACAGCATCGGGTCGCCGCTGGCCAGCACGCACACCGGCTCGCCCCGCTTGGCCAGTACCGGTTCCAGTGAGAAGGGGCTCGGCCACAACTGCCGCTCGCCGCGGATGCACACCGGCAACAGGTCCAGTTGCCGCTGGCCGCCGACGATCCGCGAAGCGCCCAGCAGGGCGCGCCGGGCGTTCTTGCCCAGGCCCTTGAAGCCGTCTTCACCGATTCCCACTACTGTCAGCCAGGGCGACATCGCTATTCCTCGAGGGTAAAACCTGTTCTTCCGACAGGCAGGCTTTTCATGCCTTCGGACAAAGCAGGCATAATACCGCGCCTTCGCCCGCGAAGCGCCTTTCCCACACAGCCGGTCACCTCCTTGAACGAACGCCCGATGTCCACCGCCTTACGCCCCTCGGCCTGTCCGGGGTTGCTGCGTATCGTCCCGGCACTGGACGGCGGTATCTGCCGGATCAAGCTGGCCGGCGGGGCGATCAGCGCGGCCCAGGCCCGCGCGGTGGCCGATGCGGCCGAGCGTTATGCCGACGGGGTGATCGAGGCGACCAACCGCGCCAACCTGCAGATCCGCGGCATTGGCGCCGAGCATCAGGCGCTGATCGCCGATCTGCTGGCCGCCGGCCTGGGACCGGCCACCGCGGCCGGCGACGATGTGCGCAACCTGATGCTCAGCCCCACGGCCGGGATCGACCGGCAGATGATCATCGACACCCGTCCCTTGGCCGGGCAGATTCTCGCCACCTTGCAGAGCCATCCGCGTTTTCATGAGTTGTCGCCCAAGTTCGCCGTGCAGCTCGACGGTGGCGAAGCCCTGGCCATGCTGGAACATCCCCATGACCTGTGGCTCTCGGCGTTCGAAGGCGCGGGCGAGCCCTGGCTGGCCTTCGGCCTGGCCGGTTGCCCTGGGGACCTGCCCCTGGCCAGCGTGGCGCTGGAGGATGGGCTGGCCCTGGTGGTGGCGGTGCTGGAGCTGTTTCTCGACCTGGCCCGCCCCGAACAGACCCGCATGCGCCAGCTGTTGGCGGAGCACTCGGCGGACGCGCTGCTGGCGCAGGTGTCCGCGCGCTTGCCGGGGCCGGTGATCAGGGTGGGCGATTGGCAGCGCGTGGCCCCTTCCGAGCCGCTGCATATCGGTACTTATCCACAGCGGCAAGCAGGCCGGGTCTATGTCGGCGCCGTCACGCCCCTGGGGCGGCTGGACCCGCTGATGGTGCGCGGCGCGGCGCAGCTGGCCGAGCAATGGGGCGACGGCAGCCTGAGGTTCACCCCCTGGCAAAGCCTGCTGCTGCCAAATCTGCGGGTCGAGGACGCAGATGAAGTCACGCGCTGCCTGCAACAGCTGGGGTTTCTCTGTTCGCCACAGCAGACCCTGGCCCACCTGATTGCCTGCACCGGTTCCAGCGGCTGCGGCAAGGCCCTGGCCGACACCAAGGGCGACGCGGTAAAGCTGGCCGCCTTGCTCCAGCGCCACGGCCAGCGCCTGGACGTCCACCTGTCCGGCTGCTCGCGTTCCTGCGCCGCCGCCCATGTGGCACCGGCCACCTTGCTGGCCGTCGCCCCCGGTCGTTACGACCTCTATTTTCGCGATGCCGCGCAGCCGGGTTTCGGCACGCTGCACGCACGCAACCTTTCCCTTGAAGCGGCCGGCGCATTGCTTGATGCCCGCCCACGGAGCACCCTTGATGATTGATTACATCCGCGACGGTCAGGAGATCTATCGCAACTCCTTCGCGATCATTCGCGAGGAGGCTAGGCTCGATCGCATCCCCGCGGACCTGGAAAAACTCGCGGTGCGGGTGATCCATGCCTGCGGCATGGTCGATGCCATCGACGGTCTGCAATTCTCCGAAGGCGCGGGCCGGGCCGGACGCGCTGCCCTGGCCGCCGGTGCGCCGATCCTCTGCGATGCGCGCATGGTGTCCGAAGGCATTACCCGCGCCCGTCTGCCGGCGAACAATCAGGTGATCTGCACCCTGCGCGACGAGCGCGTGCCGGAGCTGGCCCGCGAGCTGGGCAACACCCGCTCGGCGGTGGCCCTGGAGCTGTGGCGGCCGTACCTGGAAGGCAGCGTGGTGGTGATCGGCAACGCCCCGACCGCGCTGTTCTACCTGCTGGAAATGCTCGACGCCGGCGCGCCGAAACCGGCGCTGATCCTCGGCTTCCCGGTAGGCTTCGTCGGCGCGGCAGAGTCCAAGGCGATGCTCGCCGCCGACAGCCGCGGCGTGCCTTTTGTGATCATGCAAGGTCGCCTGGGCGGCAGCGCCATGGCCGCCGCCGCCGTCAACGCCCTGGCCACGGAGATCGAATGATGCAGCAACCTGGACGTTTGATCGGCCTGGGCGTCGGCCCCGGTGATCCGGAGCTGATTACCCTCAAGGCCCTGCGCCTGCTGCGCGAATCGCCGGTGGTGGCGTACTTCGTCGCCAAGGGCAAAAAGGGCAATGCCTTCGGCATCATCGAAGCGCACCTGCAAGGCGCACAGACCCTGTTGCCGCTGGTCTACCCGGTAACTACCGAAGTGCTGCCGGCGCCGCTGTCCTACGAACAAGTGATCAGCGACTTCTACGACAGCGCCAGCGAGCAGCTGGCCGAACACCTGGACGCCGGCCGCGACGTGGCGGTGATCTGCGAAGGCGACCCGTTCTTCTACGGCTCCTACATGTACCTGCACGACCGCCTGGCCGAGCGTTATGAGGCCGAAGTGGTGCCGGGGGTGTGCTCGATGCTCGGTGGCGCCTCCGTGTTGGGTGCGCCACTGGTGTACCGCAACCAGAGCCTGTCGGTGCTGTCCGGGGTGCTACCCCATGACGAACTCAAGCGTCGTTTGGCCGACGCCGATGCGGCGGTGGTAATGAAGCTGGGGCGCAACTTCCCCAAGGTGCGCCAGGTGCTCGAAGAACTGGGCCTGGCCGAGCGCGCGCTGTACGTCGAGCGGGCGACCATGGCCAACCAGAAGATCGTGCCGCTGGATGAAGTGGAGCCGATGTCTTCGCCGTATTTCTCGCTGATCATCGTGCCCGGCGAAAGGTGGCAAGGATGACGGTCCGTTCCGCACCGGCCATCGTCATCCTTGGCCAAGGCAGCCTGGCAACTGCGCGCAAACTTCAACAGCTGTACCCGGACGCGCTGATCCACGGCCTGGCCGAACGGGTCGAGGGCGCCGACCGGCCGTACCAGGAGTTCGGCGCGACCCTGCGCCAGCTGTATCAACAGGACACGCCGATCATCGCCCTGTGCGCCGCGGGCATCGTCATCCGTACCCTGGCCCCGCTGCTGCTGGAGAAGGGCGCGGAGCCGCCGGTGCTGGCCGTGGCCGAGGACGGCAGCGCCGTGGTGCCGTTGCTCGGTGGCCTGGGCGGGGTGAACGTCATGGCCCGGGAAATCGCCGCCGGGCTGGGCGTGGCAGCGGCCATCACCACCAGCGGCGAACTGCGCTTCGGTACCTGCCTGCTCAACCCACCCAGCGGCTATGCCCTGGGCGATCTGGAGCTGGGCAAGCGTTTCGTCTCCGACCTGCTGGGCGGTGAAAGCGTGCGCATCGAAGGTGCCGCGCCCTGGCTGGCCGAGGCCCGGTTGCCGCAGGACCAGCAAGCCCGGCTGACCATCCGCGTCGGCTCGGCTGAGTGCGAGCCCGCCGCCAACGAGCTGCTGATCTACCCGCGCAGCGTGCTGATTGCCTGCAACGGCAAGATCACTGGCGCCGATGCGCTGCGGGATGCTTTGCACCAGAAGCAGATCGCCGTGCAATCCGTCGCCTGCCTGCTGGCCGCTGACAACGACATGACCAGCCCGGTCCTGCGTGAAGCCGCCGCCGAGCTGGGCGTGCCCCTGCGTTTTGCCTCGGCGGCCAACAGCGTCGCCGAGCTGGCGCAACAGGCTGTGCCGCAACTGCTGCCGCCGCTGAGCGTGGGTGAAGACATCGCCATTGCCGTGGCCAGCCAGCCGCTGGACCCGCAGCAGATCGGCCGCCCCCGTGGTCGCCTGGCAGTGATCGGCCTGGGCCCTGGCGCCGCCGAACTGATGGTGCCGGCGGTGAAAGCCGAACTGGCGCGGGCCAACGACATCCTCGGCTACGAAACCTATGTGCGCATGGCCGGTCCGTTCCGTGCCGACCAGGTCATGCATTGCACCGACAATCGCGAAGAAATGCAGCGTGCGCGCCACGCCTTCGAACTCGCCGCCCAAGGCCGCTCGGTGGTGGTGGTGTCCTCCGGCGACCCGGGTGTCTTCGCCATGGCCGCAGCGGTACTGGAAGCGCTACACGAATCCAGCGAGCCGGGCTGGCATCAGGTGGAGCTGGAGATCCTTCCCGGGGTTTCCGCGTCCCTGGCCACCGCGGCGCAGGCCGGTGCGCCTTTGGGGCATGACTTCTGTGTGCTGTCGCTGTCGGACAACCTCAAGCCCTGGGCAATCATCGAAAAACGCCTGGACCTGGCGTCCCAGGCCGACCTGGCCCTGGCGTTCTACAACCCGATCTCGCGTTCGCGCCCCTGGCAACTGGGTCGTGCACTGGAGATCGTGCGCCAGCACCGCACGCCGGAGACTCCGGTCGTTCTGGGGCGGGATATCGGCCGTCCGGGGCAGACCCTGCGGGTCACCACCCTCGGCGACTTGACCCCGGAGCAGGTGGATATGCGCACCATGGTGTTGGTGGGGTCTTCCACCACCTGCGTATTCCCCAAGGCTGGAGGCGGGGAGTGGGTGTATACGCCGCGCTGGTATCCGTAGCGCCGGCTTAGGGGCGGTGTTTTGCAGGCTTCTGTAGGAGCGAGGCTTGCCCGCGATGACGGTGGTGGCTGCGCAAGCGATTTTGGACGGTGTACATATCCATTGCTGCGGTAACGGCCACTTAGGGTTCCGCCCTTACGGCGGCTCACTTTTGAAAAGCGCAAAAGTAAGCAAAACGCTCTTGCCCCACCACTTGGCACCTCGCCTAGGCTCGGTGTGCCCTCACTCCGGCATTGATCCGTGGGCCGCCGCAATGGGCCGTCCCTGGCCCAGTGCGGCTAACCCGGCGTCCTGCCGGGTTACCCACGGATCAATGCCTGCGCTCGGCCATCGTGGTTAACGGGGCGTTCAGATCAAAAACAACGCGAGGCGGCCTACCGGCCGGCCTGGCAGCGGCTACAGGAGGAATAGGGTCGCCCCCGGTATGTGCGGCAAGTCTGGTTCTGCGGAAGGTAATGGCAACACTTTGACGGTTGCCGCTGATTTTTTGCGAAGCCATAGTTGCCCGGTCGCCGACGCATCGGCGGCCGATCTTAGCCGGTCGGAAAGCATCTCTATGAATGCTAAAGCGCCATCCATTACCATGCTGGCGCTTTTTGCTGCATGGCACCTTCTATGGCAGCTGTGCGCGGGACACCTTCGGGTGTGCCGGGTTTTTCATAGACTGCACCCGGTCGGCTAACCCTCGTACAGCTGCCACCCTTTTGTTTAGCCGCTCGGGGTGGTTGTTCTTCAGCAACCTATGGAGATATACCCGTGACGGACTTCATCCCCCTACAAAGCAATCTCACCCCCACCCCGGTGTTCCACCTCGACCGCAACGCGCCCGCAGCCGATCTGCATGGCGGTGCGGTACAGCGCATCAAGGCCTCGCGGGATCTGATGCACAGCCTCAACTGCCTGAGCCTCAAAGGCGTGAGCGAGCGCGACCTGAGCCACTTCGTCAACGCCGCCCACCTGTTGCTACAAGACGGCTGCGACGCCCTGGATGCCTTGCAGTGGCGCCTGGATGCTTAAAAAATCCCTACCCCAGAAACAGCACAGGCTCACTGTCTCCAGTGAGCCCGCTCGTTCTTGCAGCTTGTAGCTTGCCGCTTGCAACTGCCTTTAACCCAGGTAGCCCTTGACCCCGGTAAAGATGATCTGCGCCGCCAGCGCGCAGACGAACAACCCCATCAAGCGGCTGACGATCTGCAAGCCTTGCTCGCCCAGGATCCGCTCGATGCGGTTTGACAGATAGAGCACCACGCCGACCGTGAAGCTGGCCAGGGCGATGCTGAGGATCGCGGTGAGTTTGTCGTCCCAGTGCGGCTGGCCTACGCCCATCACCAGCAGGGCGCCGATGGTGCCGGGGCCGACGGTCAGCGGGATGGTCAGCGGTACTATGGTCACGTCCTGCTGCACGTTGTCGGTCTGGATCGCCGACTTGCCCTGGGCCATGCCCAGCGCCGAGATGAACAGCACGCTGCCCGCGCCGATGCGGAAGGCATCCACGGTGATGCCGAACACGCTGAAGATCACCCGTCCGAACAGATACAGCAGCACGCTGGAGGCCAGGGTCGCCAAGGCGACGTTCCATGCCAGGCGCCGACGCTCCTTGTTGGAGTAGCCGCGAGTCAGGCTGATGAAGCAGGACAGGACGAAGAAGGGGCTGTAGAGCACCAGCATCTTCAGGTACACGCTGAACAGCACATGGAGCATGGCGCAAACTCACAGCGAGGGAGGGCGAGCGGAGTTTAACAGGCGTTTGCCGTGCTGTCGGCTCAGGACGGTTGCGCCGTAGTGCGGTTCTGCAAGTCGCGCTGCGCCACCCAGTGTTCGATCAACTCGCGCAGTTGCGACAGCTCCACCGGCTTGGCCATGTGCCCGTCCATGCCGGCCTGCCGCGCGCGTTCCTTGTGCTCGGTGAGGATGTGCGCGGTCAGCGCCACCACTGGCGTGCGCACGCGCTGGTTGCCAACTTCCCAGGCCCGCAGCTGCTGGGTGGCGGAGAAACCGTCGAGGATCGGCATCTCGCAGTCCATCAGCACCAGGTCGTAGCGCTGGGCTTTCATCGCTTGCAGGGCTTCCTCGCCGTTGCTCGCGGTATCGGGTTGCAGGTTGAGCTTGCCGAGCATGCCGCGAATCACCTTGGTGGAAATGCTGTTGTCCTCGGCGACCAGGATGCGGAAGTCGCTCGGTACCTTGACCGGCACTGGAACCCCGCTCAGCGCATGGGGCTGGTGCGGCACGAACTGGCCCTTGTTGCGCTGGGTCAGCTCGTCGGCCAGGGTGGTCTTGAGTGTATAGCCGGCCACCGGCTTGGCGAGGATGCGCTTGACCCCGGCGTTACGCGCGATGACCTTGCTCGGCGCGTTGCTGATGCCGGTGAGCATGATCAGCAGGATGTCGTGGTTCAGGCTCGGGTCTTCCTTGATCTTGGCCGCCAGTTGCATGCCGGTCATGCCGGGCATGTTCTGGTCGAGCAGCACCACGTCGAAGTAGTCGCGCAGGTGCGCCTTGGTGCGCAGCAGGGCCAGGGCTTCCTTGCCCGAAGGCACGGCGCTGACGTTCAGGCCCCAGGCGCTGCATTGCTGCACCAGGACCTTGCGGCAGGTGTCGTTGTCGTCCACCACCAGCACCCGCGCCCCTTGCAGCGGGCCATCCAGGTCGGAGGTCGGATGCTCCAGGCGCTCAGGGTCCAGCGGCAGGGTCAGCCACAGGGTGCTGCCCTGGTTGGCGCTGGTCTTGATCCCGAACTCGCCATGCATCAGCAGGATCAGCTGGCGGGCGATGACCAGGCCGAGATTGCCGCCCAGGCGGGTGCTGGCGAGGAAGTTCTTGCTGTGCAGTTCCGAATGCAGCAGGGCATCGCGCTCTTCGGCTTCCATCGGCTGGCCGCTGTCCTGCACGGCGATGCGCAGGCGCGGTTTGCTGGTGCGCTCGTCCAGCGCGACGACTACCAGGACCTCGCCTTCGTCGGTCTTCTTCAGGGCGTTTTCCAGCAGGCTGAGCATGGCCTGGCGCAAGCGGGTCGGGTCACCGCTGATCACCCGCGGCACCTGCGGCTGGATGAAGCTGATCAGCTCGACATTCTGCTGCTCGGCCTTGGCGCGGAAAATACTCAGGCAGTCTTCGATCAGGGCATTGAGGTCGAACTGCACATCGTCCAGCTCGATTTGCCCGGACTCGAGCTTGGAGATGTCGAGGATCTCGTTGATCAGGGTCAGCAGCTCGTTGCCGGCGCTGTGGATGGTCTGCACGTAGTCGCGCTGCTTGACCGACAGCGGCGTGCCCAGCAGCAGTTCGGTCATGCCCAGCACGCCGTTCATCGGTGTGCGGATTTCGTGGCTGATCTTCGCCAGGAACTCGGCCTTGGCATTGACCTCGGCGTTGCTGGCGGCGAGGTCGCGGCTGACGCTGAATTCATCCTCGGTGATGCTGCGCTGGCGCTCGCCCAGGGCGATGCTCATCGCCCACCCGCTCAGGCACATGGTCACCAGCAGGGTGATGATCAGCCCCTGGGGCGCGACCATGGTCAGCCCCAGCAGCGCCGGCAGCACGATCAGCGCGCCGATGTTGAAGATGCCCATGCCGGCTACGAAGTAGCGCGCCGGTCGGTAGCCTTTGTGCCAGTGATAACCGGCGATGAACAGCATGCTCAGGCCGACCAGGGCCACCAGGCCGTAAGTGATGAGGTTCAGCGGCAGCGAATCGACGAACAGCAGCAACAGGCTGCACAGGCCGACCATCAGGATATCGACCAGCAGCAGCTTGTTCAGCGGATGCGGGCCCAGCGGGGCGAAAAAGCGATAGACGAACATCAGCCCGCAAGGGGTGGTAAACAACAGCGCCAGGTAGGCGCCAGGGGTCTGTATCGCATGCCAGTCCGGCAGCCAGGGGCCGAACAGGTTGAGCATCAGCGCCAGGCTGAGCATGACCAATGCTTCGCAGGACGCCAGCCAGAGGCTGCTGCGCGAGCGGGTGTAGGCGTAGCGCACCAGGTTGTGCAGCATCAGCATGCCCATGCAGCCGAACAGCAGGCCGTAGAGCACACTCTGGCCCTGATTGGCCGCGGTCATGACCGCCGATTGCAGGGTGATGTACGGGCGCAGCTGATGGTCGGAGACCAGGCGCAGGTAGACATCGAGGGTCTTCTGGTTCTGCGGCAGCGGCAGCATGAAGTCGCTGCTGGGCAAAGGCCGTTCGGCCTGGGGCTGCTGGGTGCCGGAGGTCAGTTGTTCGACCAGGTTGTCGCCGTCCAGCACATACATGTCCAGACGTGACAGGTCGGGCGCGAAGATCCGCAGCAGTTGTTCGTGCTTGCCCGGTTGCAGTTTGAAACGCAGCCATAACGCGCCTCCGGGTTCGGCGGCGGTGATGCGCTCCAGTTCGATCGGGCTGAATTGATTGGTGTAGCGCGGGGAGCGGATATCGCTCAGTTGCAGGTCGGCCTGTTCATCGAGCAAAACGGCCCAGTTACTGCCTTGTGCGGCCTGGGCCGGGATCAAGCAGAGCAGGGTCAGCAGAGTGACGGTGAAACCTATGGCAGTCCTGAGCCAGCGCACGGCGAAATCCCTTCGTAGGTTGATGCCAGATTATAACTATGCGCGGCGCTGGAGCCGTCCGGCAAGGGCCTGGGGCCCCTGCCGGACAGGAAGACAGGATTACTCCTGATTTTCGCCACGCTCGCGGGCAATGGCCCGGTAACCGATGTCTTTGCGGTAGAAGCAGCCTTGCCAATCGATCTTAGCTGCCAGTTGGTAAGCCTGCTGCTGGGCGGCACCCACGCTTTCGCCCAGGGCGGTGGCGCAGAGTACGCGGCCGCCGGAGGTTACCACTTGACCGTCCTTGAGCGCGGTACCGGCGTGGAAGACTTTGCCTTCCAGTTTGGCGGCTGCGTCCAGGCCTTCGATCACCGCGCCTTTGGCGTAGTCACCAGGATAGCCGCCGGCGGCCAGGACGATGCCCAGGCTCGGACGTGGATCCCATTGCGCTTCGACCTTGTCCAGCGCCTGGGCCAGGGCGGCCTCGACCAGCAGCACCAGGCTCGACTGCAGGCGCAGCATCACCGGTTGGGTTTCCGGGTCGCCGAAGCGGCAGTTGAACTCGATGACCTTCGGGTTGCCGGCCTTTTCGATCATCAGCCCTGCGTACAGGAAACCGGTGTAGACGTTACCTTCGTCGGCCATGCCGCGCACGGTCGGCCAGATCACCTGGTCCATCACGCGCTGGTGCACGTCGGCGGTGACCACCGGGGCCGGGGAGTAGGCACCCATGCCGCCGGTGTTCGGGCCGCTGTCGCCGTCGCCGACGCGTTTGTGGTCCTGGCTGGTGGCCATGGGCAGCACGTTCTTGCCGTCGACCATGACGATGAAGCTGGCTTCCTCGCCGTCGAGGAACTCTTCGATCACCACACGGGAACCGGCGTCGCCGAAGGCATTGCCAGCCAGCATGTCGCGCACGGCGTCTTCGGCTTCGGCCAGGGTCATGGCGACGATCACGCCCTTACCGGCGGCCAGGCCGTCGGCCTTGATCACGATCGGCGCGCCCTTTTCCCGCAGATAAGCCAGGGCCGGCTCGATCTCGGTGAAGTTCTGGTAGTCGGCGGTCGGGATCTTGTGGCGAGCCAGGAAGTCCTTGGTGAAGGCTTTCGAACCTTCCAGCTGGGCCGCGCCAGCGGTCGGACCGAAGCAGTCCAGGCCGCGGGAGCGGAACAGATCGACCACGCCGGCCACCAGCGGGACTTCCGGACCGACGATGGTCAGGGAAACGTTCTTCTCGGCGAAGTCGGCCAGTTGCTCGAGGGCCAATACGTCGATGGCCACGTTCTCGCACTTGGCTTCGATGGCGGTGCCGGCGTTGCCCGGGGCAACGAAGACTTTCTCGACCCGTGGGTCTTGAGCGACTTTCCAGGCCAGGGCGTGTTCACGACCGCCGCTACCAATGATCAGTACATTCATTTCAAAAACCTCGGATGACGCAAATTCTGTTTGAAACCCAAAGCGCTTCACGCCCTGGGAGGTTGCAATGACGCCGGTAGATGCAAGGCGGAGCCCACCTCGATGAGCGGAGTTGCCTTCTGGCAATGAGCATCATCGGGGTGGGCTCCAACGCAGCAGATGCCGGCGTCAGTGCGACCGTTGCCGTATTAGTGGCGGAAGTGGCGCATACCGGTGAAGACCATGGCAATGCCGGCCTCGTCGGCGGCGGCGATCACTTCGTTGTCGCGCATCGAGCCGCCTGGCTGGATCACCGCGGTGATGCCGACCTTGGCCGCGTTGTCGATACCGTCGCGGAACGGGAAGAACGCATCGGACGCCATGACCGCGCCCTGCACTTGCAGGCCGGCGTGTTCAGCCTTGATGGCGGCGATACGGGCGGAGTTCACGCGGCTCATCTGGCCGGCGCCGACGCCGATGGTCTGACGGTTCTTGGCGTAGACGATGGCGTTGGATTTGACGAACTTGGCCACTTTCCAGGCGAAGATCAGGTCGTGGATTTCCTGTTCGGTCGGGGCGCGCTTGGTCACCACTTTCAGGTCGTCGGCGCCGATCATGCCGATGTCGCGGCTCTGCACCAGCAGGCCACCGTTGACGCGCTTGTAGTCCCAGGCTGGAACGCGGTCCGCTGACCATTGGCCGCAGGCCAGCAGGCGCACGTTGGCCTTGGCGGCAACGATGGCGCGGGCTTCGTCGCTGACCGAAGGGGCGATGATCACTTCGACGAACTGACGCTCGACGATGGCCTTGGCGGTCTCGGCGTCCAGTTCGCGGTTGAAGGCGATGATGCCGCCGAATGCCGACTCGGTGTCGGTGGCGTAGGCCAGCTCGTAGGCCTGGCGGATACCGCCTTCAGCGTCCGGGCTCACGGCCACGCCGCACGGGTTGGCGTGCTTGACGATGACGCAGGCCGGCTTGACGAAGCTCTTCACGCATTCCAGCGCGGCATCGGTGTCGGCCACGTTGTTGTACGACAGTTCCTTGCCTTGCAGCTGGGTGGCGGTGGCGATGCCGACTTCGGCAGGCTTGGCTTCCACGTAGAACGCCGCGCTCTGGTGCGGGTTCTCGCCGTAGCGCATTTCCTGGGCCTTGATGAACTGGCTGTTGAAGGTGCGCGGGAATTCGCTGCGGCCTTCGGTGGTCAGGGTTTCGGCCGCCTGGTTCACGGTGCCCATGTAGTTGGCGATCATGCCGTCATAGGCCGCGGTGTGTTCGAAGGCCTTGAGCATCAGGTCGAAACGCTGGGCGTAGGTCAGGCCGCCGGCCTTCAGGCTTTCCAGCACCTGGCCGTAGTCGCTGGCGTTGACCACGATGGCCACGTCTTTGTGGTTCTTGGCCGCCGAGCGGACCATGGTCGGGCCGCCGATGTCGATGTTCTCGATGGCGGTCGGCAGGTCGCAGCCCGGCTTGGAGATGGTGGCTTCGAACGGGTAGAGGTTGACCGCTACCAGGTCGATCGGCTTGATGCCGTGCTCGTTCATGATGGCGTCGTCGATACCGCGACGACCGAGGATGCCGCCGTGGATTTTCGGGTGCAGGGTCTTCACCCGGCCGTCCATCATTTCCGCGAAACCGGTGTAATCCGCGACTTCCACTGCGGCCACGCCGTTGTCCTGCAGCAGTTTGAAGGTCCCGCCGGTGGAGAGGATCTCCACGCCCAGGGCTTCCAGCTCCTTGGCGAATTCGAGGATCCCGGTCTTGTCGGAAACACTGATCAAGGCGCGGCGGATCGGCAGGCGGGTAGTCTGGTCGGTCATCTCAATTTCCATCAAAAGCAAAGGAGTCAGCAAAAAAGGCGACCGGTTTTACGCGGGCGCCTTTCTGGTTTGATTGAATGCTTACAGCAAATCGTACTGCTTGAGTTTCTTGCGCAGGGTGCCGCGGTTCAGGCCGAGCAGCTCGCTGGCTTTGGTCTGGTTGCCCTTGACGTAGTTCATCACGCTTTCGAGCAACGGAGCCTCGACTTCGGAGAGCACCAGGTTGTACACGTCCGTGACGGCCGCGCCCTCAAGGTGGGCGAAATAATTGTGCAGCGCCTTCTCGACACTCCCGCGAAGGGTCTGGCCTTCTTCGCTCGGTGTATTGAGGTGCTGTTTCAAATTCACGTTGTCGCTCACGGGTGCTGTTCCACTCACTAAAGTCTCGGTCATCATCGTCATGCGGCCACCCCCTCTCCGTCCCCTGTCACCAGGCTCTTGTAACGCTCGGCAAAGAACTCACGAACGTTGGCGCACTGTGCTTCCGTATCTTCCAAACGATTGAAGTGGGCGCGAAACTCCCTGGCGCCCGGCAGAGTTGCGAGATACCAGCCCACATGCTTGCGAGCAATGCGTACGCCCATGACATCGCCATAGAAGGCATGCAGCGCGGCCAGATGCTCAAGCAGAATACGTTCCACCTCGAACAGCTCAGGTGCCGGCAGGGTTTGACCGGTACGCAGAAAATGTTCGATCTCACGAAAAATCCATGGCCGCCCCTGAGCGGCCCGACCAATCAACAGCCCGTCGGCACCGGTAGCGTCGAGGACGTGGCGGGCCTTTTCGGGCGAGTCGATATCGCCGTTGGCGAAGACCGGGATCGACACAGCCTGCTTGATCGCGGCAATGGTGTCGTACTCGGCTTCACCTGTGTACAGGTCGGCCCGGGTCCGGCCATGGACCGCCAATGCCGTGATACCTGCCTGTTCGGCGATCTTCGCCACCGTCAGGCCGTTCTTGTTCGCCCGGTCCCAGCCGGTACGGATCTTCAGGGTGACCGGCACATCGACTGCGGCCACCACGGCCTGCAGGATCTCGTTCACCAGATCTTCATCTTTCAGTAACGCGGAGCCGGCGGCCTTGTTGCAGACCTTCTTCGCCGGGCAACCCATGTTGATATCAATAATCTGTGCGCCCAACTCGACGTTGGCGCGGGCGGCATCCGCCAGCATCTGTGCATCGCCACCGGCGATCTGTACCGAGCGTGGCTCGGGATCGCCCTCGTGGATCATGCGCAGACGCGATTTGCGACTGTTCCACAAACTCATGTCGCTGGTGACCATTTCCGAGACTACAAGGCCTGCACCCAACCGCTTGCAAAGCTGACGAAAGGGCTGGTCAGTGACACCCGCCATGGGGGCGAGAATCAAGCCGTTGTGCAATGTATATGGGCCGATGCGTACCGCCGACATAGGACTTCCCTGTTGTGGGGCCGGATCATGAGAGTTCGAAAAAGGGTTGGCATGATACCCGCTCTCGATGACCGGATAAAGGCTGAATTGGATAAAATCTGAACAGTTATTCTGTTATTGCCAACGGTTTGGTCCGCAGGGCAGCAGTCAGAAAACCGTCGTCAATCCAGCGCGGCCTTTGCTCGGATGGCCCGTCTTACTCGGGCGAGTGAAAGCTTAGGCTGTAGTTGACGGCCTTGGGGCCCGGATCGAGGATGTCCAGCGCGATGTGGATCGGCGTCTGCGGCGGCATTTCCGACACGCCTTCGAGTTCGCCCTTGACGTATTCGCCGGGTTTGAAGCGACGACTGGCGATCAGATGGCCGTTGAGGTCGGCGAAACGCAGCTCCAGCAGCGGGAAGGGCTGGGAGAACGGCGCGCGGTTGTAGATGATCGCATCCACTACCAGGGCGCCGCTGAAGTCCGGGTGGCTGCGCACCACCAGGTTGCTGCTTTTGATGCGGCCGATATCGACCTTCGAGGGCACCGTGCAACCCAGTTCCGGGCACAGTTGCTGGAACCAGGGGCGGTACTGGTCCTGTCGCGCCAGTTCGTCGAAGTGATAGGCGATGTACTGGCCCGCCAGGCCGGCGGCGGCCAGCAGGATCAACAAACTCCAGAGGAGGCGGCGGGCCCAGGGCGAGCGGCGCTTTTGCCAGTCCAGCTGGATCGGATCGTCTTCCAGGTCCAGCAGCACGGCGTCCGGCGCCTCGGGCTCGGCGCGGCCGCGCTTGTTGCGTGGCGCCGGGCTGGCAGGAGGCTCGATCTCATCGGGCTCGTCGGCCTTCAGAGAGCCGTGCGCTGGCATGGGCTCCAGGTCGTCGTCCGGGAGCAGGGAGGGCGCCTTGGGCTCGTCTTCCAGATCATCCAGGTTGAAGGACAGCGACGGTTCGGTACGCCCGGAACGGCCGGCGTCGACGGCTGGCTGCTCGGGTTTTTCGTCGAGGTCGTCGCTGGTGCCGGGTGGCTGGCTGAACAGGCTGTCAGGCCAGTGTTCCTCTTCGGCGTCCGGCTGGTCGCGGCGGGCGCTGAGGGTGTCTTCCCTGGAGGCGCGCTCCTGGCCGAAGGCCTTGGTCGGCTGGATTTCCCGCTGTTCGAGCTTGGCCAGCTCCTCGTCCAGGTCGAGGCTGTCCAAATCAAGCTCGGTGGCGCTCCACTGCTTCTGGCTGATGGCGCGCGGTGGCGGCGGGGCCAGCGGTTCGGCAGGGGTGGCCGGTGTGGAAGGTACAGCGACAGCGTCCTTGCCAGCGCGTTGCTCAAGCAACTGCCGTGCGGCGTTGAACACCTGCAGGCACGAGCCGCAGCGCACCACGCCCCGGACCACGCTCAACTGAGCGTGGCTGACGCGGAAGCTGGTCTGGCAATGCGGGCACTGGGTGACGAAACTGTCGGTCATGCGGCGATCCGGTTCATGCAGGCGGCCATTCTAGCGCCGACGGCCGGTGATGCGTACCCAGCCATCGAGGTTGGCGATTGGATCCAGCTCGAAGTCCTGGGCGTAGGCAGCTGCGACTTCCTCACCCTGTTCGGCGAGGATGCCCGACAGCGCCAGGCGTCCGCCGCTCTTGACCAGGCGGGACAGCTGCGGCGCCAGGGAAACCAGCGGGCCGGCGAGAATGTTGGCGACCAGCACGTCCGCCTGGACCTGCGGCAGGTCTTCCGGCAGATAGAGCGGGAACAGCTCTTCGGCGATGTTGTTGCGCCCGGCGTTGTCGCGGGAGGCTTCCAGCGCCTGCACATCGATGTCAGTGCCCACGGCTTGTTTGGCGCCCAGCAGCAGGGCGGCGATCGCCAGGATCCCGGAGCCGCAACCGAAGTCCAGCACGTTGCAGTCTTTCAGGTCCTGGCCGTCGAGCCATTCCAGGCACAGGGCGGTGGTCGGGTGCGTGCCGGTGCCGAAGGCCAGGCCCGGATCGAGCAGCAGGTTGACCGCGTCCGGCTCGGGAGCGGCGTGCCAGCTCGGGACGATCCACAGGCGCTGGCCGAAACGCATCGGCTGGAAGTTGTCCATCCAGCTGCGTTCCCAGTCCTGGTCTTCGATCACTTCGCTGTGATGTTCAGGCAGCGGGCTGCCGGTCAGCAGTTCGAGGTGGGCCAGCACGCTGGCAGCCTCGGTGCCGCCTTCGAACAGGGCCAGCAGGTGGGTGTGATTCCACAGCGGGGTGGTGTTGAGTTCCGGCTCGAAGATCGGCTGATTCTCGGCGTCCATGAAGGTCACCGAAACGGCGCCGACTTCGAGAAAAGCGTCTTCGTAGGTTTCGGCTTGTTCTGGGCTGATGGCGAGACGGACTTGCAGCCAAGGCATGGCGGGCACCTTTGAAATATGTAATGTGCAGCCTAGCGGGCTGCGAGAAGCGCGCAAGTTTACGCGAGCGAGGCGCAGAAAACGACACGCCAGGCGCCATTTCCACTCGCCCACACCGCGTCTCTGTAGGAGCGAGCTTGCTCGAGATGCCTGCAAGGGCGCCGCGTAACACCAGGAAAATGCGCGTTGTCGCTGATGGCCCTATCGCGAGCAGGCTCGCTCCTGCAGGAGGGGCAGAAACGACAAGGCCGCTCGAAAGCGGCCTTGTCGGTCTGGTGCGGTGTCGATCAGTGTTGACCGGCCAGCTTGTGCTCCAGGTAGTGAATGTTCACACCACCTTTGCAGAAGCCTTCGTCACGAACCAGGTCGCGGTGCAGCGGGATGTTGGTCTTGATCCCGTCGACCACGATTTCGTCCAGCGCATTGCGCATGCGCGCCATGGCTTCTTCACGGGTTGCCCCATAAGTGATCAGCTTGCCGATCAACGAATCGTAGTTCGGTGGAACCGCGTAACCGCTGTACAGGTGCGAGTCGACGCGTACGCCATTGCCGCCCGGAGCATGGAAATGCTTGACCGTGCCTGGGCTTGGCATGAAGGTTTTCGGGTCTTCGGCGTTGATCCGGCATTCCAGGGCGTGGCCACGAATGACTACGTCCTTCTGGGAGATCGACAGCTTGTTGCCAGCGGCGATGCTCAGCATCTCCTTGACGATGTCGACGCCAGTGACCATTTCCGATACCGGGTGCTCTACCTGCACACGAGTGTTCATCTCGATGAAGTAGAAACGACCGTTCTCGTACAGGAACTCGAAGGTACCGGCACCGCGGTAGCCGATGTCGATGCACGCCTTGACGCAGCGCGCGAAGACTTCCTGGCGAGCGGTTTCGTCGATGCCCGGAGCCGGCGCTTCTTCAAGCACCTTCTGGTGACGACGCTGCAGGGAGCAGTCGCGGTCGCCCAGGTGGATCGCGTTGCCCTGGCCGTCGGACAGCACCTGGACTTCCACGTGACGTGGGTTGGTCAGGAACTTCTCCAGGTAGACCATCGGGTTGCCGAACGCCGCGCCCGCTTCGGAGCGGGTCAGCTTGGCCGAGGAGATCAGGTCTTCTTCTTTATGCACCACGCGCATGCCGCGACCACCGCCGCCGCCAGCGGCCTTGATGATCACCGGGTAGCCGACTTCACGGCCGATGCGCAACGCGGTTTCTTCGTCTTCCGGCAGCGGGCCGTCGGAACCGGGAACCGTAGGTACGCCGGCAGCGATCATGGCGTGCTTGGCCGATACCTTGTCGCCCATCAGGCGAATGGTCTCGGCTTTCGGGCCGATGAAGGCGAAGCCGGAGTTCTCGACCTGCTCGGCGAAGTCGGCGTTTTCCGCGAGGAAGCCGTAGCCTGGGTGAATGGCGGTGGCGCCAGTCACTTCGGCGGCCGCGATGATCGCCGGAATGTGCAGGTAGGAGTGCGCGGCGGAGGCCGGGCCGATGCAGACGGATTCGTCTGCCAGACCCAGGTGCATCAGTTCCTTGTCGGCCTTGGAATAAACGGCGACGGTCTTGATACCCATCTCTTTGCAGGCACGCAGAATCCGCAGGGCGATTTCACCGCGGTTGGCGATCAGAACTTTTTCCAACTTCGCAGACATCGTTGGCTCTCCGCGGTTCAAACGATGGTGAACAGCGGTTGGTCGTACTCAACCGGCTGGCCGTCTTCGACGAGGATGGATTCGATCACACCGCTGGTTTCAGCTTCGATGTGGTTCATCATCTTCATGGCTTCGACGATGCACAGGGTGTCGCCTTTCTTCACGCTCTGGCCGACTTCAACGAAGGCTGGCGAGGTTGGCGAGGATTTGCGGTAGAAGGTGCCGACCATCGGCGAACGGGCAACGGTGCCGTTCAGCGCTGGGGCAGCTGGAGCGGCTGGTGCAGCAGCGGCGGCCGGAGCGGCAGCGGCAGGTGCGGCGGCCGGAGCAGCCATCGGTGCCGGTGCGTAGTACTGCTGGGCTGGAGTCTTGCTGTGGCGGCTGATGCGTACGGACTCTTCGCCTTCCTTGATCTCGAGCTCGTCGATGCCGGACTCTTCCAGCAGTTCGATCAGTTTCTTAACTTTACGGATATCCATGAATCATCAACTCCCAAGGGTCGGTCAGGGGCGTTTAGCTTGTTGTTCAAGCTGCTCTAGTGCGGCCTCCAGGGCCAGTCGGTAACCGCTGGCGCCAAGGCCGCAGATCACTCCCACCGCAACGTCGGAGAAGTAGGAGTGATGGCGGAAAGGTTCGCGTTTGTGCACGTTGGACAAATGCACTTCGATGAATGGGATGCTCACCGCCAGCAGCGCGTCACGTAATGCGACACTTGTATGCGTAAAAGCTGCTGGATTGATCAGAATGAAGTCCACGCCTTCATCGCGGGCGGCGTGGATACGGTCGATCAATTCATACTCGGCGTTGCTTTGCAGGTAGAGCAAATGGTGGCCGGCCTCGCGAGCCCGGCGTTCCAGGTCCTGGTTGATCTCAGCCAGGGTGACTGCACCGTAGACCCCCGGTTCACGGGTGCCGAGCAGGTTCAGGTTGGGTCCGTGAAGCACCAGTAGGGTCGCCATCTGCCGTTCCTTGTTTTATCTGTGGGCCATTATTCAGAACCCGGCGACTATGCCGCAAAGCCTTTGTGACTGTCCAGTTCTCTGCAATAGGCAGCACGATGACCGATGTTTACGCGAAGTATGTGACCAACTGACTAAATCCGGTCATTCGCTGCGGTAATGCGTTCGGCGAAGTCCGCGGCGCTGATTTCGCCGACCACGCGCACATCGGCACGTTCGACGCCATCTTTGCCGAAGAACATCAATGCCGGCGGGCCGAACAGTTGGTAACGGTCCAACAGGGCGCGCTGTTCGCGGTTGCTGGCGGTGATATCGAAGCGAACCAGGCGATAGCCTTGCAGGCGCTCGACCACCTGGCTGTCGTTGAGCACCTCGCGTTCGATGACTTTGCAACTGATGCACCAGTCGGCGTACCAGTCGAGGAGCAGTGGGGCGCCCGCGTTTCGGGCGTCGGCCAGGGCCCGGTCCAGCTCTTCCGGAGTGGTGATGGTCTGCCACTGGCCGGCGCTGCTCTTCTCAGGGCTGTTGCTGGTGGTCGCGACTGGCGGGCGGGCGAGCGGGCTGAGCGGATCGGTCTGGCCGCTGAATGCGCCGTACCAGCAGGCCAGGGCATACACCAGCAGGAACAGCCCGCACAGCTGCGCCAGGCGCGCGCGGGGTGCCTTGTAGACAAACTCCAGGGCGCCGAGAAACAGACCGACACCCGCCGCCAGCGCGCCAATCAGCAGCAGGCTGATCTGGCCCGGCAAGACCCGGCTCAGCAGGCCGATCGCCAGGCCGAGCAACAGCACGCCAATGGCGTTTTTCACATAGACCAGCCATGGCCCGCTTTTCGGCAGCCAGGCCGCGCCGCCGGTGGCCACCAGCAACAGCGGTGCGCCCATGCCCAGGCCCAGAGCGAACAGTTTCAGGGCGCCGCCCAAGGCGTCGCCGCTGGCGCTGATATACAGCAGGGCGCCCGCCAGGGGCGCCGAAACGCAGGGCGATACCAGCAGGCTGGACACCACCCCGAGAACCGCCGCGCCCCACAGCGAGCCGCCTTCGGTGCGCCCGGCAATGCGTTCCAGACGCTGGCTGATAAAGCGCGGCAGCTTGAGTTCGAAGACGTCGAACATCGCCAGGGCGAACACGGCGAAGAACAGCGCAAAGGGCACCAGCACCCAGGCGGATTGCAGGCGCGCCTGCAAATTGAGCTGGGCGCCGAACAGCCCCATCAAGGCGCCGAGCAGGGCGAAGCAGGCGGCCATCGGCAACACATAGGCCAGCGACAGATTGAAACCACGCCAGCCGCCAACCTGGCCCTTGAGGACCACGCCGGACAGAATCGGCAGCATTGGCAGGACGCAGGGGGTGAACGTCAGGCCGATGCCGGCGAGGAAGAACAGCGCCAGTTCGCGCCAGCTCCAGCCGGTTTTCCCATTGTCGGTAGCGGGGCTACCGGCACTTGAGGCACTGGCAGAAGAGGCCGCGCCATCGATCTGCAAACGCTCGGTTTCCGGTGGATAACATAGGCCCTTGTCGGCGCAGCCCTGGTAAGTCACGGCCAGGGTAAAGGCCCGTTGATCCGTGGCGCTGCGCGGCAGTTCGACATCGACAATGCCGTGGTAGACCTCGACATTGCCGAAAAACTCGTCATGTTTCTGTTCGCCCTTGGGCAGTTGGGCGGCACCCAGAGCGATCTCGGCGGGCTCGGCGCGGAACTGGAAGCGGTGGCGATAGAGGTAATAACCCTCGGTGGTGACGAAACGCAGCTTGATCGACTGCGGCGTGCTTTGCAGCAGGCTCAGCTGGAACGCTTCGCGCACCGGCAGGAAGTCGGCGCTGTTGTTGATCGAGCCCAGGGTCGAACTGGGGCGGCTGTCCAGCAGCCCGGCAGCGGTCGCCGGCAGGGCAAGCACAAACAGCATCAGGCAAAGCAGGCGACGCATGGCAATCTCGCGAATCGAAGGTGTGCGCATGATAGCGGAGAGCGGCGGGGTTCGCAGGCTGGCGGGTGGCCTGGGTTGCTTTTGATCGCGGGCAAGCCTCGCTCCTACAGGTTCGCGTCATCTGTAGGAGCGAGGCTTGCCCGCGATAAGGCTCGAGTCAGACGCGGAACGCCTGCACTGCCGTATGCAACTGGCCGCCCAATGCCAGCAGGTTCTCGCCTTGTTCGCGGCCTTCGCCGATGCGTTGCAGATTATCCCCACCCAGTTGATGGATGCGCTCGCTGTGGTCGCGGATTTCGCTGACGGCGCCGCTTTGCTGGGCTGTGACATCGGCGATGCGGATGGCGGTATCGGAAATGGTCTGGATCGCCCCGACGATTTCATCCAACGCACCGTCGGCGGCCTGGGCCTGGCTGGCGGTGGCTTCGGCATGTTCGACCTGGGCGCGCATGCCTTCCACCGATTGCCGGGCAGCGGCCTGCAGGCCGGCGATCAGGGTCTGGATCTCGGCGGTGGCGCCGGCGGTGCGCTGGGCCAGGGAGCGCACTTCCTCGGCGACCACGGCGAAGCCGCGGCCCATTTCCCCGGCCCGCGCGGCTTCGATGGCGGCGTTCAGGGCCAGCAGGTTGGTCTGGTCGGCAATGGAGCGAATCACCGTGAGCACGCCGCCGATGGTCGCCGACTCCTCGGCCAGTTGCTCGATCATCTGCGCGTTGCCCTGCACTTCACCGACCAGGGCATGCAGCCCGGTCAGGCTCAGGCCGATCACTTTCTGCCCCTGTTCCACCGCCAGCCCGGCGCTGCGGCTGGCATCGGCGGCCTGGCTGGCATCGCCGGCGACTTGCTGGATGGTCGCTTCCAGCTCGCCCAAGGCGTCGCGGATCTGCGCGGTATCGCCGGCCTGGCGCTCGGCGCCGCCGTGCAGGCCAGTGCTCAGGTCCGCCAGGGCGCGGCTGCTGCCGGCGACCTGTTCGGCGTTCTGCCGGATGGTACCCACCAGGTCCACCAGGTAGGCGCGCAGACGGTTCAGGGATTCTTCGATGTCATGCAGTTCGCGGTTGGTCCGGCCCAGCTGGATGTCGCGGCTGAAGTCGCCTTCGGCCCAGGTCGACAGGGCCGGCGCCAGGTTGGTCAGAACCCGCGCCAGTCGGCGCTGCAAGGTGTCGATGACCAAGGCGATCAGCAGGATCAGGCCGATCATCAGGCCCTGCATCAGCCGCACTTCGCTCTGGATCTGCCCATGCTGGGCGCGCACCACCGGTTCCAATTCGGCAATGGCTTGCTGCACGGCGGTGATTTTCAGGTGGGTGGCGGCGCTGAGGTCGGCGCGTTTCTGGATCTGTTCGCGGGTGCGGTTCAGCTCGGCGGGGTAGCGGCCGAGCAGGCTGTTGAGTTCGCGCTTGAGGCCGATGCCGGCGTCTTCGACGGCGGCCTTCTCGGTGTTCTCCAGGCCCATCATGGCGGCGAAGTCATCGGTGTTCGATTCGTTGCTGGCCGCGACACCCAGCAAGGGCAGGGCTTCCAGTTGCTCGGCCTGGGCGCGCATGTTGCTCACTTCGCGCTCGACATCGGCGGCCAGCTCGCTGCGGCCGCTGCTCACCAGTTTTTCCCGGGCCAGGGACAGCTTGCCCAGGTGCTGGGAGGCGGTCAGCAGCAGCGGCAGGTAGGTCGCGGCGCTCGGATTGCTGGCCGCCCCGGTGGCGTACTGGCTCAGTTGTTCGAGGCTGGCCCCCAGCTCGCGCTCGGCCTGCAGCAGCAAGGCTTGCGGATCGCCGGCCAGTTTGCCGGCGGCCAGCAGGTCGGTCTTGCTGAACTCGGCCAGACCCGACAGGCTCGGGCGCAGGCTCTGCGCCAGCTCCGTGGGCAGTTCGCCGAGCTGGGCTTGCAGGGTTTCGATGGCCTGGCTGGCGCTGCTCAGGCGCAGGGCGTCGCCGCTGGCCAGGTAATCCTCGATATTGCGCGCCGCCTGGTTCTGGAACTGCTGGGACAAGCCCAGGTAGCGCTCCATCAACAGATAGGGGCGCTCGAGGGCGCGTTGCGACCACCAGAGCGTTGCGCCCAGGGCCAGGCAAACGGCAACTAATAGCAGGGTATTGAGATTGGTCAGCAGCTTCAGGCGCATCGCGTTCTACCAACGACTTGAATGGTAAGCGCCTGAATTTATTGCGTTTGTATTACAGGGTTATGACCGAATCGGTGGATTCCGGTGAAAAAGTGGCGCTTTGATGGCGCGCCGCCTGGACCCGATTGCGTCCCCCGTCCTTGGCGCGATAGAGCGCTTCGTCGGCCTGGCTGGCCATCATCAGGCTGTCGGAGTCTTCCCGCAGTTCGACCACCCCAGCGCTGAAGGTGCACCACAGGTCCTGCGGCTGGGCCGGGTAGTGGATTTCGGCAAAGCGCTGGCGGATTTCATCCAGCACCTTGCAGGCCGCTTCCAGGTCGGTGTCGGGCATGACGATGGCGAATTCTTCGCCGCCGTAGCGGCCGATGAAGTCGGTCTTGCGCAGGCGTTGCTTGAGGAACAGCGCCAGGCTCTTGATCACCCGGTCGCCCATGGGGTGGCCGTGGCTGTCGTTGACCCGCTTGAAGTGGTCGATGTCGAGCATGGCGAAGCTCAGCGGCTTGTTCTCGCGGCGCGCGCGGAAGCTGCAGTCTTCCAGCAGTTGCAGGATATGGGTGTGGTTGTACAGCCCGGTGAGGCTGTCGCGCACCATACGCGCCTTGAGGTTGCGCGCGCGGGCGGCGCGGTTGCGCACGGTGGTGATCAGGTGGCGCGGCTTGATCGGCTTGGTCAGGAAGTCGTCGCCACCTTCGCTCATGGCGTCCAGCTGCTTGTCCAGGTCGTCTTCGGCCGACAGGTAGATGATCGGCACGCTGACATAACGGTCGTTATGACGGATCACCTTGGCCAGTTCGGTGCCGGTACAGGCCGGCATGTACATGTCGAGAATGATCAGGTCCGGCTGGAAGTCGGCCAGTTCGGCCATGGCCTGGATCGGCTCGATCAGGGTCCGGGTGATGATCCCGGCGCTGTTGAGCAGGCGTTCGGTGTGCAGGGCCTGGGCGCGGGAGTCATCGATGATCAGCACTTTATAAGGCTCATACTGGGCGACGCAGGTGAGGATCTCGATCTTCTCCAGCAGGCTCGAGGCCTCCAGGGTGCCGGTGAGGAACTCCTGGCCGCCGGCGCGCACGGCGGCCAGGCGGGTCGGGGTGTCGGTTTCGTGGAGGCTGAAGAACAGCAGGGGCAGCTTCTGCTCCAGGCCCTCCTGGGCTTCGGCGGCCAGTTGCAGGCCCATGCCATTGCCGCAGAAATCGACGTCGATGACGATCGCCGCGGGCAGGCGCTCGACCATCGAGGAGCGAAACGCGGCGATGCTGTCCAGGGACTGGGCGCTGAGGCCGAAGAATTCCAGCTGCTTGGCCAGGCGCTCGCCGCGATCGTGGTCTTGCAGCATCACGTAGACCGGCTTGCGCAGGGGCGGCAGGAAGGTCTGTTCCAACTGGTCGCCATGGCGCAGGCCGGTGCGCGACAGGCGTTGCATCAGGCGGTTGAGGTCGGTGATCAGGCCGCTGCTCAGGCGCCCGCGGTTGGCGTCCACGGCTTCCAGCGAATCGCTGATGCTGCGCGCCAGTTGGGTATGTTCGGGTTGCTCGAAGCGTTCGGCGAAACGCAGCAGGCGCAGGTTGGCCTCGCTGAGTTCGGACATGTCGGCGGTCGACCATTCGCTGCGCTGCAGGCGCTGCCATATCTCGAGGATCTGACGAGCCTGGTGAATTACCCGCTGGGCAAAGTGGTGCTTGAGGCGCTCACGGCTGGGGTCTTCTGGCTCGGTCATATCCTGACTACTAGTTAGGGTGCATGCTGAGATCGACTGGTGGCTCTATGCTAGCACCTCTTATGGATTGTACGAGTGTCGTACGTCAACAATCTGCAAAGCGACCTTATTCAGTTCCCGACCGACTGGTCGCATAGGTTCTGAACTGTGCTTCATTTATAGTGGCCGCTCGATGTACACCCGGCATGTGGCGCCTTGTGCGGTGGATGGTTTTTTAATCCGCTCGGTTCGAGGCACGATGGAGTAGGGTTGTGGTCGAACCGATGAACCCAAGTGATTGAAAGGATATAGCCATGCTGGACTGGAAGAACCGCGCGGGCAGCGCGCCGGATCGTGCTGCCGAACCCAAGTCGGCGACACGCAGCTACTTTGGTGGCCTGCTGTTCAGCCGCGCCCTGGGCACCCTGCTGGCCCTGTACCTGCTGGTGGCCGGTGCCCTGGGCTGGTACTGGAGCCAGGAGCCGTCGCTGTTCCCGGTCCAGCAAAGCGCGCAGATTGTCGCCGAGAAGGAAGGCAAGCAGATGGTGGTGGGCTACACCACGGTGGAAACCCTCAAGACCGTGGCCGGCACCCTGCTGAACAAGCCGGGTGGCTATATCTCCAACGACCGTTTCCCGCCGGGCCTGTGGATGGACAACATGCCGAGCTGGGAATATGGCGTGCTGGTGCAGGTCCGCGACCTGACCCGCGCCTTGCGCAAGGACTTCGCCCGTTCCCAGTCGCAGTCCGCCGAGGACGCCGACCTGGCCAAGGCCGAGCCGCGCTTCAACTTTGACAACAAGAGCTGGGTGCTGCCGTCCAGCGAGTCCGAGTACCAGGAAGGCATCAATTCCCTGAGCCGCTACCAGGCACGCCTGTCCGACCCGGAGCAGAAGAGCGCGCTGTTCTATGCCCGTGCCGACAACCTGAACAACTGGCTGGGTGACGTCGGGACCCGCCTGGGTTCGCTGTCCCAGCGCCTGTCGGCCAGCGTTGGCCGGGTCAAGCTCAACACCGCGCTGAAAACCGAAACCCCGGCGCCGGGCCAGTCGCCGCAGGTTGACGAAGAGGTGGTGGAAACCCCTTGGATGCAGATCGACAACGTGTTCTACGAGGCTCGCGGCCAGGCCTGGGCCCTGTCGCACCTGCTGCGCGCCATCGAGGTCGACTTCGCCGACGTGCTGGCCAAAAAGAACGCTACCGTCAGCGTGCGCCAGATCATCCGTGAACTGGAGGCGTCCCAGGAAACGCTGTGGAGCCCGATGATTCTCAACGGCAGCGGCTTCGGCGTGCTGGCCAACCACTCGCTGGTCATGGCCAACTATATTTCCCGGGCCAACGCGGCTGTCATCGACTTGCGTCAATTGCTCAATCAGGGTTGATTCATGGTGGTTACCTCCAATGAGGCCGCGCATCGCGCGGCCTCCGATGCCGAACAAGTCGCCTGGGTCGATGGCGAAGACCAGTTGCTGGGCGCGCTGGCCCGTTCGGAGTTGCGCGAACGCGGCCTGATCGGGCGCGGCACCTATATCCTGCTGTTCAATTCCGCCGGTGAGCTGTGCGTGCATCGGCGCACCCTGAGCAAGGCCCTCTACCCCGGTTACTGGGACGTGGCCGCGGGCGGCATGGTGCTGGCCACCGAGAGCTACGCCGAGTCGGCGGCCCGGGAGCTGGAGGAAGAACTGGGGGTGAGCGGGGTGGAATTGACCGCCCACGACCACTTCTTTTTCGAAGACACCGGCAATCGCCTCTGGTGTTCGGCCTTTTCGGCGGTCTGGGACGGGCCTCTGTGCCTGCAGCCGGAAGAGGTGCTGGAAGCACGCTTCATTTCGATCGACGAAGTGATGCGGGAAATCGCCGAAAAGCCCTATTGCCCGGACTCCCTGGCGGCCTTGCAGCGCTATCTGGCGCGGCGTCGTTAAAGTTGTATAAATTGGCGCGGTTAGGCTCTTAGCAAGTCGGCTTTTTGCCGTTACACTGCGCGACCTTTTTCAAGCTGAGCCGGCGCTGCCTTTATAAGCACAGTCGGTCCAGTAGCGCTGCCCCTGCCTGAGTGGGGCTTCGCGGTCGATGGCACAGGCCATGTGCTTCGACCAGTCTTTGTCCTCCCAAGAGGATTGCCGGTGGCCAAAAAAGCCGCATCCTTCGCCGCCCTTGGTGGCCTGGTATTTTCCACCGACGCAGGTCGACATTGCCCGGACTGTAGCCAGCCGGTGGCAGCCTGCATCTGCAAACAAACCGTTATCCCTGCCGGCGACGGCATCGCTCGCGTGCGCCGCGAAAGCAAGGGGCGTGGCGGCAAGACGGTGACCACCATCACCGGCGTGCCGTTGGCCGAAGACGCGCTCAAGGAGCTGGCGACCACGTTGAAGAAACGTTGTGGCACAGGTGGCGCGTTGAAAGACGGCGTCATCGAGATCCAGGGCGATCATGTCGAGCTACTCTTGGCAGAGCTGATCAAGCACGGTTTCAAGGCGAAGAAGTCCGGCGGCTAGCAGCCTCTGTGAAAACCACCCCCGACTTGATGCAGCCCTGATCCGATTCAGGTTGCCGTCGTCTTCATGGTTTTCACAGAGCCTGTTCATGACCGGTTTCTAAACTCAGCGCTGTAAACGAGGTCTACGTCCTCGTTGCAGGCTAATCGTCATTTTCATTCTTTAGACTGCGCCAGCCCCGGACCGGGGTAGCGCTCTATGACTTCTTTATAGGGGACTTCGATGTCCGTACGACGCACACGCAAAGACGATGGCAGCCAATGGACAGTTGCGGACAGCCGCAGTGTTTATGGGATTCGCCATTGGGGGGCCGGGTATTTCGCGATCAATGACGCCGGTCGCGTCGAAGTTCGTCCGAACGGCCCGAACAGTTCGCCTATCGACCTGTTCGAACAAGTCGAGGAGTTGCGCAAGAGCGGCTTGTCCCTGCCGCTGCTGGTGCGCTTCCCGGATATCCTGCAGGACCGCGTGCGCCAGCTGACCGGTGCTTTCGACGCCAACATCGAGCGCCTGGAATACCAGAGCAAGTACACCGCGCTGTACCCGATCAAGGTCAACCAGCAGGAAGCGGTGATCGAGAACATCATCGCCACCCAGAACGTCTCCATCGGCCTGGAAGCCGGCTCCAAGCCCGAGCTGCTGGCGGTGCTGGCGCTGGCGCCGAAAGGCGGCACCATCGTCTGCAACGGTTACAAGGACCGTGAGTTCATCCGCCTGGCGCTGATGGGCCAGAAGCTGGGCCACAACGTATTCATCGTGATCGAGAAAGAATCCGAAGTCGGCCTGGTGATCGAAGAGGCCGCCTCGCTCAAGGTCAAGCCGCAGGTCGGCCTGCGCGTGCGCCTGTCGTCCCTGGCGTCGAGCAAGTGGGCCGACACCGGCGGCGAGAAATCCAAGTTCGGCCTGTCGGCGGCGCAGCTGCTGTCGGTGGTCGAGCGTTTCCGCGGCGCCGGCCTGGACCAGGGCATCCGCCTGCTGCACTTCCACATGGGCTCGCAGATCGCCAACCTGGCGGACTACCAGCATGGCTTCAAGGAAGCCATCCGTTACTACGGCGAACTGCGCAACCTCGGTCTGCCGGTGGATCACATCGACGTCGGCGGCGGCCTGGGCGTGGACTACGACGGTACCCACTCGCGCAACGCCAGTTCGATCAACTACGACATGGACGACTACGCCGGTGTCGTGGTCGGCATGCTCAAGGAGTTCTGCGACGCGCAGAGCCTGCCGCATCCGCACATCTTCTCCGAGAGCGGCCGCTCGCTGACCGCGCACCACGCCATGCTGGTGGTGCAGGTGACCGACGTCGAGAAACACAACGACGACGTGCCGCTGATCGAGAACAAGGAAAGCCTGCCGGAAACCGTGCAATGGCTGGTGGACCTGCTGGGTCCGACCGATATCGAGATGGTCACCGAAACCTACTGGCGCGCCACCCACTACATGAGCGACGTGGCCGCCCAGTACGCCGACGGCAAGCTGACCCTGGCCGAAAAAGCCCTGGCCGAGCAGTGCTACTTCGCCGTGTGCCGGCGCCTGCACAATTCGCTGAAGGCGCGCCAGCGCTCGCACCGCCAGGTGCTGGACGAACTCAACGACAAGCTGGCCGACAAGTACATTTGCAACTTCTCGGTGTTCCAGAGCCTGCCGGACACCTGGGCCATCGACCAGGTCCTGCCGATCATCCCGTTGCATCGCCTGGACGAAGAGCCGATGCGCCGCGCCGTGCTGCAAGACCTGACCTGCGACTCCGACGGCAAGATCAACCAGTACGTCGACGAGCAGAGCATCGAGACCAGCCTGCCGGTGCATGGCCTGAAAGAGGGTGAGGACTATCTGCTGGGCGTGTTCCTGGTGGGTGCCTACCAGGAGATCCTCGGCGACATGCACAACCTGTTCGGCGATACCGACTCGGTGAACATCTACCAGAACCCGAACGGCACCGTGTACCACGCCGGCATCGAGACCCACGACACCATCGAAGACATGCTGCGCTACGTGCACTTGTCGCCGGAAGAGCTGATGACGCACTACCGCGACAAGGTGGCCAGCGCGAAGATCAGCGCCAGCGAGCGTACCCAGTTCCTCGACGCCCTGCGTCTGGGCCTGACCCGCTCGTCGTACCTGTCTTCCTGATAGGTCGACCGTTCGAAAAAACCACCGCTAGCGGTGGTTTTTTTATGCCCGCAGGAATACTCAGCGGGCCGGAGCGAACCAGCCGTCGTGCCGGCGCAGCCCCAGGGCGAACGCGAGCAGGGTCAGGCTGCGCACCAGCATGAACAGTAGGAAGGTCAGCCACAGGCCGTGGTTGCCCAGGCCCTGCAAGGCCCAGGCGCAGGGCAGGGTGATGAGCACGCTGAGCAGCATGCCGTTGCGCATTTCCCGGGCGCGGGTGGCGCCGATGAACAGGCCGTCCAGCAGGTAGCTCCAGACCGCGATCAGCGGCAGGGCGGCGAGGTAAGGCAGATAGATGAAGGCGGTCTGGCGCACTTCGGCGATGTCGGTCTGCATCTCGATGAACAGGTGCCCGGCGCACAGGAACAGCACGGCAAAACCGATGCTGGCCAGCAGCGACCAGCCGCCGGCCACCACCAGCGAACGGCGCAGGGCCAGACGATCGCGGGCGCCGATGGCGTGGCCGCACAGGGCTTCCACCGCATGGGCCAGGCCGTCCAGGGCGTGGGCGGTCAGCAGTAGGCCGTTGAGCAGCAGGGCGTTGGCGGCCACGGTCGCGTCCCCCAGGCGCGCGCCTTGCACGGTGATCAGGAAGAACACCGATTGCAGGGCCAGGCTGCGAATGAAGATGTCACGGTTGACCGCCAGCAAGGGTCGCCAGCTGGCCCAGCGCTGCAGCGCCGCCCAGGCAATCCGCCCCGGATAGGCGCGCAGGGCCGGGCGGGTCATGGCCAGGCCGATCAGCGCGCCGGTCCACTCGGCGATCACCGAGGCCCTGGCCGAGCCGGCCACGCCCCAGTCCAGGCCCAGCACGAACCACAGGTTGAGGGCGATGTTGATCAGGTTGGTGCTCAACAGGATCGCCAGTGGCGCCCGGGCGTTCTGGGTACCGAGGAACCAGCCGACCAGGGCCATGCTGGCCAATGCCGCCGGCAGCCCAAGCAGGCGGGTATGGAAGAAGGTCCGGGTCATCTCGTTCAGCTCGGCCGAAGGCTGCATCAACTGCAAGGCCACGCCACTCAGCGGCACGCCTATGGCGCCCAGCAGCAAGGCCAGCCCCATCGCCAGCAGCAGGCCTTGCGCCAGGATCTGCCGCAGCGCCGCACCGTCGGCGCGCCCGGCGGCCTGGGCGGCAAAGCCGGTGGCGCCCATGCGCAGAAAACCCATGGCCCAGGCCAGGAAGGTATAGAGGCTGGCACCGACTGCCACCGCGCCGAGCTGATGGGCGTGGGGCAAATGGCCGATGACGGTGCTGTCGACCAGCGCCACCAGCGGCACGGAAATATTGGAAAGAATCATCGGCGCGGCCAGCGCCCACACCCGACCATGGGTCGGACGGTGGCGCCAGGCAGAAATCAGGCTGGGCATGCAGGCTCCTTGAGAGCGGGCATTGTAGCTGCTTGCCCGCCCGGCCATGCCATCCCATCCCATCCCAATCACGCCCCCAAATCCTGTAGGAGCGAAGCTTGCTCGCGATTGGCGTCGGCACTTTCACCGACCCCCTCATGGGCTGCGCGGGTTTGAGAGCGCCGCTTCGCGGCTGATCGCGAGCAAGCTTCGCTCCTACAAATACGCTGCGGGTGATAGGCCCTCTGTCGATCAATGTGCACTGCGCCACAGCCAGCCGGACGGCGGTGAGATATAGTTCAACCCTTCGATACTCCTGCCTATGAGTGCCCCATGCTTAACAAAGGATTGTTCCTGGCCTGTGCGCTGGCCTTGCTGAGCGCTTGCGATTCCTCGACCTCCGACAAGGCGGCGACCACTTCGGCTCCGACAGCGGCGGTGCCCGCGGCCAAGGCCCGGCCCGTGCAGGATGTCGCAGTCCTCAAGCAACGCTACGCCGGTCGCGAGTTGAGCGTGGTGGACGTGTCCGAGGTGCAGCTCGACGGGGCCAGCACCCTGTCGGTGAGTTTCTCGGTGCCCCTGGACCCGCAGCAGAAGTTCGCCGACAAGCTGCATCTGGTGGACAGCAAGAGCGGCAAGGTCGACGGCGCCTGGGAACTGTCGGACAACTTCATGGAGCTGCGCCTGCGCCACCTCGAGCCGCAGCGCAAACTGGTGCTGACCGTCGACGCCGGGCTGCGCGGGGTGAACGACGCGACCCTGGCCGCCGAGTACGTCAGCCGCATGGAAACCCGCGACCTGCAGGCCACGGTCGGTTTCGCCAGCCGCGGCACCCTGTTGCCGACCCGACTCGCCGAAGGCTTGCCGGTGATCGCGCTGAACGTCGACAAGGTCGATGTCGAGTTCTTCCGCATCAAGCCTGAGTCACTGCCGGTGTTCCTCGCCCAGTGGGGGCGCAATAACAGCCTGCACAGTTACGAGTCCCGCGAGCTGTTGCCGATGGCCGACCTGGTGTATGGCGGCCGCTTCGACCTCAACCCGGCGCGCAATACCCGGGAAACCCTGCTGCTGCCGATCGCCGGGCTCAAGCCGCTGCAACAGCCGGGCGTGTACCTGGCGGTGATGCGCGCCTCGGGCACCTACAACTATTCGCAACCGGCCACCCTGTTCACCCTCAGCGACATCGGCCTGTCGGTGCACCGTTACCAGAACCGCCTGGATGTATTCACCCAGGCCCTGGAAGGCGGCAAGGCGCTGGACGGCGTCAGCCTGGAGCTCCTGGATGGCGAAGGCCGCGTGCTTGGCCAGGGCAAGACCGAGAAGGGCGGCCATGCCGAGCTGCCGCTGCCGAAGAAAGCCGAAGTGCTGCTGGCCCACCAGGGTGAGCAGACCAGCCTGCTGCGCTTGAACGGCGCCGCCCTGGACCTGGCCGAATTCAATATCGGCGGCCCCCAGCCCCATCCGTTGCAGTTCTTCGTGTTCGGCCCCCGCGACCTGTATCGCCCGGGTGAAACCGTGCTGCTCAACGCGCTGCTGCGGGACAAGGACGGCAATGCGGTCAAGCCGCAGCCGGTGAGCGTCGAGGTGCGCCGGCCGGATGAGCAGGTCAGCCGCAAGTTCGTCTGGGACGCCGATGCCTCGGGGCTCTATCAGTACCAGCTGCAACTGGCTGGCGAAGCGCCGACCGGGCGCTGGCAACTGGTGTTCGATCTCGGCGACGGCAAGCCGCAACTCTACGAATTCCTCGTGGAAGATTTCCTGCCCGAGCGCCTGGCGCTGGAACTCAAGGGCAGCGACACACCGCTCAAACCGGACGAGACCGTCGAGATCAGCATCAACGGTCGTTACCTGTATGGCGCCCCGGCCGCCGGCAATCGCCTGAGCGGCCAAATCTACGTGCGGCCGCTGCGCGAGGCGGTCAAGGCGCTGCCGGGCTACCAGTTCGGCTCGGTCACCGAAGAAGAGCTGAGCCAGGACCTGGAAATAGAAGAGTCGACGCTGGATGAAAACGGCGAAGAAGTGATCGCCATGGAAAGCAAATGGGCCGGGGCCCGTTCGCCGTTGCAGCTGATTGTCCAGGGCAGCCTGCAGGAGTCGGGCGGTCGCCCGATCACCCGGCGGGTGGTGCTGCCGGTGTGGCCGGCGGACCGGTTGCCAGGGCTGCGAGCGCTGTTCGACGGCGGGGAAATCGACGGCGATGGCCCGGCCGAATTCGAACTGCTGGTGGCCAACAACGAAGGCCAGAAGCTGGCCGCGGACAACCTCAAGGTGCGCCTGGTGCGCGAGCGCCGCGACTACTACTGGAACTACTCGGAAAGCGACGGCTGGAGTTATCACTTCAACGAGAAATTCCTCACCCAGGACGAACAGACCCTGAGCATCGAGGCCGGCGCTACCGCGAAGGTCAGCTTCCCGGTGGAGTGGGGCCCTTATCGCGTCGAGGTCGAAGACCCGCAGACCGGGCTGGTCAGCAGCCTGCGTTTCTGGGCCGGCTACCGCTCCCAGGACAACGCCGAAGGCGGCGCGGTGCGCCCCGACCAGGTCAAGCTGGCGCTGGACAAGCCGCTGTACAGTGATGGCGACACCGCCAATGTCACGGTGACCCCGCCGGCCGCCGGCAAGGGTTACCTGCTGGTGGAGTCCAGTGACGGTCCGTTGTGGTGGCAGGAAATCGACGTGCCGGCCGAAGGCAAGAGCTATGCGATCAAGCTCGATCCGAAGTGGGCGCGGCACGACCTGTACGTCAGTGCGCTGGTCATCCGTCCCGGCGAACGCAAGGCCAACATCACCCCGAAACGCGCAGTGGGCGTATTGCACCTGCCGCTGGATCGCACCCAGCGCAAGCTCGGCCTGACCCTGAGCGCACCGGAAAAAATGCGCCCCAAGCAGCCGCTCAAGGTGAAGATCCAGGCGAAGAACGCCGATGGCAGCGTGCCGAAACAGGCCCATGTGCTGCTGGCGGCGGTGGACGTGGGCATCCTCAACATCACCGAATACCCGACCCCGGACCCGTACTCCAGCCTGTTCGGGCGCAAGGCCTATGGCGCCGACCAGCTGGATATCTACGGCCAGTTGATCGAAGCCGGCCAGGGCCGCCTGGCCAGCCTGGCCTTCGGTGGTGACGCCGCATTGGCCAAGGGCGGCAAGCGTCCGGACACCAGCGTCACCATCGTCGCCCTGCAAAGCGCACCGGTGACCCTCAACGAGCAGGGCGAAGGCGAAGTCAGCGTCGACATTCCTGACTTCAATGGCGAGCTGCGCCTGATGGCCCAGGCCTGGACCGACGAGCGCTATGGCATGGCCGAAGGCAAGACGGTGATCGCCGCGCCGCTGATCGCCGAGCTGTCGGCGCCGCGTTTCCTCGCCGGCGGCGACCAGACTACCCTGGCGCTGGACCTGTCCAACCTGTCGGGCAAGGCGCAGAAACTCGATGTGCAACTGAGCGCCGAAGGCCAGCTGGCGCTGGTCAACGAGACCCATCAGAGCGTGCAGCTGACCCAGGGCCAGCGCACCACGCTGCGTATCCCGGTGCGGGCGCTGGGCGGCTTCGGCCAGGGCAAGGTCAAGGTGCTGGTCAATGGCCTGGATCTTCCCGGCGAGAGCCTGCCGCCGTTCAGCCGCGAATGGACCCTGGGCGTGCGACCGGCCTATCCGGCGTTGCTCAGGCATTACCGCGCGGTGCTCAAGGATCAGCCGTGGAGCCTGCCGGAAGGCGAGCTGGCGGCGTTCGAACCGGCCGGGCGGGAAGCGTTGCTGAGCCTGTCGAGCCGGCCGCCGTTGAACCTCGGCGAACAGATTCGCGCACTCAAGGCGTACCCCTATGGCTGCCTGGAGCAGACCACCAGCGGCCTGTACCCGGCGCTGTACGCCGATGCCGTCAGCCTGAAACGCCTGGGTCTGGAAGGCGAGCCGGATGCCGAGCGCAAGCGCAAGATCGAACTGGGCATCGAACGCCTGCTGGGCATGCAGCGCTACAACGGCAGCTTCGGCCTATGGGGCGCGGACGGCGAAGAGGAATACTGGCTGACCGCCTACGTCACCGACTTCCTGCTGCGGGCCCGCGACCAGGGCTTCGCGGTGCCGGCCGAGGCGCTGAAGAAGGCCAACGAGCGCCTGCTGCGTTACCTGCAGGAGCGCAACCTGATCGAGGTCAACTACAGCGAAAACGCCGAGCACACGCGCTTTACCGTGCAGGCCTACGCCGGGTTGGTGCTGGCGCGCAGTCAACAGGCGCCGCTGGGCGCGTTGCGCAGCCTGTTCGAACGGCGTACCGATGCCCGCTCCGGCCTGCCGCTGGTGCAACTGGCTATCGCCCTGCAGAAAATGGGCGACCAGCCACGGGCCGAGCAGGCCTTGACCGCGGGCCTTGCGGCCTCGCGCAACAGCAAGGATTGGCTGGCCGACTACGGCAGCCCGCTACGGGATCAGGCGCTGATCCTGGCGCTGCTGGAAGAGAACGACCTGGCCCAGGGCAAGCGCGAGGAGCGGCTGTTCGAGCTGTCCGACCAACTGGCGGCCAGCCCGTACCTGTCGACCCAGGAGCGCAACTCGCTGTTCCTCGCCGGCCGTGGCCTGCTGGGCAAGCCGGAAGCCAACTGGACCGCGCAACTGAGCAGCGGCGCCGAAAGCCGCGAGCTGAACAACGGCCAGCCGGGCCTGAAGCTGCAAGGCGCGTTGCTGGCGTCGCCGTTGTCGGTGCGCAATCAAGGCAGTGAGCCGGTGTACCAGCAACTGACCATTTCCGGTTATCCACAGCATGCGCCGCTGGCCGGTGGCGAGAACCTGAGCATTCGTCGCGAATACCTGGGGATGAACGGCCAGCCACTGGACCTGCGGGCCCTGGGCAGCGGCGACCTGGTGCTGGTGCACCTGGCGGTCAGCGCCAAGCAACGGGTGCCGGATGCCCTGGTGGTGGACCTGCTGCCGGCCGGCCTGGAACTGGAAAACCAGAACCTGGCACAGAGCGCCGCCAGCCTGGAAAACGCCAGCAGCCAGGTCAAGGAATGGCGCGAGTCGATGCAGAACGCCAGCCTCAAGCACCAGGAATTCCGCGATGACCGCTACGTGGCGGCGCTGAACCTGGACGGCTACGACAGCGTCACGCACCTGCTGTACCTGGCACGCGCGGTCACGCCCGGCACCTATCGTGTGCCGCCGCCGCAAGTGGAGTCGATGTACCGGCCGAACTGGCAGGCCGTGGGTGAAACCCTGCCGGAGATGGTGATCAAGGGACGTTGAAGGGGTATCGCGGCAAGCTCGTTCCTCCTGTAGGAGCAAGCTTGCTCGCGATCCGACCGCATAGCGGTCGACTATCGGTCAGTGCACCACCCAGCTCAGCAGCCACAGCCCCAGCAGCAGCCAGATGATGCCCGTGACGATCGAGGCGCGCATGAAGGCGCGGACCGCCGAGTACAGCAGCATCAGCCCGAGGATCAGGGTGATGATGCTGATGACCGAAGTGTCCATGCCCAGCGCCCGCGACAGGCCGTCGATAAAGTTGCCGCCGGCGTTCGTCAGGGCGTTGAACAGACCGCTGAGGCCGTCGACGATAAACCGTATGACCGAGCCCAGCGCCTGGCCGAGCCATTCAAAGAAGCTTTCTACCTGCATGCGTGCATCCTGATGAAAAAGTTGGCGTGCTTGCCAGACCTGAGCCTTTGGCCATCGATCGCGCTGGCGAGTTCCGTTCCAAGCATAGAGGTTCGCGGGTTTGATTTTTCGATTAGTTGTATCGCGCCTGCGCAGTTTCTGGGGGCGAATATCCGGCCAGGCCAGGTCACCCGACTTGCCATCGGCGCAACCGGGCGGCCGCCGTGGCTGGCGAGTCCTGCGGATTGTGCTGGGCGGCCTGTTGCTGCTGTGGGCTGTGCTCTGGCTGGCCGACCGCATCTGGCCGCTACCGCTGCCCAAGGATGACCTGGCGCGGGTGGTGCTGGCCGAGGATGGCACGCCACTGTGGCGCTTCGCCGATGCCAATGGGGTCTGGCGGTATCCGGTGCGCACCGACGAAGTCTCGCCTTACTACCTGGACGCGCTGCTGACCTACGAAGACCGCTGGTTCTACAGCCATCCCGGGGTCAACCCGATGGCGCTGGCGCGCGCTGCCTGGCAGAACCTCACGGGCGGGCGGGTGTTGTCCGGCGGCAGCACCCTGTCGATGCAGGTGGCGCGCCTGCTCGACCCGCATTCGCGGACCTGGCACGGCAAGCTGCGCCAGCTGTGGCGCACCGCGCAGCTGGAATGGCACCTGAGCAAACAGCAGATCCTCACGCTCTACCTCAACCGCGCGCCGTTCGGCGGCACCCTGCAAGGGGTGGCCGCGGCCAGCTGGGCTTATCTGGGCAAGTCGCCGCAGCACCTGACCCACGCCGAAGCCGCGCTGCTGGCGGTGCTGCCCCAAGCGCCGAGCCGGCTGCGCCCGGACCGGCATGCCGCGCGGGCACAGGCGGCCCGGGACAAGGTGCTGCAACGCCTGGCGCAGTTCCAGGTCTGGCCGCAGTCGGCGGTGGACGAAGCCTTGCAGGAACCTTTGTTGCTGGCGCCGCGCCTGGAGCCGAGCCTGGCGCCCTTGCTGGCGCGGCGGCTGAACCGTCCGGACAGCCCGCCGCTGATCCGCACCACCCTGGACGCCAACCTGCAACGGCGCCTGGAAGACCTGCTGCTGGGCTGGCGCGCGCGGCTGCCGGAACACACCTCGGCGGCGATCCTGGTGGTCGAGGCGCAGACCATGGCCGTGCGCGCCTACCTGGGCTCGGTGGATATCAACGATGCGCGGCGCTTCGGCCATGTGGACATGATCAGCGCCATGCGCTCGCCGGGCTCGACCCTCAAGCCCTTCCTCTATGGCATGGCGCTGGATGCCGGGCTGATCCATTCCGAATCGCTGCTGCAGGACGTGCCCCGGCGCTATGGCGACTACCGGCCGGGCAACTTCTCCATGGGCTTCAGCGGCGCGGTGTCGGCCAGCACGGCCCTGGCCACCTCGCTGAACCTGCCGGCGGTGCAACTGCTGGAAGCCTACGGGCCGAAACGTTTTGCTGCCGAGATGCGCATCGGCGGCATGCCCCTGACCCTGCCGGCGTTGGCGGATCCGAACCTGGCGCTGATTCTCGGCGGCGCCGGCAGCCGCCTGGAGGACCTGGTCAGCGGCTACAGCGCCTTTGCCCGTGGCGGCAAGAGCGCCAGCATCCGCCTGCAACCGGACGATGAGTTGCGCGAGCGGCCCTTGCTGTCCCCCGGTTCGGCGTGGATCGTGCGGCGCATTCTCAGCGGCCAGGCGCGCCCGGACCGCGACCCGCGGGCCGAGCTGGTGCAGCGCCCGGTGCTGGCCTGGAAGACCGGCACCAGTTACGGTTTTCGCGATGCCTGGGCGATTGGCGTCGGGCCGCGCTACCTGATCGGCATCTGGATCGGCCGCCCGGACGGCACCCCGGTGCCGGGCCAGTTCGGCCTGGCCTCGGCGGCGCCCTTGATGCTGCAAGTGCACGATGTGCTGATCAACCGCGATAGCCAGCGCGGTATCAGCGCGCCGGTGCAGCCGGTGCCGATGAATGTCGGGGTGGCGGCGATCTGTTGGCCGTTGGGCCAGCCCATGAGCCGCAGCGATCCGAACTGCCGCCGCCAGCGTTTCGCCTGGACCCTGGACGGCACCACGCCGCCGACCTTGCAGGCGGCGGATCAACCCCTGGGTGTCGGCCTGCTGGAAAAAGTCTGGGTCAATGCCAAGGGCCTGCGGGTCGACGCCAAGTGCCCAGGGGCGCAGGCGCGGGATATCGCGCTGTGGCCGGCGCCGCTGGAGCCCTGGCTGCCGCGCATCGAACGGCGTGAAGCGCGCCTGCCGGCCAACGACCCGGAGTGCCCGGGGCCGGTCCTGGCGGCAGCGGCGCCCTTGTCCATCGTCGGCGTGCGCGAGGGCGATCGCTTGCGTCGCCCGGCGGCCAGCCAGGAACTGCTGCGGCTCAAGCTGTCGGCCCTGGGCGGCAGCGGCCGGCGCTGGTGGTTCGTCAACGGCGAGCCGCTGGGCGAGAGTGCCAACCAGGACAGTATCAACGCCAGCTTCGAACGCTTGGGGCCTTATCAACTGAGCGTGCTGGACGAAGGCGGGCAGACGGCGCGGGTCGAGTTCAGCGTTATCGACTGAGGGGGCGGTGCGGGCCTTGCCTTCATTCGCCATCCCCCCGAAGCTATACGCCTTCAGGAGACCCCGATGAACCTAGACGAACTGACCCAACGCCTGCACGCCATTCGCGACCGCAATGACTGGCGGCAATTTCACAGCCCGAAGAACCTCGCCATGGCCGCCAGCGTGGAGATGGCCGAGCTGGTGGAAATCTTCCAGTGGCTGAGCGAAGACCAGTCGCGGCAGCTGCCGGCGGACAAGCTGGCCCACGCCGGCCAGGAGGTCGGTGACATCGTGCTGTACCTGTTGCTGCTGTGCAGCGAGCTGGGGCTGGACCTGGAGCAGGTGGTGCGCAGCAAGCTGGCCGACAGCGAACGGCGGTTCAGCTGATGAGCGACCGTCATTTCGACCAGCTGGCGACCCGTTTCGCGGAAAAGATCTACGGCGGCGCCAAGGGCGCGATCCGCCTGGCGGTGCTCCAGGCCGACCTGGCCGAAGCCTTGCCGGACCGGCCGCTGCGGGTGCTGGATATCGGCGCCGGGCTGGGGCACATGTCGTTGTGGCTGGCCCAGCGTGGCCACCAGGTGACCCTGGCCGAGCCGGCCGAACCGATGCTCGAAGGCGCCCGTCAGCGCTTCGCCGAGGCCGGCCAGCAGGCGACCTTTATCCAGGCGCCCTGGCAGGACCTGCTGGGCCAGCTCACCGAACCCTACGACCTGGTGCTGTGCCATGCGGTGCTGGAATGGCTGGCCGAGCCCCACGCGATCCTGCCGGTGCTGCATCAACTGACCACCAAGGACGGCTGGCTGTCGCTGGCCTTCTACAACCGCGATGCGCTGATCTATCGCAACCTGCTCAAGGGCCACTTTCGCAAGATGCGCAAGAACGACATGGCCGGCGAGAAGCAGAGCCTGACCCCGCAACAACCCCTTGATCCACGGGAGCTGGCGGCGCAACTCGACGGCTTGTGGCAGGTCGAAACCCAGAGTGGGGTACGGGTTTTCCACGACTACATGCCAGTGGAGTTCCAGGCCCGCGCCGAGTTGCTGGATTTGTTGGAAATGGAATTGGCCTATCGTCGTCACCCAAGCTTTGCCGGGCTTGGGCGTTACCTGCACTGGATTTGCCGTCCGGTTTGAGCGGAGCCCGAAATGAAACGCCACGCTGGTTTGCTTGTGATGTCCCTGGGGCTGGTGGCCTGCCAGAGCCCCAACCCCTATGTCGCCAGTTCCAATCCACTGCCGCCGGCGCCCCCGCAGGCGGCCGGCACCTTCGACCGCAGCGCCTATCCGGCGCCCCAGCGCGACTATGGCCGCTATCGCAGCTGGGCCTGGCGCGACGGGCGCTTGCCCAATGGCTCGGCCTGGGCCGATTCGGCGCAGGTCGCCGAGGCGGTCAGCAACGCCCTCGACCAGCGCGGCCTGCGCCCGCTGCACGACAACCGCCCGGCGGACCTGTGGGTCAGCGCCGACCTGCACCTGGAAAAGCGCCTGCGCCAGGTGCAGGACGACTATGGTTATGGTTACGGTGGATATGGCTACAACCGCTATGGCCCCGGCTACGGCATGTACAACACCGTGCCTGTGGTGCGTACCTACGAGGTGGAAGTCGTGGTGGTACGGGTCAACCTGTTCGACGGCGGCAGCGGCCAGCCGGTGTGGAGCGCCAGCGCAGAAACCTCGAGCCAGGGCAGCCTGAGCGAGCGCGCCGATGCGTTGCGCGAGGCTGTGGAAAAGGCCATGGCGGCGTATCCTCCTAGTTAGGCTCCGTACGAAGCTGCGCGATGGGCTGGGTTAAAAACAGGCTTCGCTCGCCAACTTTCGTACAGACCTAGCGACATCCCTTCAGGTGCATTTGCTCTTCTGGAGACACATCATGTTCCGCCCTCTTGCTTCACTGGCCCTGGCCGCGCTGCTCAGCGCCTGCGCCGCCAACCAGGTCAACCATGACTTCGACGCCAGTCGCGACTTCGCTGCCTATCGCAGCTGGAGCTTCAAGGAACCCGCCCTGCAATACCGCCCCGACGATCCGCGGATCAAGAGCGACCTGACCGAACAGCGCATCCGCCAGGCGGTCAGCGACCAACTGGACCAGCGCGGCCTGCGTCCGGCCGCGGCGGGCAAAAAGGCTGATCTCAACGTTCAGACTTACCTGATCGTCGAGAACCGCCAGCAGCAGGTCACCACCAATTACGGCGGCGGCTGGGGTGGCCCGTGGAACGGCTACTGGGGCGCGCCGATGTACAACGAAACCCGCAACATCACCTACAAGGTCGCCACCATCCAGATCGACCTGCTCGATGGCAAGGACGGCAAGCTGGTGTGGCGCGGCAGCGACGAGCAGATACTCAGCAGCACACCGAACCCCGCCGATCGCAGCTCGGCGATCAGGGAGACTGTCGGCCGGATCCTGGCGAACTATCCGCCCAAATAAGTCGCTGCATTTCCGCAACGGGGCGAGGGATACACAGGCTCTCGCCCCACACGGCCCACTTTCCAGGCACAGCGCTGGCAAGTCGCCAGCGTTGTGTTCCAGCCTTGACTACACTCCTTTCACCCAGCGGAGGTTGCGCCCGGCAGTGCGCCGGCAAAGGAGTGCTCCATGTTTCCCCGCACGCAGTTTTCCGGACCGGCTCGGCAGCGTGGCGCTATTGGTCTGATAGGGGCGTTGGCGTTGGGCACGGCGGTGTTGTGCACGCTGGTGGTGGTCGACAGCGGACGCCTGTATCTGGATCAGCGTGAGTTGCAGCGAGTGGCCGATAACGCCGCGCTGGAAGCGGTGGCGCGGGGCGGCAATTGCCAGGCGGGACTCAGCGCGGCGGCCTTCGCCAAAGAAAGCGCGGTGCGCAACGGTTTTGCGGTGGGAGACGACAGACCGCTGACAGCCACCTGTGGCTCGCTGCAGACCGGTGCCGACAACCTGCGCACCTTCAGCCCCAACGCCAGCCAGGCCAGCGCCATCCGGGTGGTGGTCAGTGAGAGGGTGCCCACCAGCATCGCCCTCGGCGTAACCAATCTGTTTTCCGACAATCCCGTCAGCGCCACGACCTCGTTGAGTGCCTCGGCTGTAGCAGCCCAACCCAAACCGCCGCTGGCGCAATTGACGATTCGCAGCACGCTGGTCGATCTCAATCTGTTGAACGGGGCCCTCGGCGGCCTCGCGGGTAGCGCGATCAATGTCAGCCTGCTCGGTTGGCAAGGCCTGGTCGATACCGACATCAGCCTGCTGAGCTACCTGAATCAACTGGCCATTGACCTGGATGTGAGCGCCGGAAACTACAGTGAACTGCTCGACGTCGATACCGACGTCACTCAACTGATCCAGACCAGCATCGCCGTGGCCCAGAAGAACGGCGCCACCGCCGAGGTCCTGACGGCCCTGGGCAGCATCAAGGCAGCTGCCATCAATACCGTTCCGGTGAAACTGGGTGACCTGTTGAAGTTGCAGACCGGCACCGAGGACTCCGGGCTGGATGCCAACGTCCAGCTGCTGAGCCTGGTCGAGGCATTCCTGCAACTGGCCAGCAGCCAGAGCGCCGCGGCTGTCACGCTGCCAGTGAGTGTGTTGGGGCTGGCGGGCGTCACCACCCGGGTCAAGATTGTGTCACCTCCCGAGTTCGCCATCGGCAACCCGGAATTGGCCGCCGCCGACCCGCTGGGGCCCAATCGCATCTATGTGCGTACCGCCCAGGTGCGTGCGTTGCTGAGCGTGGATCTCTCGCTGATCAACAGCGTGTTGCAGGCGGTGAATACCCTGCTGTTGCCGGTGGTGGTCACCCTCAATACGGTACTCAGCGCCAATCTCAGCTGTGTGCTCGGTGGCCCTTGTGTAAAGACTGACCTGATGATCCTGCCGAACGGCGCGAACCTGGATGTCAGCCTCGAAGTGGCGGCCGGCGACAGTCATGTCACCGGCTATACCTGCGTCAGCGACAGCAACAACAGCCTTTCCGTCGACACCACCACCTCCGCGGTCAAGCTCAAGGTCGGTCGGGTGGACGCCAGCAACTGGGCGTCTTCGACCGCTCAGGTCAGCGTGAGCCCCTTGCCGCTGGTGGATATCGGCGCGAGGACCTGCCAGGGGCTGTCTGGCCCTTGCGGGGCGCGCGTCTCGTTTGCCGGCGGCGGCAGCGAGGTGATGATCGACACCTCGATCGCTGGCACCCACGAGCCAAATTTCACCTTCATCAATCCACCGAAAATGAAGCAGGAACTGGCGGACGACGATTGGCACAGCGTGACCGCGGCCAATGTGGTCAGCAGCCTGCGCGAGTCGCTGACCGGCATCTCTCTGACTCCGCATTCGCCCACCATCGGCAGTCTGCTCGGCGTGGTGCTCAATACCTTGCTGACGGCATTGAACAGCGTGGTCAGCCTGCTGGCCACCGCTATCGGTACCTTGCTCGGCCCCTTGCTGGACCCGCTGCTGAACAATGTCCTGGCGGTGCTGGGCATCGATCTGGGTAAGGTCGAGGTGGGCGCCAACCTCAGTTGCGGCCAGACCGGTCGGGCTTATCTGGTGCTCTGATCGCTCTGTACCAACGGCAGTTCGATGCAGAAACAGGCGCCTACGTCGGTGTTGCTGACGCTCAGGCGTCCGCCCATGTTCTCGACTATGCCGTAGCTCACCGAGAGCCCGAGCCCGGTGCCCACGCCGACTGGCTTGGTGGTAAAGAAGGGCTCGAAGATGCGCTCCAGCAGGCGTGGGTCGATGCCGCCGGCATTGTCTTTGACCAGCAGCCGCACCCGCTGAGGGTCATGTTCGGCGCGTACCGCGATCCAGGGCCGCCAGTCCGGATCCTGCTCGCGCCGGCCGAGCAGCGCATCCCGGGCATTGACCAGCAGGTTGATCAAGACTTGCTCAAGCTGATCGACATGCCCCCGGACCTGCACCTTGAAGTCGATTGGCGCGATGCGCAATTCAACGCCCTTGCCGCGCATGCCGTCGGCCAGCAGCGACAGGCAGCCTTCCACCGCCTGGGCCGGGTCGAAAGGTTGTTGCTCGATCTCCGAGCTGCGGCCAAACACCCGCATATGGTCCACCACCCGGCCGGCCCGCTGGACCTGGGCATCGATGCGTTTGAGCTTGTCCTGCAGGTAGTCGAGCTGCACCTCGCCGTTGTTCAGGCGCTTGAGCACGTTGACGATGGCCATGCGCATGACATTCAGCGGCTGGTTGATTTCATGGGCCAACCCGGTGGCCATTTCACCCAGGGTGGCCATCTTCGCGCTTTGCATCAGTTGCAGCTGGGAGCGGCGGACTTCGGTGTTGTCGCGGCCGACGGCCTGGATCTCCCGCAGACGACCTTGCGCATCGAATACCCCGCGGTCGGACCAGACCCACCAGGCATGTTCGCGCCCCGGCAGTTGCAGGTTGATTTCCGCGGTGCTGACCGGAAATTCCGGGGTCAGCTGGCGGATGCGCTGCACGAAGGCGGTGTGTTGTTCGGCGGACAGCCAGTCACCGAGGTTGGCCCCGGCCAGTTGTTCGGGCGGGCATTCCAGGTAGGTCGCCAGGGGCCGGTTGCCGAAGGTCAGGGTCAGGTCGGGCAGGTAGCGGCAGATCATTGCGGGGGAGTCTTCCACCAGGATCCGGTAGCGCTCCTCGCTGAGTCGTATCTGCTCGGCGGCCAGGGTGGCGTCGGTGACGTCCAGCCACAGGCCGACGGCCTCGACCGGCATGCCCAGGTCGTCGCGCAGCAGCCTGGCCTCGTCGAGCACCCAGTGGTATTCGCCACGGCTGTCGAGCAGGCGGTAGCGGCTGCGCACCGCGCCTTCGCGCAGCAGTTGCCGGTTGCGCTCGAAGTAGCGGTCACGGTCGTCGGCATGCACCCGTTCTGCCAGGGCGCCGTCGTTGCAGTCGTTCAGGCTCCAGCCGAGCAGCGGCTGCAGGCTGTCGCTGAAAAATGTCGGCTGCAGCGCGCCCTCGACATAGCGCTGGACATAGATCACCGCCGGCGAATGAGCGATCAGGTTGTCCAGCCGGGCGTGGGCCGCGGCTGCCTGTTGTTCCTGGTTCTTGATGTCGCTGATATCCAGCATGAAACCGACAAAACGCTGGTTCTGGCCAATGCCCAGGGCCTGCCCCTGTAGGCGGTACCAGATGGCCGGCAACTGCGGGTCAGCCCGCTGCAACCTTACGCAGAGCAGTAGGGGTTTACCCTGTCGCAACTCCTGCAGGCGGCTGCTCAACTCCTGGCGATCGGCGGGATGGATCAGGGCCAGCCAGGCCTGCAGCGACAAGCGCCGGGTCTGGGGTTCCAGCAGCAGGTTGAGGGCCAGCTGCGGTGCCAGCTGGATCTCGTTGCCCTGCGGGAACAGCTCCCACCAACCGGTGCCGAGCAAGCCTTGCAAGGCCTCCAGGCGCTCCAGCTGGTGATGGTGTTGCTGTTCGCGCAGGCGTCCGAGCAAGGGCCCGGCCAGGGCGGCGCTCAATTGCAGCCAATCCCGTTCGCTCAATTGCGGTGCCAGCTGGCGCACCGGGTAGAAACCGCAGAGCAGCCAGGCCGCGACGCCGTGATCGTCGCGAAAGGGCACGACAAAACCCTCGCTGTTGCCGAACGCACGTTGCAGGCGCGGATGGTCGCCGAGGCCTTGAGTGAAGGTCAGCGCTTGCGGGGCATTGCCGTTCAAGCTGTCCAGCCCGGTGCCCAGCACCTGGTCCTTGTGCCACAGCTGTGGGGCATCGGGGGCCTGATACACACCATGGATATGCCAGCCCTGTTCCTGGTCGTCGAGCAGCGCCAGGGCGAGGCAGGGGATATGCCAGTGCTGGGCCAGGGCATGGAGTTGCTCATGCAGCACCTCGGGCAGGCGGAAGAGGCTGCACAGGCGCAGTTGCTCGCTGATCTGCGCGGCGAACTGCTGGCAGTCCTGGCGTTGCTGCGCCTGCTGGCGTTCCAGCAACAGGTCGCCGATGTCCAGCAGGTGCAGGAGCCAGCCTTGGGTGGAGGGTTGTACCCAGCCGCGCAGGTGCAGGGTTTGCCCGCCAGCGCCATGGAAGTCCAGGTCGAGTACGTGCCCCTGCCAGTCGCCAGGGGTGCCTTCGACACTCAGCGCGCTGTGCGCCAGCAGGTAATCCAGCAGTGGCGCCGGCCCTTCGGCGGACGGCGGCTGAGCCAGGGCGTGGCGTAGCGGGCCGGTCATTTGCAGCACCTGGGCATTGTGGTCCAGATGCACCAGCAGGCCGACCCCGGGCGTGGCCAGGGGCGACGCGGGAGGAAGCGCCTGGGGCGTCGTTCGGCCGAGAAAACGCCCGAGGAGTTTGTCGCCCGAGCTCAAAATTGCAGACTCGACTGAGCGCTGAGGTTCGCTGGCAGGGCGGGCACGCTGCCCAGGCCCGGCAGCACCAGGAAGGGGATGACCTGTCTGAGCTTGTCGCTGGAGTAGTGGACCCGCACCGTGAGCAGGCCGCCGGCGTAAGTCACGGTGGCATCGCTGGCGCTGTTGGCGTCGAAGTCGAAGGCCTCCGGAATCCAGGTCAGTTGCTCGCGCAAGGTGTTCTTCGCGCGTGCTATCAGGGCGGCGTCATAACCGGGCATGGTGGGGTCCAGGGCGACGCTGCGCCGCACCGCTTCGGCAGTGGCCTTGTTGAAGGACTGCACCATCAAAAGCGGCACGCTGTAGCTGACCAGGCCATAAAACACGGCGAAAAAGATGATGAAGACCATGGCGAATTCGATGGCCACGGCACCTTTTTGTTTTCCAGGCAGGTTCACTTTCACGGCGGCGTCTACCCTGACTGCTAGTAGGTCATGTCAGCATAGAGTCATTCAGCCAGAAGGGATGTTTTTTAACCGATGCAGCATTGGATTCTATTGGCTTGGCTGGGGCTGTGTGCGGTGCAGGATATCCGCCAGCGTCATCTCGCCAACGGCTTGACCCTGGGGGTCGCGCTGCTGGCGCTGGGTTACTTGCTATGGGCCGGCAACACCTGGCTGGGCGCCGACGCGATACAAGGGGGCAAGGCGCTGTTGCTGGCGTTGCTGCTGACCGTGCCGGGCTATGTGCTGGGCCGGATGGGCGGCGGCGACGTGAAGCTCCTGGCGGCCCTGGGGCTGGCGTCCGACCCTTTGCACCTGTTGGGCACCTTCATCGGTGCCGCGTTGGCCAGCGGCCTGTGGTGGCTGCTCGCGCCCAGGCTGTTGCCCGCTGTCGACCAACCGCTGGCAAGGTCCTTGCGCCACCTCGATCCGCGGCAGGGGCAAACCTATGCCTTTGCACCTTTTGTCCTTATCGGCATGGCCCTGACCCTGCTGTGGACCCGCTAGTCGTCGTGCCATCTATCTCTATGTACATAGTCGGAAAGTAGTCTACGTTTATTCTGTACCTGCCCGAGGTGGACGCGGCAGGGCAGGAGCATTCGTCTTGGGCTTGCCAGGCATGGAGTTGCGCGTGAACAAGCTTATATCCCGCATCAAAGTACTCGTGGTCGACGACCAGTCGCTGATAGTCGAAGAGCTTTGCGAGTTTCTTGAAGGCAGCGGTTATCGCTGTGTCCCTTGTGAGTCCAGCCGTCAGGCGATCCAGCAGTTCAATGAAGATGCCGAAATCGGCCTGGTACTGTGCGACCTGCACATGCCCGATCTCGATGGCATCCAGTTGGTGCAGGAACTGCAGCGTATCGCCGGCAAGCATCGGGTCTTCGAAGCCATCATGCTCACCGGCCAGGCCGACAAGCAGGATGTGATCAAGGCCCTGCGCGCCGGCATCGCCGACTACTACCAGAAACCGATCGACCTCGATGAGCTGCTGGCTGGCCTGCAACGCCAGGAGGCGGCGTTGCAGGAGCGGCAGAAAAACCTGCAGCTGGGGCATCTGAACCAGAAGCTGCAGTTCCTTTCCGAATCCATCGACGACCTTTACCAGGACCTGGACAAAGTACGTCGCGCACCACTCGCATCACCGACGACACAGGCGTCGGACCAGGGTGGCGAGGTGGAGCAGATCGAAATCCCGGCGATCTTCAGCCAGCTATCGCCCCGGCAACTGGATGTGGCCCGCCTGGTAGGCAAGGGGCAGACCAACTACCAGATCGCCTGTGAACTGGGGATCACGGAAAACACCGTGAAGCTCTACGTGTCCCAGGTGCTGCGTCTGACCCATATGCACAACCGTACCCAGCTGGCGTTGGCGCTGGCACCCAGCAACTCGGGGTTGCGCCAGCGCGTGACCGCACACTGACGCCTTTCAACGCGCAGCAAACCCCGGCACCGAGGGTTTGTTGCGTCCTGCATGCCGACTTTTGCCATTCAGTGTGAGCCGCTGCTTCCTTCTATCTATTGGGCGAAAGCCCGGGCAATGGCGCTGACACCAGGTCCGGCGAGGACGATCAGCAACGCCGGGAAGAGAAACAGCATCATCACGACGGACATTTTCGCCGACATCTTCGAGATGTATTCCTGCAGGCGCGTCAGGCGCCGGTCATCGAGCAGCAGCTTGAGCGACTGCAACGACTTCATCGCCCCACCGCCCTGGTGGATCAGTTGTTGCAGGATCACACAGGTGTCGGTGAACTCATCGACGGCCAGCAGCCGTGCGGACTTGTTCAGTTCTTCCCCCAGTTCCAGGCCGGAATCCACCCGGGCCAGTACCATACGCAGCTCCTGGGTCAGGGCCGGCAGCAGTTTCTGCGCGTCCTTGCTCAACACCCGCAGAGCCTGTTCCACCGCCATGCCCGACTCGAACAGGATGCGCACCAGGGGAATGAAGGTGGAGATATCGACCGCCAGTTGTTTCTGCCGTCTGCTGGCGGCCATGGCCAACAGACGCTTGGGCAGCAGGTAGCCGATGCTCAGAGCGAACACCGGGGCGACCCAGTGGTTTTTCGCCGCCGGGAAAAACACCCCCTGGATCACCAGGGTCAGGCCCAGGGCGAGCACGGGTACGCCGATCTGGCAGGCGGCGAACAGTGAGCGTTGCCGCGCGCTGCGCCAGCCCAGGCGGTTGAGCAGCAACTGGGTTTCGTTGTCGAGCCTGACCGCGTGCTGGCCGATCTTGCTGTCGCCCAGCAGGTGCAGCCAGTTGCCGAGCCTGTTGTCGCGCGCCAGGTGCCCCTGCAGGCGTTCGGTCACCTGACGAGTTCGCCGACGCTGTTCCAGCAAGCTGCTCAGCATCAGCAGCATGGCGGCGAGAAACAACAGTGCGCTGATCAGCAAGGCTGCCATGTCAAACACTCCGCAGCATGCGCCAGAGCAGCGCACTGCCGACGATCTGCAAACCGAAGGCGGCCAGCAGCATCATCCGGCCCCCGCTCTGGTTCCACATGCTCATCAGGTAGGTCGGGTTGGCTATCAGGAAATAGCCGGCCAGTGACACCGGCAGGGCCGCGAGGACCATCGCGGTGATACGGGTTTCGCCGGTCATGGCGCGCAGTTGCCGGGCGGCCTGGTCGCGTTCGCGGATCAGCTTGATCAGGTTTTCCAGCAGCTCGCTGGCATTGCCGCCATAGCGGTGATTGACCTTGAGCCCGAGGGCGAACAGGCGCAGTTCATCGCGCTCGTACAATTCGGCGAAGTCCGCCACCGCATCCGGCAGGTTGACCCCCAGCTGCACGTTGCGTTGGACCCGGCCCATGGCGTGCTGCAACGGATTGTCGGCGGCCTCGATGCCACCCAGCACCGCGTCGGCCAGGGTGCGTCCCGACTTGAGGCTGCGCACGGCATGGTCGAGCAATGGCGGCAGCTGTTCGATCATGCGCTTGAGGCGCCGCCGGTACAGCCAGCTGATATACAGGCGCAGCAGCAGGGGCGGTGCGACGAGCAGGGCGAGCAGCCCCGGCCATTTGCCCAGCCCATACCCGAGTATGCAGCCCACCGCCCAGACCACCAGCCATAGCCCCAGGCGTTCGGTGGGACGACCGAGGCCGGCGCGCAGAAAGGCCCTTTCGAGTCGGTTCCAGGAGGTCTTTTCCACGCTCGGTTGCGGTTGCCCCTGGGCCAGGCGGTCGAGCACCCGGGCAGTGCGGGCCTGGCGCAGGCCGCTGTAGAACATCCAGCCCGACAGCCCCAGCAGGGTCAGGCACAGGAGGGCAAGCAGCACGGGACCTAGCATGCGGTGGCGCTCCCTGGCTCAGTTGACGGGCAGGTCGGCGTCGCGTCGCAGCTTGTCGCCAGCGGGGTTGGCCGCTTCGCGCAGAAAGCCGAAACCGCTACGTCGGTTCAGACGGAACAGGGTGTTGGTGACGTAAATGTTCTCGCGCACGCCGACCACTTCCACCACCTCGCTGACGCAGCGCCGGCCATCGGGCAGGCGCGTCAGTTGAATCACCACGTCCAGGGCCGCGCAGATCATCTGCCGCAGGGTGCGTTCGGCCACCTGGCGCCCGGTCAGGCCCACCAGGGTTTCCAGGCGCAGCAGGGCATCCTGGGCATTGTTGGCGTGCACGGTGCTCATGGAACCGTCGTGGCCGGTGTTCATCGCCGTCAGCACATCGAGTACTTCGACGCCACGGATCTCGCCGAGGATGATCCGGTCCGGGCGCATGCGCAGGGCGTTGCGGATCAGGTCGCTGGCCTTGACCTCGCCATGCCCTTCGGCGTTCGGCGGGCGGGTTTCCAGGCGCACCACATGGGGATGGCCCAGTTGCAGTTCGGCCACGTCCTCGATGGTCACCAGGCGCTCGTGAGGGTTGATCAACTGGCTGAGAATATTCAGCAGGGTGGTCTTGCCGGTGCCGGTGCCGCCGCTGATCAGGATGTTGCAACGCTTGCCCACGGCCTCCTGGACGAATTCGAAGATCGCCTGGTCGATGGTCTGCATGGCCATCAGGTCGCTGCTCTTGAGCATGTCCTTGCGGAATTTGCGGATCGACAGGCAGGGGCCATCCAGGGCGATCGGCGGGATGATCGCGTTGACCCGGCTACCGTCGGGCATCCGCGCATCGACCATGGGCGAGGACTCGTCGAGGCGTCGGCCCAGGGGCGCGAGGATGCGTTGCATGACCCGCTCCACATGGTGCGCATCGATGAAACGCAGGTCGCTCTGGTGCAGCACGCCATCGCGCTCGACGAACACCCGGTGCGGGCCATTGACCAGGATCTCGGTCACCGCCGGGTCGCGCAGCAACACTTCCAGCGGGCCGAAACCGGTGAGTTCATCCACCAGTTCTTCGGCCAGGCGCTCCATTTCATAGCGGGAAATTGCCAGGTGCAGGCGGGAGATGTACTCGGCCACCTTGTCGGTAATGAAGTGCGCCAACGCCTGGCGCGAACCTTCCAGCAGGTTTTTCCCCGACTCTTCGATGGCGTCGATGACGTAGCGATGCAGCACCAGCTTCAGGCCCTCGTGATCGGTGTTGCCGACCGTGTTGTGGGGCTGGGCGCCGAAAAGTTTTTCTCTGCTCATCTACTTCCCCTGAGGCGCTCGAACCAGCCGGGCTTTGCCGTGGGCAGCCCTTGGGAGCGTCTGGCCAGGCGCTCGCCGAGGGTCTTCAGGGCTTGGGTCAGGCCTTCGCGAGGGGCCAGTTCGAACAGCGTGACGCCCTGGTTTTTCGCGTTGAGACGGACCTCGGGGCTATAGGCCAGGACCGCGATCACTTCCAGGGCAAAGGTCTTGCCCAGGGTTTCCGCATCTGGCGCGACCCCACGCAGGTAGCGGTCGAGCAGAAGGCGGGCGTGTTCCAGCTTCATGCCTTTTTCGCGCCAGAGGTTGAGCACCGCGAGGTTGCGGCGGCAGTCGAGCACGCTCTGGTCGGTGTACCAGAGCAACTTGTCGCAATGGCCGACGAAGGTACGCAGGGCTTCGCTGTCCGGTTGGCCGGTGAGGTTCACCACTATGTGCTGGAAGTGCTGGCGCAAGGCGCTGAGCAGCATGTACAACTCGGCGGCGCTGGTGCGCTCCAGCGGCTCGTCATGGTCGGCATAGGCCAGGATCCGCAGCCCGGCTTCGGTGCTGGTGAAGGCACTGTCGATCAGGGTCGTATCCAGGCGTCGCAGATGGCGCAAGGCATCGCCGAAGTGGAACGAACTTTCCAGCCCCAGCAGCGCCAGGCTGTCGCCGCGCGGCAGGCCCAGGTCGAGCAGCAGGGTCTGCTGGCCGCTCTTCTGTACCACCAGCGCCAGGTGGCTGGCGAGCAGGGCGCCATCGGCATCGCTCTGGGTGCCGTAGAGCACGGTCAGGCCGCCGAGCTGGGTGCTCGGCGTGACCTGGGGCAGGCGTTTGCTCAGGCGCCGTACCAGGCCGGCCACCTCGCTGGAGCGCGAGCCGTAGGCCACGAAATCGCGGGCCCCGGCGCGCATGGCGTTGAGTACCAGTTGGTTGTCCATGCCGTCGCCCAGGGCGACGATGGCCAACATCGGCTTGGCCTCCAGAGCGCCCTCGATCAGCGCCGCCTGGGTGACCACATGCTCGCGATCGAGGCCGACGAAGACCAGGCTGGCGCACGTTACATCCACCAGCGCCAGCAACTCGTCGAGGCTGCCGCTGCCCGCACTGACCACCTGCCCGAGTGGCGCCAGGGCGCCTTGCAACCATTCCAGGTCGGTGCCGTTGCGGGTGATCGCGAGGAAGGTCTGGCTCAGGTTCTGACTCATTGCGATAGCCCACTGCGTTGATTGAAGTTGCGGTTTTCCAGGGAGTACCAGTCCGGGTCATGGTTGCGCAGCGGCACGTCGCCCTGGACAGGTACACCGCTCGACATCAGGGCCCGGATCAGGCCTTTGCACAGGGGCTGGCAATCATTGGACATGAAGAAGTGTCCTTGCATGATCAGGGTGTTTGTTGGCTCGCTTCGATGCCGCGTATGACTTCTATCTGGGCGCGACGCGCTGCGGCGTCGAACGTTCTGGCGCTGGAGGGAGGGGGCGTGGACAGGGCCAGCTGGTTGAACTGGATCAACGACCTGTCGAGGTTTTGCAGCTGCTTCGACGCGCTTTTTTTGCCCGCCCAGTAATGCGCCAGGCGTTTCTCGTCGGCGCTGCGTACCGCCAGGCGCAGAACGCCGGCTTGAGCCGCGAGCATCAAGCGGCTCAGCAAGGGTTCCGGGACGGCCAGCAACACGCTGCGCGCGTTCAGGCGACGCTGATCCTGTTTGAGTTTTTCCTCGGGACTCGCGGGCGGCGAGCCCGGCTTGCCATCGTTGGTCAGGCCCAGTTGCTCACCGATGCCAAGCACTCGCAGGGCCGGTACCACGACCTGGGCCGAGGGCAGCAGGTTGTTGCTGTCCTGGCGCAGGAACAGCAGCACATCGACGTAGTCGCCAGGGCTCAGCTGCCCGCTGGCGCCGATGACTTCGTCTACCGCGACCGCCAGGGCGCGCTCATCGGGACGGATCATGCGGGCCACGCTGCCACCGGCTTCGAAGCTTTCCTCGCTCAGCCAGGTCCCCGCCGACAGTGCCCGCCATGGAGTACGTCCGATGACCTGATCGAGGCTTTTGAGGCTACCGGCGGGGGCAGTGCGCAGCCGTTCCAGAGCGACATCGGCGGCCTTGATGGGAACGAACGGAGGTATGTCGCGTACCAGCACCGCGACGGGTTGGCGGGTCGCATCTTCGGCGGAGGCAGTGACGGTTTGCACGATGGCGGGGGAAGGCTGCGCTACAGGTTCCGCTGCGGGCCGACGACTCAATGCCACACCCCAGTAACCGGCAATGAGGGCCCCCACCAGAAACACCCCAGCCAACCCCATAGTGATACGACTGTTCATGACGGCTCTCCCTTTCCCGCTGCATCACCGACTCGCAAATTCCAACGAGCCAATTTCGCAATCAGGCAGCTATGAACATGCAACTATTTCGCTATTTGAAGGTAGAACAGCTGCAACAAAACGCCATTACTGCTGAGAAAATAACTGGGTTCATCCGCACCTCTGTCCGATGTCGCGTTTTTTTGACGTCAAAGGGCCGAACTAATACTTAATGATTAATCAGTTCTTACAGTTGTTGGCTGGAAGTTTGTTGACAATGCTGTGGTGGCACAGGGGAATCATGTTGCAACGCTGCAACACCCGATGCATTGAGGAGAAATTAGATGTTCTTCATTCTCGCTACCCAATGGATCACCCTTCTGGCCTCCCGGCTCCTGCGTTTCCTCAAGAACAACGAGGGGGCGTCAGGGATCGAATACGCACTTATCGCCGGCATGGTGGCCGTGGCCATCGCGGCATTCGTACCCGACATTTCGAGCGCTATCACCAACACCTTCACGACCCTGCAAGGGGCGTTGGAGGGCGACACTACCGCTGCTGCTCCTAGTGGTGGTAGCTAGTAACACAGGTCCTCAAGGCTTTATCGAGGCGTCGATACCCTCAGTACGCAGACTTTCAGGTATTGCCCATGAGCTCCTCTTCGTTTCCACGCCAGCAGCTTCTTCTCGTGGACGATGAAGAGGACGCTCTGCTCGAGCTGGCCGAGCTGCTGGAAGGCGAAGGCTTCTGCTGCTTCACCGCGACCTCGGTCAAGCTCGCCCTGGCCCATCTCACTCAACACCCGGACATTGCGCTGGTCATCACCGACCTGCGCATGCCGGAGGAGAGTGGCCTGTCGCTGATCAGGCGACTGCGCGATCACACGTCCCGCCAACACCTGCCGGTGATCGTCACCTCGGGTCATGCCGACATGGATGACGTCAGCGACCTGCTGCGCCTTCAAGTGCTGGACCTGTTCCGCAAACCCATCTACCACGTGCGCCTGCTGGAAACCCTGAACACCCTGTTCCCGCAACCGCGCATCCACCTGGTCAATCCCTGAACCTTCCCGCCCTTCCAAGCGCCCGGCTTTTGGCGCTGTCAGTTTGACTTTTTGATAGTGTCACAATGATGGCTCCTGTACATTTGCCGCCGCTTGTCCGGGCGTTTGCCGACAAGCCGGTAGGGATGCCTGAAAGACGCCGGCGCGCCTGCTGAAACCTGTCGTCCGTGTTTCTGGAAGGGATATCCCATTGAATACTTCATTCCTGCGCCGCTCGTTGTTGGCGCTGTCTGTGGCTGCCGCCGCGACCCATGCACCATCGTCGATGGCGGCGGACCTGAACTACGACCTCGGTGGCGGTGCCTTGAACAGCACGCTGCAGACCTTCGGCAATGTGCTGTTGAGCGGGAGCTCGCAGAACACCGGCGCGGATTTCAGGGGGCTGACGGTCCAGGGCAGTTTTATCAATGAGGGGGCGGTCAACTTCAGCAGCGGCTCGACCCAGGCCGGGTTGCTCTTCGCTTCCCAGGCGGCGACTGCTTCGACCTTTGCCGGCGATTTCATCAACCGCGGTTCGGTCCGGATCGACGGTCTGGATACGTCTGTCTTGCCGAACGGCATCCTGCATTTCGGCAGCCGCATCGGTGGCAACCTGATCAACGAAGGCGATATTTTTGTGTCGGCCCCGAGTGCCGTGGGTGTGGATCTCTACCAGTCGAGCATCACCGGCCAGGTGCTGAACAAGGGAACGATTGCGGTCAAGGGCGAGGACGCCTACGGGCTGTTGATGTTCGCGACCCAAACCGGCATCGACAATACCGGCACTATCACTGCGCGTGGACAGAACGCCAAGGGCATCGAAATCGAAAATGCCACCGCCAGCGGCTCAACTATCGGTGCTTCCAGCGCTATCAAAAACAGCGGCACGATTGCTGCCGATGGTATCGGCGTACATCTGATCAGCTTCGCCAGCACTGCTCCGCAGTTCTCCATCACCCAGACCTCCGGCCTGATCGAAGGGGGCACCGCGGCGATCCAGGCTGACCAGAAGAACGCTTATTTCTACTGGCGGGGCGGCCAGGTCAAAGGTGATCTGCTCGGGCTTTCCGGTGTGCTGGTCAAAGGCGATGTGTCCTTCGACGGCTCGACCATTCGTGCCGGCTACGTGGACATCGATGGCGGCCGCCTGACGTTGCTGCGTGCGCAAACCACCCTCGATGGTGGGCTCGACCTGGACTCTTCGACCGCCACCCTGCGCTTGCTGCTGGACAAGGATACCAACCCCACGACGCCGATCCTCAAGGTCACGGGCGCGACCTATTTCAGCGAGGGAAGCCGCGTAGAGCTGGCGGCACGCTCCAACGATTTCCGTACCGGTGCCGATGGCACACGCTACACCCTGATCAACACCGGCAGTTGGGAAGACCCGCAGAACGCCAATGTGGTGTCGTCGTCCGCGTTGCTGGAAGTCAAAAGCTTCGGCATCGAAGGCAATGACCTGAAGGCGCTGGTCACCACCAAGAACGCGGCGGTGGTCGAGGAGAACATCATCCAGGCGGACGGCTCGCAAAACGCCGCGAACGCCATCAAGCCGCTGGCGAACAGCCTGATGACACGGCTCGATGAAAACGATCCGGTGTTCCGCGCCTTTGCCAGCGCCTCCTCGGATACCGAGCTGGCCAGGCTCTCCGAGACCCTGGGCCCGGATGTCAGTCGTGGCGTGATTCATGCCGCCACCAGCGGCCAGAACCTGGTCAACAACGTGATCACCAACCGCTCCAGCAGCGCTCGCAATGGCTTGTCTTCGGGCGACGTGCTGGCCGAGAAGGGCGTGTGGCTCCAGGCGCTGTCCAGTGACGCCGACCAGGACAGCCGCAAGGGCGTCGAGGGTTATGACGCCAACAGCCACGGGATCGCCGTGGGTGCCGATGGCCAGCTCAACGCCGACACCACATTGGGCCTGGCCTACAGCTACCTGGACAGCGACGTGAAATCCTCCAGTGGTAACAAGACCGATGTCACCGGCCATGCCTTGACCCTGTATGGCGACTGGAGCCACGACAACTTCTTCGTCGACGCTTCGTTGATGTACGGCTGGAGCGACAACGAGTCCAAACGCTACGTCGCCGGCACCCGCGCCAAGGGCAATTACGACAGTGAAATCTTCGGCGTCAATGCCCTGGCCGGCTACAGCCTGCGCCTTGACCGGCACCTGCTGCTCGAACCGCAGATCGGCGCCCGTTACGCCAACGTGATGATCGATTCGTACCGGGAAAAAGGCAGCTCGGCGGCCTTGAATGTCGCCAGCCAGCGTTATGAAGTGGGCGAGCTGGGCATCGGCGCGCGTCTGGCTGCCGCGTTCGATCTGGGCCGGGGCAGCCTGGAGCCGGAAGCCAGGGTCATGGCCTGGCACGACTTCATCGCTGACAAGGCCAGCACCACCTCGACCTTTGTCCTGGGGGGCACGCCATTCACCACCAGCGGTGCATCGCCGGTACGCGACAGTTATGAAACGAGCCTGGGAGCGACCTATCGCGTCGGTGCCTGGAGCCTGGGCGGTTCGTACAACTACCTGACCAAGACCGACTTCTCTGCCGACACCTTCACCGCCAAGGTGCGCTACGACTTCTGATGCTCGCCTGAACAAAACGACCCGCCTTCGAGCGGGTCGTTTTCGTTTGGCTTGAGGGGCTTCTTACAGCTGGTAGCTGAAACTCAGGGTGTAGCGCGGGCGGCGGTTATGGGTGTCCAGCGCTTCATCGGACATAGGCTTGGCCGCTTCGAGGGAGATGTTGTAGTACTTGGCGTCGCCAAAGCGCAGGCCGACGGCGGCCGATGACAGGCTGTTGCCCTTGACCGGCAGTTCGTTGAACCAGGTCCGCGAGCGATCCAGCACCACGTATGGCTGGAGGATTCGCAACCAGCGGTCTTCGCGATTGAAGCTGTAGTTCACCTCGTAGGCCGCGCCCCAGCCCTTATCGCCGGACGCCTGGTCGTCGGGGTAACCGCGGCCGAAGTTCTGCCCGCCGAACACCGCGCGCTCGCTGTCGGGCAGGTTGTCGCGACTCCAGTACAGGGCCGCCGACAGCACCCCTTGCCAGTTGTCGAAGAACTTGTCGCTCTGCACGCCGGACAGGCGCACGCGGAAGAAGTCCAGGTCATACAGGTCATCGTTGGTTTTCGCGCCCAGGGCGTCCAGCCCCTGGTACACCCCAGCACTGAGAATTCGCAGTTGGCGTTCGTTGGCCTTGCGCCAGTCACCCTCGAAGGCCAGGGCGCGAATATTGGTTTTCAGTTCGACGCTCTGCGGATAACCCACCACTTGATAGCGGGTCTTGTCGTTGACCGCATACAGGCGCGAACCCAGGATCAGCAGCTCGTTGGGCGCGGCGATGACCGGGTGGCTCAAGCCTATGGAGTAGCGATCGTTCTCCCGATGGGGCTTGAGTTCGAGGCCGTTGTCGAGCCGCACATTGGTCCCCGGGTCGGCGCGGTAGCGCGTGCCGTACAGGCTCAGTTGGGTGCCTTCGTCATTGAGAAACTGGTTGTAGTCCAGGCGGTAGTAGTGCTCGTGATCGTCCCCCGGTGGGAACAGACCGCTGAGGGTCACCTGCTCACCCATGGAGGTCTGTGAGTTGCTGCTGACCGCCAACAGGGCCTGCAGGCCATTGCGGTTGTCGTCGGTGGTGCTGAGGCTGCTGGTGAAGGGTTTGCGGCTGGCCTGGGCAATCAGGTAGGCCGCGCCGTCGGTGGTTCCCGGTGGCGGCACCTGGGCTTGCAGGGTGACCCCGGGAATGCGGCTCATCAGGGTGGTGTAGTGCTCGAAGGTCTTGCGGGTCAGCGGCCGTTCGGCCTTGAGTTTTGCCACCAGTTTGTCGAGGTAGGCCGAGACCGGGCCGATATCGCCCTGCAGTTGATAGTCCTTGATATAGCCCTCCACCAGGACCACGCGCACGGTGCCCTGGTCGAAGCTCTGTTGCGGCAGGAATGCATAGGACAACAGGTAGCCGTCCTGCTGGTAGCGACGGGTGATTTCCCGGGTGGCTTCGATCAGTTGCCCCAGGGTGCTTTCATGGCCGATCAGCGGCTTGTAGATCTCCGCCAGCTCGTTCAGCGGGTAGAGGGTGCCGCCTTCGATCTGCACCGTGCTGACGTTGATGGTGGTGCCCATCATCAGGGGCTGGGCCTGGGGCACCGTGGGTGGCGCCAGCTTGGGCGCCGGGGTCGTGGGGCGATAGGCGTCGGCCGGCAGGTTGGGCACCGGCAGGTTGCGGATGGTTTCGTTGCTATTGAGAAAGCTGGGAAGGTTTTCGGCGTGGACGTATGAGCAAAGCGAGACTAACAGCAAGGGAGCCAAAGCGCGCATAGGACACTCCATGGTCAAGTCACAGCAACGCGAGAGGTACTTCAGTCGGCGGCGCTTGTCAGGGTCTTGGCCTTGATCAAGTACTGCAACCGTCATGCTCCAGACAAGAAAAAGACGAGAGACTCAATCGAATCCCTCGTCTCCAACCAAGCGTAGGCGCTGTAGGTAGGGCCGTCGAATCGGCCAGGTGCAAAACGCTTATCGGCTGCCGCCCAGGGCTCCGGTCAAGCCACCGAGTACACCGCCCAGTGCGCCGGTGGTACCCGTGGTCCCGCTGCCGCTGGTGGTGCCACCGTCGACCAGGGTCCCGACCGTGGCAACGGTAGCGCCCAGGGTGTTGACGGTCTGGCCGACGGTACTCACCACAGGGTAGGGGGCGCTGGCCGTGATGCTGGTGCCTACCGTGCTGACGGCGCCGCCTACCTGGGTGAGCAGACCAGCGACGGGGCTGTCCACTCCGGTTGTGGCGCCTACTTGCTGGGTCAGGCCGGTGACGGTAGTGGTGACCGGGTTCAACGCCGCACCGACCGTGGCGCCGACGCCGGCCAGTGGCGCAGTGGCGCCGACATTGGCCACACCGGTGCCGCCCAGGGCGCCACCCACCGAGGCCACTACGTTGCCGACCGAGGCTCCACTTACACCCGCGGCACTGACCACTGTATTGGTGTTGCCGGCATTCAAGCCGTTACCCAGGTTGACCACCGCACCGCCGACGGTTTCCAGCAGGCCGGCGCCGCCGATGGTTCCGCCACCGGTGCCCGGAGCGGTCGTGGTAGCCAGGCCCCCGGTATCGCCAAGAGTGGTGGCAACGTTGTTCAGGGTGCCGCCCAGGGTGTTGGTCAATGGATTGCCATTACCGGCGACGGTGACCTTGTCGCCCAGGCCGTCGACGGTCGTCGCCACCTTGTCGATCAGGCCGCCGACCGGGGCGCTCAGACCTGTGGCACTGGCCACCTTGCCGGTCAGGCCTTCGGTCAAAGTCACTATCGGGACCAGGGCATTGTTGCCCACACTGTTGGTCAGCGAGCCCAACGGACCGCTGCTGGTGACACCGGTCAGGGTGTTGCCCAGCATGGTGACCTTGTCACCGACGCCATCGAGTACCGGGGCCACTTTGGTGACCACACCGCCGACCAGGGGAATGCTGCTGGTCGCGGTGCTCAATTTGCCGCTGAGGTCCGAGACGCCACCGCCGACATCTGTCACCACGTTGCCGACTATGGCCGTGGTCTTGCTCAAGGCCAGTGGATCGCTGCCCAGTTGGCCGAGGCCGTTGGTCAGGCCATCGCCTAGGGTGTCGACCACATTGCCGGTGGTGTTCACCGCGCTTTGCAGTACACCACCGACTACTGGAAGTGGGGCCAGCGCGCTGCTGAGGGTGCTGACACCATCACCGACGCCGCTGATGGTGGTACCGAGGTCAGACACCAGGGTCGAGGTGACCAACGGGGTGGTGCTAGGTGTAGTCGGGTCGGTCGGATCCGTTGGGTTGGTCGGATCGGTGCCGCCACCTCCACCTGTACCGCCACCTGTGCCACCCGTCCCTGCAGTGCCGCCGCCGGTCCCACCTGTGCCACCCGTACCGCCGCCAATTCCACCGGTCCCGCCTGTGCCTGCGGTGCCACCACCTGTTCCGTCGGTTCCGCCTGTGCCTGCGGTACCGCCACCGGTTCCGCCAGTACCGCCCGAACCGTCGCCGGACCCGCCAGAACCACCGGCACCGCTGTCGGTACCTGCCGCGCTGTCAGGCGAGGAGCTGCCGGAGCTGCTCTTGTGACCGCCACCGCCGCTGCTGCAGCCGGTCAGGCCAAGGGCCAGGATCAGGGCCAGTGCTGTGCTTGTTTTCAACCAGACTTGAGTTTTCATGAGTGAGATTCCTTGCACCTGTTACAACGTTTTGTTGTTTTCGATAACTCCCCAGTTCTGTTGCTGGAGATGTTTTCGTCCGTTGTCGCTATAAAAGGTCCAAGTACTTTTTTTCACCATTCTCAACTTGGTATTAACAACTTATATATCGGCTGTTTTCGTTCCTGCGGAGGGACTAATACCAAAGGTGTGGTGGGAGGAAGTGTTTTTATTAAATCCTTGCTAATCAGTGCTTTGTGTTTTTTATTTGCAGGGTCTCTGGGCGCTTTGACGAAAGTTATATATATACAATTAATTGTCTGGCGGCCCCGTCACGGATTTGGCGTCAACTTGCCTTATAATCCGCAGCCTGGCTTTTTTATGGAGAAACTTTATGCCTGCCCCTGTCTGGTGGCTGCTTTGCCTGCCGGTGATTGCCGGTGCTTTCCTACCCCTGCAAGCGGGAATCAACGGTCAATTGGCCAAGCAGGTTTCCAGCGTGCTGGCGGCGGCGCTGATCTCGTTTTTTGTCGGTACTGCGGCCTTGCTGATCCTGGCCATGGCCCAGCGCGAAGTGCCCGGCCTGAGTGCCTTGAAAAGCCTGACCTGGTGGCACTGGTGCGGCGGCCTGCTGGGGGCGTTTTTCATTGCCACCGCGGCTTTCGCCGGCCCGCGGATCGGCGCCATGCTGTTCATGGCTCTAGTGCTCGCCGGGCAGTTGGGCATGGCCCTGGCGCTGGACCATTTCGGTTGGGCGGGTTTTCGCGAGGCACCCATCAGCCTCGGCAAGATTGCCGGGCTGGTGCTGATCCTGGCGGGGGTGTTCCTGATTCGTCGCGGTTGAAGCGGGCTCAGGCCAGCGGTTGCCAATGCCCGCTCATATGCTCCAGGTCGCCCGTGCCGGTCAGGCGCAGGTCACCGCTCGAACCCGCGGCGCTTGCCAGCAGGCACACCTCGCTGGGCAGGCGCACCGGCTTTCTGAAGTCCACGGCGATCTCGATATTGGCCGCCGGCAAATGCTCGCTCAACGCCGCCAGGGTTCGCGCCTTGTTCCACAGACCGTGGGCGATGGCCCGGGGGAAGCCGAACATTCTGGCGCTCACCGCGCTCAGGTGAATCGGGTTGTAGTCGCCGGATACCCGGGCGTAACGCCGGCCGATATCGGCGGGAGCTTGCCAGCGCATCAGCTCGCTGAGGCTGGCCTCGCCCTGGGGCTCTTCCGCCTGGGCTTCGCCCGACAGTTTCACGCCCCGACAGAGCATCCGGCTTTGTGCTTCCCACAGAGGCCCGAGGGCGTCGTCGACGCTGGTCAACAGATCGAACACCGCGCCTTTGGCATGGGGCTGCAAGTTGTCCACACGCACCCCGACCCTCAGGTCGCCGACCCCACCCATGGGCCGCAGGATGCGAATGCGGTTGGCCAGATGGATCAACCCCAGTAGCGGGAAGGGGAAGTCCTTGGCGGTCAGTAATTGCATCTGCAGGGCGAACGCCAGCACGTGGGGATAGGTCGGCGGCAGCAGGCCGTTCTCGGCAAAACCGCAGACCTGGCGATAGGCCGCAAGCTTCGCCGGTTGCACGCTCACCTGGCGGCGCAGGCCATATTCAGGCAGCTCGGTGCCGGTGATTTTGCGGCGGGTTGCGGCCTTCCAGTACAGCTCGGGCAGGTTCGGCGGGGTATCCAGCTCATTCCATTGCAGGCTCATGTTCAGGCTCCCAATACGCTTTGCCCACAGATTCGCAGCGCTTGCCCGGTGACCGCGCCGCTGCCCGGCTGGCCGAGCCAGGCCACGGCTTCGGCGACGTCCTGCGGCAGGCCGCCTTGCCCCAGCGAACTCATGCGCCGCCCGGCCTCGCGCAGGGCGAACGGAATGTGCGCGGTCATCTGGGTTTCGATAAAACCCGGGGCCACCGCGTTGATGCTGATGCCGCGCTCCCGCAGCAGCGGAGCCCAGGACTGGGACAGGCCGATCAGCCCGGCCTTGCTCGCCGCATAGTTGGTCTGCCCGCGATTGCCGGCGATGCCGCTGATGGACGCCAGCAGGATCACCCGGCCGTTGTCGTGCAGGGTGCCGCTGTCCAGCAGCGCCTTGGTCAGCACCTGCGGGGCGTTGAGGTTGACCGCCAGCACCGCGTCCCAGAATTCCGGAGTCATGTTGGCCAGGGTCTTGTCGCGGGTGATCCCGGCGTTGTGTACCAGGATATCGATGCCGTCCGGCAACTGTTCCACCAGTCGCGGCGCGGCGTCTTCGGCGCAGATATCCAGGGTGATCGCGTGGCCGCCCAGGCGCGCGGCCAGGGCTTCGAGATCGGTCTTGGCGGCGGGCACGTCCAGCAGCACCACCTGGGCGCCATCCCGGGCCAGGGTCTCGGCGATCGAGGCGCCGATGCCGCGCGCCGCGCCGGTGACCAGTGCTCGCGCGCCGGCCAGGGGCCGGGTCCAGTCCTGGACCTGGGTGGCGCAGGGGTTCAGGCGGATCGCCTGGCCTGAGATGTAAGCGCTTTTCGGCGAGAGGAAGAAGCGCAGCGCGCCTTCCAGCTGGCTTTCGGCACCGTCACCGACATACAGCAATTGCAGGGTGGCGCCGCTGCGCAGCTCCTTGGCCAGGGAACGGCTGAAGCCCTCCAGGGCACGCTGGGCGCTGGCGGCGAACGGATCGCCGAGGGTTTCCGGGGCGCGGCCGAGGATCACCAGGTGTGCGCTGGGCTCGAGGTTTTTCATCAGCGGCTGGAAAAATTCGCGCAATTGCTTGAGCTGGTCGGTCTGCAGGAGGTCGCTGGCGTCGAACACCACGGCCTTGAGCCTGGGGCCGTGGCCGGGAATCCAGGCGGTGGCGAGGGTCGGATCGGTGCCGTAGCTGTAGATGCTCTCGGTCAGCCGCGGGGCGATGGTGCCGACCTGTTGGGTCAGCGGGCCGCCGCCGATCAGCAGCGCCCCCTCGACCGGACGCATGCGGCCGGCCTGCCAGCGCTCCAGACGCACCGGCGACGGCAGGCCAAGGGCCCCGACCAGGCGGTGGCCGATGGACGAGTTGGCGAAGTCGATGTAGCGATCTGACATGGAACACTCTCCAGGAACTGGGGTTCAAAGTGTGGACCACGAGGGGCCTTAGGTCGTTCGATCCATGAGATACAACCTAGGTTCTGTACGTAAACTGCCTGCGCGTCGATCATGCTGCGTTAAAAACAGGCTCGGAATGCTCATGTAGGCCCCTACACTCCGCTTCCTCGCCTGTTTTTGCCTTGCCTGATCGCCGCTCGGCGACTTTTCGTACAGAACCTACGCTTGTCGGTTGTGCCATTCACAGAATAGGGAGCTTTCCATGACTCAGCTGCGTCGTGTTGCGATTATCGGCGGCAACCGCATCCCCTTTGCCCGTTCCAATGGGCCTTACGCCACCGCGAGCAACCAGGCGATGCTGACCGCGGCCCTGGAAGGCCTGATCGAACGCTACCGCCTGCACGGCCTGCGCATGGGCGAGGTGGCCGCTGGCGCGGTGCTCAAGCATTCCCGGGATTTCAACCTGACCCGCGAATGCGTGCTCGGCTCGCGGCTGTCGCCGACCACCCCGGCCTACGATATCCAGCAAGCCTGCGGCACCGGCCTGGAAGCGGCGTTGCTGGTGGCCAACAAGATCGCCCTGGGGCAGATCGACTGCGGCATTGCCGGCGGCGTCGATACCACCTCGGACGCACCGATCGGGGTCAACGAAGGGCTGCGCAAGATCCTGCTGCAGGCCAACCGCGGCAAGACCCTGGGCGACAAACTCAAGACCTTCCTGCAACTGCGACCCCAGCACCTCAAGCCGGAACTGCCGCGCAATGGCGAGCCGCGTACCGGCTTGTCCATGGGCCAGCACTGCGAGCTGATGGCACAGACCTGGAACATTCCCCGCGACGAGCAGGATCAACTAGCGCTGGAGAGCCATCAGAAAATGGCCGCCGCCTATGCCGAGGGCTGGCACGACGATCTGATGACTCCCTTTCTCGGCCTGACCCGCGACAACAATCTGCGTCCGGACCTGACCCTGGAAAAGCTGGCGTCACTGCAGCCAGTGTTCGAACGCAGCGACAAGGGCACCCTGACCGCGGGCAACTCCACGCCGCTGACCGATGGCGCGTCCCTGGTGCTGTTGGGCAGCGAGGAATGGGCGAAGGAACGTGGCTTGCCGATCCTGGCTTATTTGCGCGACGGCGAGGCGGCGGCGGTGGACTTCGTCCACGGCGCGGAAGGGCTGCTGATGGCCCCGGTCTACGCGGTGCCGCGCTTGCTGGCGCGCAACGGTCTGACGCTGCAGGACTTCGATTACTACGAAATCCATGAGGCTTTCGCCGCGCAGGTGCTGTGCACGCTCAAGGCCTGGGAGGATGGGGATTACTGCAAGAGCCGCCTGGGGCTGGACGCGCCCTTGGGTTCCATTGACCGCAGCCGGCTGAATGTCAAAGGCAGTTCGCTGGCCGCCGGGCATCCGTTCGCCGCCACCGGCGGGCGCATTGTCGCCAACCTGGCGAAGCTGCTGGAGGTGGCGGGGAAGGGACGTGGCCTGATTTCGATCTGCGCCGCCGGTGGCCAGGGTGTGACGGCGATTGTCGAGCGCTGAGGGCCCGGGTTGGGCAGCCCTTGCTCGCGATCGAGCGCGAAGCGCTCGTCAGCTTCTGTCTCCTGTGTCTTGGCTTTCGGCGACGAGCAGATGGTGAGCACTCGGCTATGATCCTGGTCGGTCGAGCCTGTCGATATGATGGGTTGACCTGGCACATTGAGTGCATCCGCACTGTCGTAGGTCGGTAACCTCTCCCCGTGGTGCGAGGATTGCCGTATAACGAGTGACATTCGCGTGTTTGGTAATAAAGGACCCCTGATAAAAGCTGATGAAGACTCCAAAACGCATTGAACCCCTGATCGAGGACGGTCTGGTCGACGAGGTGCTGCGCCCACTCATGAGTGGTAAAGAAGCAGCTGTTTATGTGGTGCGCTGCGGCAACGAATTACGTTGCGCCAAGGTTTACAAGGAGGCGAACAAACGAAGTTTTCGTCAGGCGGCCGAGTATCAGGAAGGCCGCAAGGTGCGCAACAGCCGTCAGGCTCGCGCGATGGCCAAGGGGTCCAAGTTCGGCCGCAAGGAGGCCGAAGACGCCTGGCAGAACGCCGAAGTGGCGGCGCTGTTCCGCCTGGCCAACGCCGGCGTGCGGGTGCCCAAGCCGTTCGACTTCCTCGAAGGCGTGCTGCTGATGGAGTTGGTGGCGGATGAGTACGGCGATGCCGCGCCGCGCCTGAATGACGTGGTGCTGGAGCCGGATCAGGCCCGCGAATATCACGCCTTCCTGATTTCCCAGATCGTGCTGATGCTGTGTACCGGCCTGGTGCACGGTGACCTGTCCGAGTTCAACGTGCTGCTGACCCCCGATGGCCCGGTGATCATCGACCTGCCCCAGGCGGTGGATGCTGCGGGCAACAACCACGCCTTCAGCATGCTGGAGCGGGATGTCGGCAACATGGCGTCCTACTTCGGGCGCTTTGCCCCGGAGCTCAAGTGCACCCGTTACGCCAAGGAGATGTGGGCGCTGTACGAAGCCGGCACCCTGCACCCGGCCAGCGTGTTGACCGGCGAGTTCGACGATCCGGAAGAACTGGCGGATGTTGGCGGCGTGCTGCGGGAAATCGAGGCGGCGCGCCTGGACGAGGAGCGGCGCCAGGCCATGCGCATGGCCGACGACGCGTCACCGACCAAGTCCGAGGAGCCACCGCCTCCGCCCTGGATGCAGTGATTCACAGGCACAAAAAATCCGGCCTTGGCCGGATTTTTTGTGCCCGTGAATCACGTAGCCGCTGCCGCAGGCTGCGATAAGGCTCGAAGAGCCTTCCAGCGATCTTGAAGAACACGTCCTCTTCGCACGGAATGCCGCTCAGGCCGATCACAGCCTGTGGCAGCGACTACATCACGCGCAGCACCCGCCCGAAGCAAGGTCCTTGAGAATCGGACAATCCGGGCGGTGGTCGCCGTGGCAGTGCTTTACCAGATCCTGCAGGGTGTCGCGCAACCCGGCCAGCTCGGCGATTTTCCGGTTGAGCTCGTCGATGTGCTGGCGGGCCAGGGCTTTGACATCGGCGCTGGCGCGCTGGCGGTCTTGCCACAGGGTCAGCAGCTTGCCCACTTCCTCTAGGGAAAACCCCAGGTCCCGCGAGCGCTTGATAAAGGCCAGGCTGTGCAGGTCGTCGTCACCGTACAGGCGGTAGCCGCTGTCGCTGCGATGGGCCGGCCTGAGCAGGCCGATGGACTCGTAGTAGCGGATCATCTTGGCGCTCAGGCCGCTCTTGCGGGCTGCTTGGCCGATGTTCATCGGGCGTCCTCCGGGTCGTTGGGTTTCCAGGTTTTCAACAGTAGCGCATTGCTCACCACGCTGACGCTGGACAGCGCCATGGCCGCTCCGGCCAGCACCGGGTTGAGCAGGCCGAACGCCGCCAGCGGAATGCCGATCAGGTTGTAGACGAAGGCCCAGAACAGGTTCTGGCGGATTTTCGCGTAGGTCTTGCGGCTGATCTCCAGGGCGGCCGGCACCAGTCGCGGGTCGCCGCGCATCAGGGTGATCCCCGCCGCGTGCATCGCCACATCGGTACCGCCGCCCATGGCGATGCCGATATCGGCGGCGGCCAGGGCCGGGGCGTCGTTGATGCCGTCGCCGACCATCGCCACCACGCCGGTCTTTTTCAGTTCGGCGACCGTGGCGGCCTTGTCGGCCGGCAGCACTTCGGCGTGCACGTTGGTGATGCCCAGGGCCTCGGCGACCACCTTGGCGCTGCCGCGGTTGTCGCCGGTCAGCAGGTGGCTGCCGATATGGCGCGCGCCCAGTTGTTGCACCGCTTGCAGGGCGCCGGGCTTGAGGGTGTCGCCAAACGCGAACAGGCCCAGTACACGGGGTTGCGGCTGTTGTTCGATCAGCCAGGACAGGGTGCGGCCTTCGGTTTCCCAGGCCTGGGCCGAGGCTGCCAGGTCGCCGGCTTGCAAGCCGCTTTCTTCCAGCAGGCGCCGGTTGCCCAGGGCCAGTTGGCGGCCGTCCAGGGTGCCGGCGATGCCGCGACCGGTCAGGGACTGGCTGGCGCTGACATCGGCCACCGCCAGCTGGCGTTCGGCGCACAGGTCGAGAACGGCCTTGGCCAGCGGGTGTTCGCTGCCGCGTTGCAGGGCGCCGGCCAGTTGCAGCAGGCGGTCTTCGTCGCCATCGACCGCATCCAGGTGGGCGATGCGCGGCGTGCCGGAGGTCAGGGTGCCGGTCTTGTCGAACACCACGGCGCTGACTTCATGGGCGCGCTCCAGGGCCTCGGCGTCCTTGATCAGGATCCCGTGGCGGGCGGCGACGCCGGTGCCGGCCATGATAGCGGTCGGCGTGGCCAGCCCCAGCGCGCAGGGACAGGCGATGACCAGTACCGCGACCGCATTGATCAGCGCGGTTTCCAGCGGCGCGCCATACAGCCACCAGCCGATCAGCGTCGCCAGGGCCAGCACCAGTACCGCCGGCACGAACACCTGGCTGACCCGGTCCACCAGCTTCTGGATCGGCGCCTTGCCGGCCTGGGCGTCTTCCACCAGGCGGATGATGCGCGCCAGTACGGTTTCTGCGCCGAGGGCCAGGGTCCGCACCAGCAGCCGGCCTTCGCCATTGATGGCGCCGCCGGTGACTTTGTCGCCAGGTTGTTTAGGGACCGGCAGGCTTTCGCCGCTGATCAGGGCTTCGTCGGCATGGCTCTGGCCCTCGACTACTTCACCGTCCACCGGGAAGCGCTCGCCGGGCTTGACCAGCACCAGGTCATTCAGGCGCAGGGTGCTGATCGCCACGTCCCGCTCACGGCCATCGACGACCAGGATCGCCCGTTCCGGGCGCAAGGCTTCGAGGGCGCGGATGGCGCTGGCGGTCTGGCGCTTGGCGCGGCTTTCCAGGTACTTGCCCAGCAGCACCAGGGCGATCACCACGGCCGAGGCCTCGAAGTACAGGTGCGGCATGCCGCCGGCGGGGGTGATGGCCCACTGGTACAGGCTCAAGCCATAACCGGCGCTGGTGCCCAGGGCCACCAGCAGGTCCATGTTGCCGGCACCGGCGCGCACGGCTTTCCAGGCGGCGACATAAAAACGCGCACCGAAGATGAATTGCACCGGTGTGGCCAGGACGAACTGCGCCCAGGCCGGCAGCATCCAGTGCAGGCCAAAGGGTTGCACCACCATGGGCAGTACCAGCGGCAGGGCCAGCAAGATCGCCAGCACCAGGGACCAGCGTTCGCGCTGCAGGCGTTGCTGCTGATCGTCGCGCTCGGGGTGTTCGGCCTGCCACAGGGTGGCGGAGTAGCCGGCCTTGTCGATGGCGGCGATCAAGTCGGCGCTATCGACCTGGCCCAGCAGATCGACGTGCGCGCGTTCGTTGGCCTGGTTGACGCTGACCCGGGTGACCCCGGCCACCTTGCTCAGCGCACGTTCCACGCGGCCGACGCAGGAGGCGCAGGTCATGCCGCCGATGTTCAGTTCCAGGCTATGGGCCGGCACGCTGTAGCCGGCATCCTGCACGGCGGCCATCAGCGCCGGCAGGCTGTCGCTGGGCGCCTGGACACGGGCCTGTTCGGTGGCGAGGTTGACGCTGACGGCCATGGCGCCCGCGACCTTGCTCAAGGCGCGTTCCACGCGCCCGGCGCAGCTGGCGCAGGTCATGCCGGCAATCGGCAGGTCAAAAGTGGTTGATTCGGACATCACTGACACTCCCTGTAAACGGTTGTCTACAGGATCAACCTTGCCATGCTGGCAAGGTCAAGCGCCATGGTGCGGGGTGCTTCAATCTGTCTCGGGGGTGGGCGAAGCCCGGATCGTCGCCCGTGCCGGTTCCGGGGAGGGAAAGGGCGCAGGCGACGACCCGGTGTCTCAATATCCCAGGCCGGTACGCTGGAGGTGCAGGCCCGACGGGCTCATGGCGATGCGGAACTTCAGCACGTCGCCGGCCTTGAGGCTGATGTCCTGGGAGCCCGGCGCGAGCATGCCCGGGTTGCAGCCCGGCATCTGCCCCGGCAGCAGTTTCAGGCGCAGCGAGACTTTTCCCGGCGGCAGGTTGAAGGACGTGGCTTGTTCCTGGAACAGCCGGCCCGCCAGCTGGTCCTGGATGTACAGGCCGATTTCGCAGGACGTGGCAACTTCCAGCCGTTCCCGGGAAATGATCAGGACGCCGTAGTCCTCGCCGGCGGCGTTGACCGAAGGGGTGGCCGCGATCAGGCCGAGGAGGCTGAACAGGCTGATAACCGACCAGCGCATGGCTGAATCTCCTAGTGTCGTGTCATTGAGGGTGAAGCTTGGCCGAGCGCGTGGACTATTGCCAGCCCGGCAGATGTATCCGGAACTTGACCTTGCCATGGTGGCAAGGCCAAGACTGGCGATAACCCTCACAACAGGAGAAGCGTCATGCAAGTGTTCAATGTCGAAGGAATGTCCTGCGGTCACTGCGTCCGGGCCATCACTCAGGCGGTGCAGAGCAAGGATCCGGCGGCCAGCGTCAAGGTCGATCTCGGGGCCAGGGAAGTGGGTGTGGAAAGCCGCTTGTCCGCCGACGAGGTGATCAGCCTGATCAGCGAAGAAGGCTATGCGGTCAAGCTGGCCTGACGGATTTACCTGGTCTTTTTAATAGTTAGCGACCTATCGGAATGTTCAAGGCCTCCAAGCGCGGATAAACTGTCGGACTGCCGACCGACCCGCACCTGGATGCCTGATGAACCTTCGCACAATCCTGATTCTCGGCGCCTTGAGCGCCTTCGGTCCTCTGGCCATCGACTTCTATCTGCCGGCGTTCCCGGCGATGGCGCTGGCCTTTGGCACCGATGAAAAACACGTCCAGCTGACCCTGGCGGCCTACTTCCTCGGCCTGTCCATCGGCCAGTTGGCCTACGGCCCCGTGGCCGACCGCTTTGGCCGGCGCATCCCGTTGCTGGTCGGGGTGGGGCTGTTCACCCTGGCGTCCCTGGCCTGTGCCTACGCGCCGAACCTGGAATGGCTGATCGGTGCGCGCTTCGTCCAGGCGCTCGGTGGCTGCGCGGGCATGGTGATTTCCCGGGCGGTGGTCAGCGACAAGTGCGATGCGGTGGGTTCGGCCAAGGTGTTTTCCCAGCTGATGCTGGTGATGGGCCTGGCGCCGATCCTGGCGCCGATGCTCGGCGGCCTGCTGGTGAATCTCTACGGCTGGCAGTCGATCTTCATCATGCTGACCCTGTTCAGCGCCCTGGCCGGCCTGGCGGTGGCGCTGGGCTTGCCGGAAAGCCTGCCGGCCCAGGTGCCGCGCCAGCCGTTGTCCGGGGCTTTGCGCCAATACGGTCGGCTGCTGGCTGACCGGGTGTTTCTCGGCCATGCCCTGACCGGGGGCATTGCCATCGCCGGGATGTTCGCCTACATCGCCGGTTCGCCTTTCGTCTTTATCAAACTCTACGGTGTGCCGGCCGAGCACTTCGGCTGGTTCTTCGGGATCAACGCCGGCGGCTTCATCCTGGTGGCGCAGATCAATGCGCGATTGCTGGCCAAGCGCGGTCCTGCGTTCCTGTTGGCGCGCACGGTGTGGATCTATCTGCTGGGTGGCCTGGCGCTGCTCGCTGTCAGCTCGTTGCACCCGGCACAACTCTGGCCGCTGCTGGTGCCGCTGTTCATCTGCATCGCCAGCCTGGGTTGCATCATTCCCAATGCCTCGGCCTGTGCCATGAACGGTCAGGGCGCACGGGCCGGCAGTGCCTCGGCGATGCTCGGCTGCCTGCAGTTCAGCGTGGCGGCCGGCGCCGCGGCGCTGGTGGGCGTGCTGCACGACGGCAGCGCCGTGCCGATGGCGACGGTCATCAGCCTGTGTGGGATTCTGGTGGTGACGCTGGCGATGGTCACCCGGAAATTGCAGAACGCCAGGGCGCTGCAAGCCGCTCAGCTGTAATCAGCTGGCGGCGCGCTGTTGGCTTTCGGGGAATCGATGGGGGGCGTGCAAACGCGTTTCCAGCGTATTGGCGAAGGCTCGGGCTTCGGCCTCGCTGCGGAAAGTTACCGCATGTTGGTCGAGTTGAACCTGCCATTGGGTGCCTTGGGATTTTGCCAATTCTTTTATCAGGATCTTCATTGCTGACCTCCTCGGGTAAAAGATTTGCACTGCAAAGGCCCCCAGTGTAGACCCGAATACGGTCACAAGTATGACAAGGATCAACTGTCGGACTGACGGCATCCTGCCCCTTTCCGGAGCCGGCAGGACGCCGTCCGATCCCTGCCTCAGAACCCTTCCAGCACGATCTTGCCTTTGGCCTTGCCGCTTTCCAGCAAGGCGTGAGCACGCCGCAGGTTGGCCGCGTTGATGGTGCCGAAGTGCTCGCCGAGGGTGGTCTTCAAGGTGCCGGCATCGATCAGCTCGGCGACTCGATTGAGCAGCTTGTGCTGCTCCTGCATGTCCGCGGTCTCGAACAGCGAGCGGGTGTACATGAACTCCCAGTGCAGCGACAGGCTCTTGCGCTTGAGCTTGGTCACGTCGAGGGTTTTCGGATCGTCGATCAGCGCCAGCCGACCCTGTGGCGCGAGGGCCTCGACCAGTTCGTCCAGGTGCGCGTCGGTCTGGGTCAGGCTGGCCACATGGGTGACGCTGGCCTGGCCGGCCTTCTTCAGCTCCTGGCTCAATGGCTGGCTGTGGTCGATCACCAGGTCGGCGCCCAGCTCCCGCACCCAGCCCTGGGTTTCGGCGCGCGAGGCAGTGCCTATGACCTTGAGACCGGTGAGCTGGCTGGCCAGTTGGGTGAGGATCGAACCGACGCCGCCGGCCGCGCCGACGATCAACAGGCTCTGTTGCTGATCGGCCTGGCCTTCGGCGATCTGCAGGCGCTCGAACAGCAGTTCCCAGGCGGTGATCGCGGTCAGCGGCAGGGCGGCGGCTTCGGCGAAACCCAGGCTCTTGGGCATATGGCCGACGATGCGTTCGTCCACCACATGCAGTTCGCTGTTGCCACCGGCGCGGGCGATCGAGCCGGCGTAGAACACCTTGTCGCCGGCCTTGAACAGGCTGACTTCGCTGCCCACCGCCTTGACCACCCCGGCCACGTCCCAGCCCAGCACCTTGGCGGCGCCGCCTTCAGGCTGGACGTTCTGGCGGACCTTGGTGTCCACCGGGTTGACCGAGATGGCTTTGACTTCCACCAGCAGGTCGCGCGGGCCGGCGACTGGTTCCGGCAGTTCGATGTCTTGCAGGGACAGGGGATCGTTGATCGGCAGGGAGGCGTAGTAGGCGATGGCTTTCATGGTGAGTTTTCCTGATGAAGATAAAGGTTGGGTCAGGGGATCAGCAGCAGGCGCTTGATTTCGAAATGCTCGATTGCTTCGCGGGTCTGGCTGAGAAAATGCTGGAAGTGCGCCGTGGCGTTGTGAAACTCCAGGGCCGCCTCATCGTCCCAGCGCTCCAGTACATAAAAGGTGCCTGGGTCTTCGGCATCCTGGTGCAGGTTGTAGTACTGGCAGCCGGCTTCTTCACGGCTCGGTTGCACCAGGGCTGTGAGTTCGCGTTTGAGCAGGGCCTGCTGGCCGCTCTTTGCGACAAGGGTGGCGATGGCTGTAAAGGCTTGCGACATGGCGGTGTCCTTCAGGGCGGTTATGACGGGCTGGTGTGAGAGTGCGCTGATCATTGGCCATTTCCCTGGCAGATAAAACCGGCTAAAACAGCAGTCTCTTTCAATATTTTTTTGATAATGCCCGGTGAACCAGATGCTGCGATTCGATGACCTGCAATTGTTCGTGCGCGCCGCCGACCTCGGCAGCCTGTCCGCCGCGGCGCGGGTCATGGACCTGTCGGCGGCGGTGGCCAGCGCCGCCCTCAAGCGTATCGAGCAGCAACTCGGCGCCCGGCTGCTGGCGCGTTCGACCCGCAGCCTGCGCCTGACCGCCGAGGGCGAAGGGTTTCTTGAATACGCCCGCGCGGCCCTGAGCAATTTGGAGGAAGGGCGGCGCCTGCTGGCCAGCGGGCAGGACCAGGTCAGCGGCGTTCTCCAGCTGTCCGCGCCTTCGGATTTCGGCCGCAACCTGTTGTTGCCCTGGCTCGACCAGTTCCAGCTGGAGCATCCCAAACTCACGGTGCGCCTGCTGCTGGGCGACCGCATTGCCGACCTGTTTCGCCAACCGGTGGACATCGCCCTGCGTTACGGCGAACCGGAAGACTCCAGCCTGGTGGCCCTGCCGGTCGCGCCGCAGAACCGCCGGGTGCTGGTGGCCGCCCCCGACTACCTGGCCCGCCATGGCGAGCCGCGTCAGTTGGAGCAACTGGCCCAGCACAATTGCCTGCTCTACATGCTCGGCAGCCGGGTGCACGACCACTGGAGTTTCCATGACGGCAAGCGCGAGGTCGGCCTGACGGTCAGCGGCGATCGCTTCAGCGACGATGCCGATGTGGTGCGCCTGTGGGCGGTGGCGGGGCGGGGCATTGCCTACAAGTCCTGGCTCGACGTGGCGGCCGATGTGCTGGCCGGGCGGCTCAAGGTGCTGATGCCGGAGCTGCGCTGCGAACGGGCACCGCTGAACCTGTTGTGCGCCCATCGGGCGCAGCTGAGCAAACCGGTGAAGCTGCTGCGGGACATGTTGCAGGCGCGCTGCGCTGAAATTTCCGTGCACTACCCCAAGCCCACCCACGCCGATCACTGACCCTGGCCGGCGGCGTCGTTGCAGGGTGCGGGCAGGTCGTATCCAGCACTGAGCGGCGGCGTCGATCTTGCACACTCGATTGCAGACCATTCAATCGGGGGGACGGGGCATGGCAAGTCAGGGATACAGTGCGGCGGAGCGTCTGGAACGCTTGCCCATCAGCGGTTATCACCGAGTCATTTTCATCATCATCGCCCTGGCGTTTTTCTTCGACTCCATGGACCTGGCGATGATGACCTTCCTGCTCGGCTCGATCAAAGCCGAGTTCGGCTTGAGCACAGCCCAGGCCGGCCTGCTGGCCAGTTCGAGTTTCTTCGGCATGGTGGTCGGCGCATCACTGTCGGGCATGCTCGCCGACCGCTTCGGGCGCAAGCCGGTGTTCCAGTGGAGCATCGTGCTCTGGGGCATCGCCAGTTACCTGTGCTCCACGGCGCAGACGGTGGACAGCCTGACCCTGTTCCGGGTGCTGCTGGGGATCGGTATGGGCATGGAGTTTCCCATTGCCCAGTCGATGTTGTCGGAGATGATCCCGGCCAAGCGGCGCGGGCGCTATATCGCCTTGATGGACGGCTTCTGGCCGCTGGGCTTCGTCGCGGCGGGCGTGCTCTCCTACTTCCTGCTGCCACTGATCGGCTGGCGCGACATCTTCCTGGTCCTGGCGATCCCGGCGGTGTTCGTGCTGGCGATCCGTTTCTTCATTCCCGAGTCGCCCCGCTGGCTGGAGCAGGCCGGGCGGCACGCCGATGCCGACCAGGTGCTGCGGCGGATCGAGGATAAGGTCCGCGCCTCGTTGCAGCGCGCGGATCTGCCCGAGCCGGTGCGCCTGCCGCGGGTGGAAAGCGTGCCGGGGCATTTCTTCTCGGCCTTGCGCGAGATCTGGTCGCCGCTCTATCGCCAACGCACGATGATGATCTGGAGCGTGTGGTTCTTTGCCCTGCTGGGTTTTTATGGCCTGACCTCGTGGCTCAGTGCCTTGCTGCAGCAGTCGGGTTTCGCCGTGACCCAGTCGGTGTACTACACGGTGCTGATTTCCCTCGGCGGGATTCCCGGCTTCCTCATGGCCGCCTGGCTGGTGGAACTCTGGGGGCGCAAGCCGGTGTGCGTGATCACCCTGCTGGGCGGTGGGGTCATGGCGTTTTTCTACGGGCAGAGCGCGGTGTTCGGCGGCAACGTGGCGCTGTTGATCAGCTCCGGCCTGTTGATGCAGTTCTTCCTGTTCGGCATGTGGGCGGTGCTCTACACCTACACGCCCGAGTTGTATCCCACCTCGGCGCGGGCTACCGGTTCCGGGTTCGCCTCGGCGGTGGGGCGCATCGGTTCGCTGCTCGGGCCTTTGGTGACCGGCGTGGTGTTCCCGATGACCGGGCAGGGTGGGGTGTTCGCCCTGGGCGCGCTGTGTTTCGCGGTCGCCGCGGCGGTGGTCTGGCTGTTCGGGATGGAGACCCGGGGCAAGACGCTGGAGGAGTTGAGCGAAGTCGGCGTTTGACCCGTAGCCGCTGCCGCAGGCTGCGATCGACCGCGTAGCGGGCGCCGCTCTTGAGAGCCTCGGAAGGCTCTTCGAGCCTTTTCGCAGCCTTCGGCAGCGGCTACAGGGTTATCGCGGGCAGGTTGCCCGCGATGGGGTTTACGGCTTGACCAGCCGCGCATCCAGGCTGTTCTGCGCCAGGCGCTTGGCCTGATCCTGGGTCATGCCCAGGTGGGTGTACAGGGCGTGGAAATTCTCGGTGACGTAGCCGCCGAAGTAGGCCGGGTCATCGGAGTTCACGGTGACCTTCACTCCACGCTCGAGCATCTCGAGGATGTTGTGCTGCGACATGTGATCGAACACGCAGAGCTTGGTGTTCGACAGCGGGCAGACGGTCAGCGGGATCTGCTCGTCGATGATGCGCTGCATCAGCCGCTCGTCCTCGAAGGCGCGCACGCCGTGGTCGATGCGCTGGATCTTCAGCAGGTCGAGGGCTTCCCAGATGTACTCGGGCGGGCCTTCTTCACCAGCGTGGGCCACAGTGAGGAAACCTTCGCTGCGGGCACGATCGAACACCCGCTGGAACTTGCTCGGCGGGTGGCCCATTTCCGAACTGTCCAGGCCGACCGCGACAAAGGCTTCGCGGAACGGCAGCGCCTGGTCGAGGGTTTTCTGCGCTTCGTCTTCGCTCAGGTGGCGCAGGAAGCTGAGGATCAGGCCGCTGGTGATGCCCAGTTGCTGCTCGCCATCCTTCAGTGCGCTGGCGATGCCGTTGAGCACCACTTCGAAAGGAATGCCGCGATCGGTGTGGGTCTGCGGATCGAAGAAGGGTTCGGTGTGGATGACGTTCTGCGCTTTGCAGCGCAGCAGGTAGGCCCAGGTCAGGTCGTAGAAATCCTGGGAGGTGCGCAGTACGCCCGCGCCCTGGTAGTACAGGTCGAGGAACTCTTGCAGGTTGTTGAAGGCATAAGCCTTGCGCAGGGTTTCCACATCGCTCCAGGGCAGGGCGATCTTGTTGCGTTCGGCCAGGGCGAACAGCAGCTCGGGCTCGAGGGATCCTTCGAGGTGCAGGTGCAGTTCGGCCTTGGGCAAGGCGTTCAGCCAGTCGTACATGGGTGTGATCTCATCAGGTGCAGTCGAGCGCTGCGTGAACGTGTTGCGCTCCATCATCCTGCGGCGAAAAGCCAACCGCAAGGTGTGATGACAGGCGCCGGCCCCAGGTTTTCCCAGGGCTGCGCGGGCGCGTCAGATTTCATCGCGCCCATAAGGGCTGGCATTCTACAGGCGCACGCGGACTATTCGGCAAAACCTGACCAACCGGGCGATCAGGACGCTTGCAGTTCCCGGCGATAGGCATAGGTATCGGCAAACCGCGACAAGAGGAATTCGGCGCAGGTGGTGGCCGGGTACTTCGGCGGATGCTCGGCATCCTGGCAGCCGGGCAGGCATTCGATGCGGGTATCCGGATGGGGCTCGGCGAAGAACGGCATCGAGTAGCGGTCCACCCCCAGCGGGCTGATCACCCGGTGCGGCGTCGACAGGTAACGATCGTTGCTCCAGCGCGCCATCATGTCGCCGAGGTTGACCACGAAGGTACCTTCGATGGGCGGGGCGTCGATCCACTGGCCCTGGACGTTGCGCACCTGCAGGCCGCCGGCGCTGTCCTGGTAGAGCAGGGTGATGCAGCCGTAGTCGGTGTGGGCGCCGGCGCCTTGCTGCTCGTCGCTGCTGGCGGTGTGTCGCGGCGGGTAATGGATCAGGCGCAGGACGCTGACCGGCTCCTTGAAGCGACTGTCGAAAAAGTCGCGCTCGATGCCCAGGGCCAGGGTCATGGCCCGCAGCAGGGTTTGGGCCAGGGCCTGCATGTCCAGGTAGTGCTGCTCCATCAACGTTTCCCAGCCGGCGATATCCGGGTGCCGGTTGCTGCCGCGCAGCGGTTTTTCCGCGAGCACCTCGGGATGTTCGGCCGGCAGGTGCAGGCCCATGTCGAAGGTTTCCTTGAGGTCGCTGGGCTTGTCCGGGTCCAGTTGCTCGGTGGCGATCGCGCCGTAGCCGCGATGGTGGCGGGTCTGGGTGATATCGATCTTGAGTTTCTCGGCGGCCGGCAGGGCGAAGAACTGCCGGGCGGCGTCGAGTAACTGGCCGATGCGTGCGGAGGTGATCGGGTGGCCCTTGATATAGAAAAAACCCCATTCGCGGCAGGCGCGGTCGATCTGCTGGGCAACGCTGTTCCAGCCGTGGGCGTCGTCGCCGTAGAGCGGGCTGATGTCGATGATTGGAAGCTGGTTCATATAAATGCTCTCAAGGTAGCCACTGCCCTGTAGCCGCTGCCGCAGGCTGCGATCGACCCCGGAGGGGGCGTGCTCTTGAGATCGAGCAAAGGTCCTTCGGACCTTGGCGCAGCCTGCGGCAGCGGCTACAGGCGAGTCATTTCGGAATGTCGGCCTTCATGCCTTCCACGTAATAGTTCATCGACGCTAGCTCTGCATTGCTGGCGCTGACCCCGGCGGCGAGTTTTTCCACGCCGGCCTGATCCTTGATCGGCCCGGTGAACGGGTGGAAGGCGCCGCTCTTGATGTCGGCGATGATCTGCTCGGCCTCACGCTTGACCTCGGCCGGCACCAGGTCGCTGATCGGCAATTGGACCGTGCCTTCCTTCAGGCCGCCCCAGTAGTCCTGGGATTTCCAGCTGTGCTCGAGCACGCCCTGGGTGGCCTGGATGTAGTGCGGGCCCCAGTTGTTGACGATGGAGGTCAGCACCGCTTTGGGCCCGAAGTGGGCCATGTCCGAGGCGTAGCCCACGGCATACACGCCACGGCGTTCGGCGGCCTGGATCGGCGCCGGGCTGTCGGTGTGCTGGAAGATCACGTCGGCGCCCTGGTCGATCAGGGCGTTGGCGGCGTCGGCTTCCTTGCCCGGGTCGAACCAGGAGTTGACCCACACCACCTTGATCTCGGTGCCCGGGTTGTATTTGTTCAGGGCCAGTTGGATGGCGTTGATGTCGCGGATCACTTCCGGGATCGGGAAGGAGGCGATGTAGCCGACCTTCTTGCTCTTGGTCATCTTCGCCGCGAGGAAGCCGCCGACGTAGCGACCTTCATAGGTGCGGGCCAGGTAGGTGCCGAGGTTCTTGTCCTGCTTGTAGCCGGTGGCGTGTTCGAAGGTGGTTTTGGGAAACTGCTTGGCGACTTTCAGGGTCGGGTTCATGTAGCCGAAGGAGGTGGTGAAGATCAGGTCGTACTGGTCCTTGGCCATGTTGCGGATCACCCGCTCGGCGTCGGCGCCTTCGGCGACGTTCTCCACGTAGTTGGTCTTGATCCGGTCGCCGAATTTCTCCACCAGCGCCAGGCGCCCCTGTTCATGCTGATAGGTCCAGCCGTGGTCGCCGATCGGGCCGATATAGACGAAGCCGACCTTCAACGGATCGGCGGCGCTGGCACTCAGCGAGACGCTCAGACCGATGGCCGCAGTGAGGGCGCACAGCAGTTTTTGCAACGGACGTTTATGCATGAATCCGGACTCCATTTTGTTGTGGGGCGAGGCTGGAATGGCTCAATGCAAATAGCTGACCAACAGGACAACAAAATCTTCGGGGGCCGGGGTGAGGCCTTCGCGGGCAAGCCTCGCTCCTACAGAGTCGCGGCGATCACGGGATCCGGCATGGCGTAAATCCTGTAGGAGCGAGGCTTGCCCGCGCTCAATCTCAAGGCCGCCCAAGAGCCAACCCAGTGCGCCACGCCCACTCCATGCCAACCCTTGGTGCACTAAGGTGTAACGAAACGTTAGTGACTCCATGCAGTCCTTAGCTCATCTCTTACTGCTCGATTTATCCGGTCAAAGGACTGCAATGTTCACTTCACTCAAGCAAGAAAGTTTTCTGTTGCTGGCGCTGCTCGCGGCGCTGGTTGCCTATCCGTTGGAGCATGCGCTGCTCAACAGCGGCCAGGGCGTGGCGCTGATCTGCGGGTTGGTGCTGATCGGTTTCATCGTCGCCGCCTCGATGCGCGTCGCCCATCACGCCGAGCTGCTGGCCGAGAAGGTCGGCGACCCCTACGGCACCATGATCCTGACCCTCGCCGCGGTCCTGGTGGAAGTGGTGATCCTGGCGATCATGATGAGCAACGAGGCCTCACCGACCCTGGTACGCGACACCATCTATTCGGCGGTGATGCTCGACATCAACGGCATCCTCGGCCTGGCCGCGCTGATGGGCGGGATCAAGCATGGCGAACAGGCCTACAACGACGACTCGGCCCGTTCCTACAGCGTGATGATCCTCACCGCCATGGGCGTGTCAATGGTGGTGCCGGAGTTCATTCCCGAGTCGAAATGGAAGCTCTACTCGGCCTTCACCATTGGCGCCATGGTGCTGTTGTACACCCTGTTCCTGCGCATGCAGGTCGGCGCCCACAGCTACTTCTTCAGCTACAGCTACCCGGAAAAACGCCGCAAGAAAGAACCGACGGAAGATCAGCCAGCGCCTGTCAGCCTGGCGTTTTCCATCGCCACCCTGGTGTTCGGCGTGGTGTTGATCGGCGCCTTGGCGGAGGTGATGTCCAAGACCCTCGACCTGGGGCTGGAAGGCACAGGCGCGCCGCCGGTGATCACGGCGATCCTGGTGGCGGCGATTTCCGCGGCGCCGGAAATTCTCACGGCCCTGCGCGCAGCGTTAGCCAATCGCATGCAGTCGGTGGTCAATATTGCGTTGGGGGCGTCGTTGTCGACGGTGATCCTGACGGTGCCGGTGATGGAAGCCATGGCGCTCTACACCGGCCAGCCGTTCCAGATGGCGATGACCCCGGTGCAGACCGTGATGATCTTCATCACCCTGATCGTCAGCGCGATCAACCTCAACGACGGTGAGACCAATGCCATCGAAGGCATGACTCACTTCGTGCTGTTCGCGACCTTTATCATGTTGTCGTTGCTGGGCCTTTAAAAGCTTCGCGGGCAAGCCTCGCTCCTGCAGATGCATGGAGCGAGGCTTGCCGGCGATGGCGTTCGATCAGACGCCGCTAATCAACTGCCGGGCCGCCTGGCTGTGATTGGCAATCAACCCCTTCAGGTCCAGGCCCTCGACCTGCCCATCGATCACCCGCCACTGACCGCCGACCATCACCCGGTCCGCCCGGTCCGCGCCGCACAGCAGCAACGCCGACAACGGATCATGGCTGCCGGAGAAGCGCAGTTCATCGAGCTTGAACAGCGCCAGGTCGGCCTGCTTGCCCACGGCCAGTTCGCCGATATCGTTGCGCCCCAGCAACCGTGCCGAACCCTGGGTGGCCCAGCCCAGTACCAACTCCGGGGTGATCTTCTCGGCACCGTAACGCAGGCGCTGCAGGTACAGGGCCTGACGGGTTTCGAGAATCATGTTGGAGGCGTCGTTCGAGGCCGAACCATCCACGCCCAGGCCCACAGGCGCGCCGGCGTCGGTCAGCTCCAGGGTTGGGCAGATGCCCGAGGCCAGGCGCATGTTGGAACTCGGGCAATGGCAGATGCCGGTCCCGGCCGCGCCGAGGCGGGCAATTTCATCCGGGTTGAAATGGATGCCGTGGGCCAGCCAGGTCCGCGGGCCGAGCCAGCCGACGCTGTCCAGGTAGTCCACGGTGCGCAGGCCGAAACGTTGCAGGCAGAAGTCTTCCTCGTCGAGGGTTTCCGCCAGGTGGGTATGCAGGCGCACGTCGACTTTTTCCGCCAGTTCGGCGCTGGCCGCCATGATCTGCGGGGTCACCGAGAACGGCGAGCAGGGCGCCAGGGCGATCTGGATCTGCGCGCCGGCGCCGCGTTCGTGGTAGTCGGCGATCAACCGCTGGCTGTCGGCGAGAATCACCTCGCCCTGTTGCACGGTCTGCTGCGGCGGCAGGCCGCCATCCGCTTCGCCGAGGCTCATGGAACCGCGGGTGAGCATGGCGCGCATGCCCAGTTCGCGCACGCTGGCCACCTGCACGTCGATGGCGTTTTCCAGGCCCTCGGGGAACAGGTAGTGGTGGTCGGCGGCGGTGGTGCAGCCGGACAGCAGCAATTCGGCCAACGCCACTTTACTGGCCAGGGCGAGTTTCTCCGGGGTCAGCCGGGCCCAGACCGGGTACAGGGTTTTCAGCCAGGGAAACAGCGGCTGGTTGACCACCGGCGCCCAGGCGCGGGTCAGGGTCTGATAGAAGTGGTGATGGGTGTTGATCAGCCCCGGCAGCAGCACATGCTCGCGGGCATCGAAGACCTGTCCACAGGGCTGGGCAGGTTGCTGGCCGGCGCCGAGCACTTCGACGATCAGGCTGTCTTGCAGCACCAGGCCGCCACGGGCGTCGAGGGCATTGCCAGTGAAAATGGCGAGGGGATTTTTTAACCAGGTACGGGTCGCAGGCATGGTGGCCGGCTCCTCTGAAAGTGGGTTCAGGTTAGCCAGCTCAGTGTTGCCCTGTCTGCTGATCCAGGGGCGTCAGGATCGACGCGGGTGCAGTTTACGGCGAGACCGCGTTGCGGTCTATCGCGGGCAAGTTCGTCCTCTGTAGGAGCGAGGCTTGCCCGCGATGCATACCTTCAGGCGCCGCTTACCAAGGAATGGTTTCGCCCCTGTAGTTCACGAAATGGTGCCCGCCCTTGCCGGTATAGGCATTGATCTGCTCGATCAGGCCGCGGGTGCTGGTCTCGACGTCGATGTCCGCGCCTTCGCCACCCATGTCGGTTTTCACCCAGCCCGGGTGCAGCGACAGCACGGTGAGCTTCTGCTCGAGCTGGGTCACGAAGCTGTTGGTCATGGAATTCAGCGCTGCCTTGCTGGCCTTGTACAGCGCCAGCTCCGGCGCGTCGGGCATGGTCACGCTGCCCAGCACCGAACTCATGAACGCCAGCACACCACTGTCCGGGCGGATCTGCGGGGCGAAACGCTGGGCCAGGTTGATCGGCGCCACGGCGTTGGTGAAGAACAGCTGGCCGACTTCCGCCAGGGTCGCCTTGCCCGGCGTCTGGTCGTCCGGCCCCTTGACCCCGGCGTTGACGAACAGCAGGTCGAACACTTCGCCTTTGAGCTTCTGGTTCAGGGCGATCACCGCCTGCTGATCGTCCATGTCCAGCTGTTCGATGCGGACCGGCCCCAGGGCCTTGAGCGCCTCGGCTTTTTGCGGGTTGCGCACGGTGGCGGTGACCTGCCAGCCATCGTCCAGCAGACGTTGCACCAGGCCCAGGCCCAGGCCTCTGGAGGCGCCGATGATCAGTGCGGTTTTTGGCGTAGACATGCAGGAATTCCTTGATGAGTGAAGATCATGGATTTAATGGGCAACGCTGGCCGAGCCGTTGTTGCAGCTCCTGGCGCAACTCGCCCAGTTCGCTGATACGGGTCTCGATCAGCGTCAGTTTGTCTTGCAGCAGTTGCGTCACCGCGCTGTCCGGATCGCTCGACTGCCACAGCGCGGCAACGCTGTTGCCAATCTCGCCGAGGCTGAAGCCCAGGCGTTGCGCGGTCTTGATGTAGAGCACCAGCTGCACCATGTCGCTGGGGTAATCACGATAGCCGTTGGCGGTGCGTTGCGCCGCGATCAATCCGCGCTGCTCGTAGAAACGCAGGGTGTCGCGGCTGACGGCGCAGGCCTGGGCAAGTTCACCGATGCGCATGCTGGAGTCTCGGAAGGGCTTGACCCTGGAGCATACTCCAGGCTTTAGCCTGTGTGCTCCTTGAATAGCCGGAGCGGCCTTTTATGTGGAGCACAGCGCAATACCGTCAATTGGTGCGGGCCAGCGGTTGGTACGACCTGATCGTCACTGCTGCCTTTGTCACTCCCTGGAGCTTTCTCGCCCTGCACGGGCTGATGCAGCAGTGGAGTCAGGCCTTCAACCTGCCCGGCGAACTGCCGCCGTTCGAGCCCATGCATATGCTGATGGTCAACCTGATGGGCTCGATCGTCTGCGTCTGGTCGGTGCTGCGCATTCGCGATCCGCAGCTGGCCTTCGGGCGTTACGACGCTGTCGGGCGGCTACTGTTCTCCACCTGGCAGATCTACGCCCTGGCCCAGGGCGGCACGGCCTTGATCGGCGTGATCCTGTTTTTCGAACTGGCCTGGGCGGCGGCGCAGTTGTGGCCGGTGGGTGAGCGGGAGCCCATCGCCAGCCATCAGCCTCTGTAGGAGCGGCCGGTCGACGCTCGATTGCCCGCGATAACGTCCGTATGGACGCCGCCTAACGCCCCGCCTGCCACGGCTGCCCCAGCGACACCGGCGCATACAGGCGGGTGCGCAGCGCATCCCGGGACAGCAGTACCAGCACCAGGATGGTCGCGGCATACGGCAGCATCGCCAGCAGGTTCGAGGGAATCGCCAGGCCCAGCCCTTGCGCCACCAGATGCAGGATGCTGGCGAGGCCGAACAGGTAGGCGCCGAGCAGCAGGCGCCACACCCGCCAGCTGGCGAACACCACCAGCGCCAGGGCGATCCAGCCGCGACCGGCGCTCATGTTTTCCGCCCACATCGGTGTGTAGGCCAGGGACAGGTAAGCCCCGGCCAAGCCGGCCATGGCGCCGCCGAACAGCACCGCCAGGGTGCGTACCCGCAGCACCGGCAGGCCCATGGCGCTGGCCGCATCGGGGTTTTCGCCGACCGCCTGGATGATCAGGCCGACCCGGCTTTTCAGGATCACCCAGGCCACCCCGGCGAACAGGGCAAAGGACAGGTAGACCAGCAGGTCCTGGGCAAACAGCATGCGCCCGATCAGCGGGATCTCGCTCAGCAGCGGAATCGCCATGGGCTCGAATCCGGCCAGCGGTTTACCGACCCAACTGGCGCCGACGAAACTCGACAGCCCGACACCAAAGATGGTCAGGGCCAGGCCGGTGGCCACCTGATTGGCGTTGAACACCAGCGCCACCAGGGCGAACAGCGCCGACAGCAGCATCCCGGCGAGCATCGCCAGCAGCACGCCGAGCCACAGGTTGCCGCTGCTCAGGGCGACGATAAAACCTATCGCCGCACCAAACAGCATCATGCCTTCCTGGCCGAGGTTGAGGACGCCGCTCTTCTCGCAGATCAGCTCGCCCAGGGCCACCAGCAGCAGCGGCGTGCCGCAGCGGATCATGGCGTAGAAAATATTGCTCAACAGATCGATGTCCATCACAGCGCTCCTGCCTGCACGGAAGGGGTGGTGGCGCGACGTGCCCAACGCAGGTTCAGGCGCGGCCGATAGAGAATCAGCACGTCACTGGCCAGCAGGAAGAACAGCATCATGCCCTGGAACAACTGGGTGATGGCTTGCGGCAGGTTGAGGCTCATCTGCGCGTTCTCGCCACCGATGTACAGCAGCGCCATCAGCAGGCTGGAAAACAGAATGCCGATGGGGTGCAGGCGGCCGAGAAAGGCCACGGTGATCGCCGCATAGCCGTAGCCGGGGGACACCTGGGGCACCAGCTGGCCGATGGGGCCGGTGACTTCGCACACCCCGGCCAGGCCGGCCAGCCCACCGCTGATCAGCAGCGCCAGCCAGATCAGGCGCCTCTCGCGAAAACCGACGAAGCCGGCGGCGCGTTTGTCCAGGCCCAGCACCTTGATTTGGAAACCGACGAAGCTCTTTTGCAGCAGCACCCACACCGCCACCAGGGCCAGCAGGGCGAAATACACCCCGGCGTGCACCCGGCCATCTTCCAGGAGCAGCGGCAGGCGGCTGGCATCGCCGAACATCGCCGACTCGGGGAAGTTGAACCCGGCCGGGTCTTTCAACGGCCCGTGCACGCAATACAGCAGCAGGTTCAGGGCGATGTAGTTGAGCATGATGCTGGTGAGGATTTCATTGGCGTTGAAGTGGGTGCGCAACCAGGCGGTGAGCCCGGCCCAGGCGGCACCGGCCAGGGTGCCGGTGAACAGGATCAGCACCAGCGCCCAGCGGCTTTGCAGGTCGATGATGTTCACCGCCAGGGCGCTGCCGGCCAGGGCGCCGAGCAGCAACTGGCCTTCGGCGCCGATGTTCCAGATCCGTGCCTGATAGGCCACGGCCAGGCCGAGGGCGCAGAGCAGGATCGGCAGTGCCTTGACCAGTAGTTCGGAGACGCCGTACAGGTCGCTGATTGGGGCGATCAGCAAGGTGTGCAGGGTTTCCAGCGGGTCGTGGCCCAGGGCGACAAACAGCAGCGAGCCGCAGCCCAGGGTCAGGGCGGCAGCCAGCAGCGGCGAGCACCAGAGCATCAGGCGCGATTGCTGGCCGCGGGGTTCGAGGGAAAGCAGCATAAATAAAGAACTCCGTTACGCCGGCTGAGCAGATGAGTGGGCGGGGGCATCGAACTGGCCGGCCATCCAGCCGCCGACTTCGACCGGGCTGGTGTCCGCGGTGGCCTTGAGCGCCGACAGGCGACCGCTGCACAGGGCCGCCAGGCGATCGCTGATCTGGAACAGTTCGTCTAGGTCTTCGGAGATCACCAGGATCGCCGCCCCCGCATCGCGCAGGGCCACCAAGGCCCGGTGGATAGTCGCGGCGGCGCCGACGTCGACGCCCCAGGTCGGGTGCGCGGCGATCAGCAGCCTGGGGTGCTGGAGGATTTCCCGGCCGAGGATGAATTTCTGCAGATTGCCGCCGGACAGGCTGCGGGCGGCGGTCTGGCTGTCCGGGGTTTTCACCGCGAAGCGGCGGATGATGTCTTCGGCCAGGGCCAGCACCTTGTCGCGCTGGATCAGGCCTTTGCTCACCAGCCCTTGCTGGAAGGCGGTCAACAGGGCGTTGTCCGCCAGGCTCAGTTCCGGCACGGCGCCGTGGCCCAGGCGCTCGGCCGGGACGAACGCCAGTCCCAGCCCACGGCGGGTATCGGGGCGTAGGTGGGCGACGTACTGACCGGCGAAGCGCAAGGTGGCAGCCGCGGCACGATCAAGGCGCTGTTCGCCGCTGAGCAGGGCCAGCAGTTCATCCTGGCCGTTGCCGGCGACCCCGGCGATGCCGACGATTTCCCCGCTGCGCACCTCCAAGTCGATGTCCTTGAGCGAGCAGCCGAACGGGTCCGGATTGGGCCAGGACAACTTCTGGACCTGCAGGAAGGCGTCGCCGCCCCTGGCCTTCGGGTAGTCGGTGATCAGGCCCGCGGCTTCGCCGACCATCAGCCCCGCCAGTTCCTGGTCCGAGCATTCGGCCGGTATGCAGTGCCCGGCAACCCGGCCGCCGCGCAGTACCGTGGCGCTGTGGCACAGGGCGCGGACTTCGCCGAGCTTGTGGCTGATGAACAGAATGCTGCAGCCCTCGCTGGCTAGGCGGCGCAGGGTGACGAACAGCTCATCGGCTTCCTGGGGCGTCAGCACCGAGGTCGGTTCGTCGAGGATCAGCAGGCGGATGTCCTGCATCAGGCAGCGAATGATTTCCACCCGCTGGCGTTCGCCGATGGACAGGCTGTGCACCAGGCGTTCCGGCTCCAGGGCCATGCCGTAGCGCTGCGAAACCTGGCGAATCTTCGGCTCCAGTTGCTTCGGCGTACCGGCCGCGGCGCCCATGGCCAAGGCAATGTTCTGCGCCACGCTCAGGGTCTCGAACAACGAGAAATGCTGGAACACCATGCCGATCCCCAGGCTGCGCGCCTGGGCCGGATTGCGCATCAGCTGACGCTGCCCTTGCCAGATCAGCTCGCCCGAGTCGGCCTGGGTCACCCCGTAGATGATCTTCATCAGGGTGCTTTTGCCGGCGCCGTTTTCACCGAGCAGGGCATGGATTTCCCCGGGCTGGATGCTCAGGTCGATCCCGTCGTTGGCCAGGCAACCGGGATAACGCTTGGTGATCCTGCGCAGTTGCAGGCGGGGTGTTGCATCGGGGATGGGAACGGGGTTGGGCATGACGGACTCGGGTCGCTGAACGTTATGCCTGTGGATAAAGCAATTTCCTGGCCAGTGAGTCAGGAAAGCGTCCGGGCCGCGATGGACCGCGGTCTTGTGCACCTTCAGGTCGTCCACTGCACCGGCACCTGGCACCAGTTCGGGGCAGGGTGTTTGAAAGGGTGGCGGTTTTGCCCACGCAAGGTTGGTCGAAAAGTGATCAGCAGCCTGCAAGCCTTGCCGTATCGGCGGCTGGCGCAGCCTTGCACGGGTTATCCACAGCTTGCTCCACAGTATTTGTGCGCAAGCCCAAAGGTCGGGCATAAGCACTGTGTGGCTTTCTTCTAAAGGCGATAAACAGAGCTAACTTACTGTTTTAGCTTGAAAAATGTATTTATGGCGGCCGATTGGCTGAAAAGTGAACAACCGCCGCAAAGCCACGTTGCAAAAGGGTTACAGGCAAGTGTGCTCAGGTTATCCACAGCCGGGTACACAGCAGGTGTGGGCAAGTCGGCTATCCACCGGGCCGCTGTGCACAGGAAGATTTCGAGACGTGAGTGCGGTGTTGGTGCACTCAGCGCTGCAAGAGGATGCGCCCGCGACTCAGGTCGGCCAGCTGGCTTTGCAAGGTGGCAATCTGGCTTTCGCCCAGGGCCAGTTGCAGCTCCACGCCGTTGGCCGTGAATTGTTCCTTGACCAGCAGCCCGCCGAGTTCGGCGACCCGCAGCTTGACCAGGGCCAGTTCGCTGAAGCTGCAGGCGCAACGCAGGGCTACCCGGCTGACCAGCTCGATGCGTTCGGCGCCTTGCAGGCACTTGTTGGCGCTGCCGCCATAGGCGCGGGCCAGGCCGCCGGTGCCCAGTTGAATGCCGCCGTACCAGCGAATCACCAGCACCGCGACCTGATCGCAGTCCTGGGCTTCGATGGCCGCGAGGATCGGCCGGCCGGCGGTGCCGCCAGGCTCACCATCGTCGCTGCTGCGGTATTGGTCGGCGAATTTCCAGGCCCAGCAGTTGTGGGAGGCGTTGAGATCGCTGTGCTGTTCGATAAAGGCTTGGGCCTCGGCCGCGCTGTTGATCGGAGCGGCGAGGGCGATAAAGCGGCTTTTGCGAATCTCTTCGCGGTATTCGCAAAGGCCGGCGAGGGTAAAGGGCATGCGCTGTGTTCTTTATAAGGCAGGCTTGAGGCCGCAACCCTTGAGGATGATGCGGATCAGGTTGTTGCCGGCGTCTTCCATGTCCTGCTTGGTCAGCTTGCTGCGACCGGTGACGCGGCAGATCTGGGTGGCGAAGTCGGCGTAGTGCTGGGTGCTGCCCCACAGCAGGAAGATCAGGTGCACCGGGTCCACCGGGTCCATTTTGCCGGCGTCGATCCAGGCCTGGAACACCGCGGCGCGCCCCTGGAACCAGGCACGATAATCCTGGCTGAAGTATTCGCTGAGGCATTCGCCGCCGCTGATGATCTCCATGGCGAAGATCCGCGAGGCCTGGGGCTGGCGCCGGGAGAACTCCATCTTGGCGCGGATGTAGCGGGTCAGCGCTTCGGCCGGATCGTCCTCGGCGGTCAGGGTGTTGAAGGTGCTGTCCCACAACTCGAGGATGTTGCTCAACACCGCGACATACAGCCCAAGCTTGTTGGTGAAGTAGTAGTGCAGGTTGGCCTTGGGCAGGCCGGCATTCTGCGCGATGGTGTTCATGCTGGTGCCTTTGAAACCGTGACGGGCGAACTCGTCTTCGGCGGCCTTGATGATCGCTTCTTCGTTTTTCTGGCGAATACGGCTGGCGGGCTTGGCGGTTTGAGGGCCGGCGTGGGCTGGGACTTCAAGGGTCATAGGCGTTTCCGAGCTGTTCTGTGGGTGCAAGCAGTGCGTTGATAGCGCACCCACAGGCCTCAGACAAGCCTTAATGGGCAGAAAACCCTCAAAGCGGTTCCAGGGTGTCGCTTTCGCGAGCCGGATTTGCGTCACGCAGCGCAGCCCGGTCTTCCGGCAGCAACAGGCACATGAGGATCGCGGTCAGGCCGCCGCTGGTGATCGCCGAATCGAACAGGTTCTGCACCACCTTGGGCAACAAATGCAGCAGGTTCGGTTGCGCCGCGATCCCCAGGCCGACGCCGAAGGAGGTGGCGATGATCAGCATGCTGCGTCGGTCCAGCGGCGCCTGGGCGAGGATGCGCACGCCGGCTGCGGCGACGCTGCCGAACATCACCAGGGTGGCGCCGCCCAGCACCGGCTTGGGGATTTGCTGCAGCACCGCGCCGATCAATGGAAACAGGCCCAGGCAAAACAGCAACAGGCCGATGTACAGGCCGACATGGCGGCTGGCTACGCCGGTCAGCTGAATCACCCCGTTGTTCTGGGCGAAGGTGGTGTTGGGGAAGGCGCTGAAGGTCGCGGCGATCATGCAACTGACGCCGTCGCCGAGAATGCCGCCCTTGAGCCGGCTTATATAAGAAGGGCCGCTGATGGGCTGGCGGGCGAGCATGCAGTTGGCGGTCAGGTCGCCGACGGTTTCGATGGTGCTGATCAGGTAGATCAGTGCCACGGGCAGGAACGCCGTCCAGTCGAAGCTGAAACCGAAGCGGAAGGGTGTCGGCAGACTGATCAGCGGCAGGTCGGGCAATGCCTGGGGCGCCAGCTTGCCGCTGAACCAGGCGGCGAGGCTGCCCAGGGCCAGGCCGATGATGATCGCCGACAGCCGTACCCAGGGCGTGTTCGAGCGGTTCAGCAGGATGATCGTCAACAGCACGAACAGCCCCAGCGCCAGATTGCCGGGGGCGCCGAAGTCCGCGGCATTGAAGCCACCGCCCAGGTCGGTGATGCCGACCTTGATCAGGCTGACGCCGATCAGGGTGATCACGATGCCGGTGACCAGCGGGGTGATGACCCGGCGCAATTGGCCGATGAAGCGACTCAGGAGGATCTGCACCGCCGCGCCGAAAAAGCACACACCGAAAATCATCGCCAGGATGTCTTCCGGGCTGCCGCCCCGTTGCTTGACCAGAAAACCCGCGGACAGCACCGCGCCGAGGAAGGCGAAGCTGGTGCCTTGCAGGCAGATCATCCCCGCGCCGATCCCGAATGGCCGACGCGCCTGGATGAAGGTACCGACGCCGGAAACCATCAGCGCCATGCTGATCAGGTAGGGCAGGTGGGCGCCCAGGCCCAGGGTCGAGCCGATCACCAGCGGTGGGGTGATGATGCCGACGAAGCTCGCCAGCACATGCTGCAGGGCGGCGAGTATCGCGGCGAGGGGTTTCGGGCGATCGTCGAGACCGTAGATCAGATCGCTTTGGCTGGAGGTGTCTGGCTGCATGGACTGGGAACTCAGGGCTGAGGGTTCAAGGTCCTAGTGCTCTGCAAAAAGCTGTCCATCTGCTCAGGTTATTGTGAGTTATCCCCGCTGTAAGCCAATAAGTGTGGGGCTTTGATGGCATTTTCTGTTTTTTCAGCGGGTGGCCGCCAGGCTGTCCAGGAAGCTTTCCAGCACCAAATGGGGGCGACGACCCTTGCGTGTGACCGATGCCAGGCTCAGGTCATAAAAACGTGAAGCGGGTTTGAGGGCGCGCAGTCGCCCTTGCTGGACCCAGAGGCTGGCGTAGTGGTCCGGCAGGTAACCGATGTAGCGTCCGGTGAGGATCAGGAACGCCATGCCTTCACGATCCGAAGCGCTGGCGGTGCAATTGAGCGCCTGGTAATGGGCCTGGATCTCGGCGGGCAGGCGGAAGGTCGGGGCGATGGCGTCCTGTTCGTTGAGGCGCCGATCATCCAGTTGCTTGTCGTCGACATAAAACAGCGGATGGCCGACGGCGCAGTAAAGCAGTGAGCGTTCGCTGTACAGCGGCTGGTATTCCAGCCCGGACAAGGCGCTGGCCTGGGGCACCACGCCGACATGCAGGCGTCCGTCGAGCACCCCTTGTTCGACTTCGTTGGGAGCAATCATGCGGATCTGGATCTGCACGTCCGGACCGCGCTCCTTCAGTTGAGCCAGGGCATGGGTGATGCGCATGTGGGGCAGGGTGACCAGGTTGTCGGTCAGGCCGATGATCAGTTCGCCACGCAGGTGGCGGTGCAGGCCGTTGACCTCGGTGCGAAAGCTTTCCAGGGCGCTCAACAGCTGCAGGGCCGATTGATACACCTCGCGCCCTTCTTCGGTCAGTGAAAAGCCGGCGCGTCCACGTTGGCACAGGCGCAGGCCCAGGCGTTGCTCGAGGTCGCTCATCTGCTGGCTGATGGCCGAGCGACCGATGCCGAGCACGGTTTCCGCGGCGGAGAAGCCACCGCACTCGACCACGCTGCGAAAGATCCGCAGCAGGCGGATATCAAAGTCGCTGACTTGTGCCAGCGGGTCGGCGCGACGGCTGCTCATAGTTTAGTGAACCACTGCCTGAAGGTTATAAAAGTTGGATTTCACCGACTTTATAGCCGTGGCAACTTAGCTGCAACAACGCTTTCCGATCCCTGCGCCGCTTATTGCCCTGCGAGGTTTTGCCCCATGAACATGCATGAAAACGCTCCAGCTTCCCTGGCCAGCCAGCTCAAGCTCGATGCTCACTGGATGCCCTACACCGCCAACCGCAACTTCCAGCGCGATCCACGTCTGATCGTCGCCGCCGAAGGCAGCTGGCTGGTCGACGACAAGGGCCGCAAGGTTTATGACTCGCTGTCCGGCCTGTGGACCTGTGGTGCCGGCCACACCCGCAAGGAAATCCAGGAAGCGGTGGCCAAGCAATTGGGCACCCTCGATTACTCACCGGGCTTCCAGTATGGTCACCCGCTGTCGTTCCGGCTGGCCGAGAAAATCACCGCGCTGACCCCGGGCAACCTGAACCATGTGTTCTTCACCGACTCCGGTTCCGAATGCGCCGATACCGCGGTGAAAATGGTGCGTGCCTACTGGCGCCTGAAAGGCCAGTCGACCAAGACCAAAATGATCGGCCGTGCCCGTGGCTACCACGGCGTGAACATTGCCGGCACCAGCCTCGGCGGGGTCAATGGCAACCGTAAACTGTTCGGCCAGGCGATGATGGATGTCGACCACCTGCCGCACACCCTGCTGGCAAGCAACGCGTTCTCCCGTGGCATTCCGGAGCAGGGCGGTATCGCCCTGGCCGACGAGCTGCTCAAGCTGATCGAACTGCATGACGCCTCCAACATCGCCGCGGTGTTCGTCGAGCCTCTGGCCGGTTCCGCTGGCGTGCTGGTGCCGCCACAGGGTTACCTCAAGCGCCTGCGGGAAATCTGCGACCAGCACAACATCCTGCTGGTGTTCGACGAAGTGATCACCGGTTTCGGTCGTACCGGCAAGATGTTCGGTGCCGACAGCTTTGGCGTGACCCCGGACCTGATGTGCATCGCCAAGCAAGTCACCAACGGCGCGATTCCGATGGGCGCGGTGATTGCCAGCTCCGAGATCTACCAGACCTTCATGAATCAGCCGACTCCTGAATACGCAGTGGAATTCCCCCACGGCTACACCTACTCGGCGCACCCGGTGGCCTGTGCGGCCGGCCTGGCGGCACTGGATCTGCTGCAGAAGGAAAACCTGGTGCAGAGCGTCGCTGAGGTGGCGCCGCATTTCGAGAAGGCACTGCACGGCATCAAGGGCACGAAGAACGTCATCGACATCCGTAACTACGGCCTGGCCGGTGCCATCCAGATTGCCCCACGGGATGGCGACGCCATCGTGCGTCCGTTCGAAGCGGGCATGGCCCTGTGGAAAGCCGGTTTCTACGTACGTTTCGGCGGTGACACCCTGCAGTTCGGCCCGACCTTCAACAGCAAGCCGCAGGATCTGGACCGTCTGTTCGATGCCGTCGGCGAAGTGCTGAACAAGCTCGACTGATTCCTCCCTCTATATAAGTACCAACAGCAGGCGCCCCTGGGCGGGCGCCTGTGGACAACTTCAGGAGTTCCCCGATGAGCGTTATCCCGCATTTGATCAATGGTGAACTGGTGACCGAGAGCGGTCGCGCGGTCGATGTGTTCAACCCGTCCACCGGTCAGGCGATCCACAAGCTGCCGCTGGCCAGCCGCGAAACTATCCAGAGCGCCATCGATGCCGCCAAGGCGGCCTTCCCGGCCTGGCGCAACACACCGCCGGCCAAGCGTGCCCAGGTGATGTTCCGCTTCAAGCAACTGCTGGAGCAGAATGAATCGCGCATCGCCCAGTTGATCAGCGAAGAACACGGCAAGACCCTGGAAGACGCCGCCGGTGAGCTCAAGCGTGGTATTGAAAACGTCGAGTTCGCCTGTGCCGCTCCAGAAATCCTCAAGGGCGAGTACAGCCGCAACGTCGGCCCGAACATCGATGCCTGGTCCGACTTCCAGCCGCTGGGCGTGGTTGCCGGCATCACCCCGTTCAACTTCCCGGCGATGGTGCCGCTGTGGATGTATCCGCTGGCGATCGTCTGCGGCAACTGCTTCATCCTCAAGCCATCCGAGCGTGACCCGAGCTCGACCCTGCTGATCGCCCAGCTGCTGCTGGAAGCCGGCCTGCCGAAAGGCGTGCTGAGTGTGGTGCACGGCGACAAGACCGCGGTGGACGCGCTGATCGAAGCGCCGGAGGTCAAGGCACTGAGCTTCGTCGGTTCGACGCCGATTGCCGAATACATCTACGCCGAAGGCACCAAGCGCGGCAAACGCGTGCAGGCGCTGGGCGGGGCGAAGAACCACGCCGTGCTGATGCCGGATGCCGACCTGGATAACGCGGTCAGTGCCCTGATGGGCGCGGCCTACGGTTCCTGCGGCGAGCGCTGCATGGCGATCTCGGTTGCCGTGTGTGTCGGCGACCAGGTGGCCGATGCGTTGGTAGCCAAGCTGGTACCGCAGATCAAGGCGCTGAAAATTGGTGCCGGCACTTCCTGTGGCCTGGACATGGGGCCGCTGGTCACAGGTCAGGCGCGGGACAAGGTCAGCGGTTATGTCGAGGATGGTGTGAAGGCGGGCGCGAAGCTGGTAGTCGACGGCCGTGGCCTGAGCGTGCCGGGGCATGAAGAAGGCTTCTTCCTTGGTGGCTGCCTGTTCGATAACGTCACCCCGGAAATGCGTATCTATAAAGAAGAGATCTTCGGGCCGGTGCTGTGCGTCGTGCGGGTGAACAGTCTGGAAGAGGCCATGCAACTGATCAACGATCACGAGTATGGCAACGGTACCTGCATCTTTACCCGTGACGGTGAAGCGGCGCGTCTGTTCTGTGACGAGATCGAAGTCGGGATGGTGGGCGTCAACGTACCGCTGCCGGTACCTGTGGCTTACCACAGCTTCGGTGGTTGGAAGCGTTCGCTGTTTGGCGACCTGCATGCCTACGGTCCGGACGGCGTGCGCTTCTATACCCGTCGCAAGGCGATCACTCAGCGCTGGCCGCAGCGTGCCAGCCATGAAGCCTCGCAGTTCGCCTTCCCTAGCTTGTAATAAGTAGAAGGGTATTAAAGGCCGCCCCCTAGGGGGCGGCCTTTGCTTTTAGGGGCGTTTTTGACTGATATGACAGATTTGTGAAAATAAGTGTTGACGA